>NZ_DASTBH010000369.1:0-12562 GCF_035712165.1 Actinophytocola sp. | reverse complement strand
CTCCACCGGCCTGCGCGGTGCCCATCGCGGTGCGCACGTTGTACTGGCTGAACACGCGCTCGACCGCCACCACGTCCGGCCGGTGCAGCTCCAGCCAGCGCTCCACGGCGTCGGCCACCGCGAGCAGCCGCACCGAGAGATCAGCCTCGACCGGGGTGCGCACCACGTCGACGGCGACGCACCGAACCGTCCGGCCCGCGCCCCCGTCCACGACCGCGATGCCGCACCGGGTCAGTCCGGGATCGACACCCAGCACCCGCACTCGTCCGCTCCCGTCCGTGAACACTCGTTCGAGACCCTAGGCGGCTCCGGTCGGCGGGCGGCTGACCGACACGCGGATGCGGTCAGGAACTCGTGCGGGGAATGCGGATCGGCGCCTCGATCAGCTCGGGCGCCAGGCGGGAGCCGTCCGGGCGCAGCCACGGGTCGTTCGGCGCGCCCTCCGGATCGACCCGCCAGTCCCGGCACACCGTGGGCAGCTTGACCGGATAGATGGTCAGGGTGCCGGACCCGTCGATGTGCATCCGCAGGAAACCCTTGTGGTCCTCGATGCTCTGCGCGGCGAACGCCTCGTTCAGGTTGATCGAGAACCCGCTCGCCACCAGCAGGTAACCGGCGACCAGCTCGGCATCCAGGAACCCGATCACCACCGGGGTGCCGATCGCCACGATGGCGATGATCGTGAGGTCGGCCCCGATGCCGGGCGGCATCGCGCCGTCCAGCCAGCGGATCACCAGCGCCCAGCCGACGCTCAGCGCCAGGTGCGCGGTCGCGTGCAGGACCCCGGCCAGGGTGTTGGTCTTGGCGCTCTTGGGCAGGTCGATCCGGGCGAACGCGATGCCGCCGAGCACCAGGACGACGGCCACGAGCACGGCCGGCGCCCAGCCGGCGAGCAGCCGGAAGGTGCCGCCGCCCGACTCGGCGATGCCGAGCAGCACCGCGAGGGTCATCGCGGTCTGCGCGATGCCGGTCATGGTCCAGAACCCGGGGTTGCGCCAGGGCAACGCGAACACGCCGCCGGCGAGCATCCGCGACCTCGCCTTGTCCGGGTAGGCGGTGACCAGGTCGAACCGCTTCGACTCGGGGGCCCGCACCCGGGTGTGCGGCGCCGGCAGTTCGATCTCCTCCGGCAGCTTGTGCGTCGCCGACAGGTAGGCGCCGCCGAGACCGCAGGTGATCCGCGCCCCGGTGCCGCCGCGCTCGGCGTAGCGCGCGTAGTGGTGCCGGTCGCCGGTCAGCATCACCCGGATCTCGGCGCCCCTGGACCGCACGATCTCCCGGTTGAAGAACTCGATCGTGTCGTAGCCCTTGGACTCCCCGCCCGAACCGGCCGCCACCCAGGACGGCGACGACGTGCACAAGATGATCGCGTCGCCCTCCCGCAGGTCCTCGGAGACCCGCCGGAAGTACTCCAGCTGCGGCGCGTCGACATAGTCGTCGAACTGGGTGTCGATGGCCAACAGCCACCACCGCTGCGGCAGCTGCACGGCGAAGTAGCTGCGGGTCTGCTCGGTCTTCCAGCCGCCGAACGGCCGGCGCTGGGCGAACACCCGCAGGAAAGCGGTCAGTCCGTCGTACCAGTCGTGGTTGCCCGGCAACGCGAACAGGGTCGGCGGCACCCCGTGCGGCACCGGCAGAGCGGCCCGGTAGACGCCCTTGCTGCGGTCCTCGTAGGCCCGGGTGGACGCGGCCGGGTAGACCTGGTCACCGCCCATCACCAGCAGCCGGCCGCGCGGCAGCTTGCCGGCCTCCGGCACCTCGAGGGTCTCGGCGGCCAGCAGCGAGGCGACCGAGAACGTGGCGTCGAACCCGTCGCCGAGATCGGCGACATGATCCAGCCACAGCTCGGTTCCGGAGTCGTGCCGGTGCACGACCGCCGGCAGGCTGCCCTGCAGCTCCCGCTTGTCCGCGAACGACCCGAAGATCGCGGCCAACAGGGACTGGGCACCCGTCCTGATCAGCACGCCGGGGGCCAGCCACCGCACCGCGGGCTGCGGCGAGAACCCCAGCTCCGTCTCGGACATGTCGGTCGGGCGCGGCCGGGCGACCGGCGCCTCGACCGGCGGGACCGGATCGCTGATCGCCACCTGCCGAGCCTCCTCGAACCTGACGTCGGGCCACGAATGCTAGTGATTGGATCGCGCCGGGTAAGCACCGCGTAACCTCGCCACGTGCCAGATCCGCAGGACCCCGGACAGATCGCGACGGAGTTGGGGATGCGGGAACTGGCCGGCGAAGGCGGCCGGTGGAGCCAGAGCTGGCGGGACGGGCGCTGCTCGGCGATCTACTACCTGCTGGTGGCGCCGGACTTCTCGGCACTGCACCGGCTGGACCGCCTGGAGATCTACAGCTACCACGCGGGCGCCCCGGCCCGGCTGCTCCTGCTCGACGGCGATCGGGTCAGCGAGCCGGTGCTCGGCCCGGACCTCGCCGCAGGTCAGCGGCCGCAGGTCGTCGTGCCGTCCGGCGTCTGGCAGGGCTCGACCACGTTGGGCGAGTGGACCCTGATGGGCACCGTGGTGGTGCCGCCCTACACCGACGACTGTGTGACCTTCGCCGACGCCGGCCTGCTGGGTGCGCGCTATCCGGCGCATGCCGCGCGGATCCGCGCGCTCTGCCGCTAGCAGGTGGCCCGGACCGGTTCCAGCTCCCGGGTGAAGAACGCCCGAAGCGGCCCGCGGTGCGCCGCCTCGCTGCTCCAGTCGTGCTCGATGTTCTCCGCCACGTGGTGCTCGGCGACCAGCGAGCCGCGCCGGTAGTGCCGAACCACCGGGTGCAGCGAGGCGTCCGATCCGTACTCCAGGGTCATGGTGAAGATGCTCTCCCGAGCGCCCAACCGGCCCTCGTGGACATAGTCGACCGGCAGCTCCTCGTAGTACGCGGCATCGACGCCCTCGGGCACCACCACGTCGCACAGCCGGCCGAACTGCTGCCACAGCGCCGAGGTGCGGTTGGCCCGGCACAGCAGGGCGACCATCAGCGTCTCCGCTTCGGCCGGTAAACCCCTTGGGGGCCAGGGAATTCCGTGGTAGCGCTGCTCCAGGATCCGGTGCAGGGCCTTGATGCAGTACCGGAAGCCGTGGATGAAGCCGGTGGTGGACCTGCGGAAGTCCCGCACCTGCATGAGCGTGCCGGCGAAGTAGAGATCGGGCACGTTGACCGACTCCCACTCCGAGGTCAGCGCCGGGAACCGGTCGTCGAGCACCAGCTCCGGCCGGCACCCTTCGGCGAATATCGAGTTGTCGAACCGGAATCCGGTGCAGACGATCACCCGGTCGTAGTGGATCCGCTCGGCCACCTCGCCGGCCCGGGACAGGCTGACGGTGACCAGGTAGCCGTCGCCGTTCGGCTCGATGCGCAGCACCTGACCCTCGAGCAGGGCCTCGCGCAGGTGTCCGGCGTGGTGGCTGCGCCAGGCCATGCCGGTCGAGGTCGGCCCGGCCAGATGGATCACCGCGGCGGTCTCGACGAGGTTCTCGGCGGTCTCGAAGGCTGAACTGCCTTTTCCGACGATCAATACCCGCTGATCGAGAAAATCTCTCGGATTCACCGTCACGGTGCCATACAGCTCGGCCGTCTCTATGCCGGGAATGCCTGGCACGTAAGGCTTCGCCGGACCCGTGGCGACGACCAGCAGGGGCGCCTCATACACGGATCCGTTCTGGTCGACCACCCGGAAATACTCCGCCCGGGTGACCCGAGTAACCCGGGCGCCGTAATGAATATTGAGCCCAAGTGCCTCGGCGAAGTCACTGAGGTATCGGACCATCACGTCCGCGTTCGGGAAATACCGCTCGGTGTACCGGGGGAACAGCAGCCGCTCCCGGTCGGAAAGCAGCGAGTTCCAGTCCATCCGGAGGTTGAGCTCCGGGTCAGTGGAACCGGTGTGGGACTTGTTGATTGACATCAGTTGCCGATGCCGGGGGAAGGTGCGGAAGAACGTTCCAGCAGTGGGGCCGGCTTCGAGGATCAGATAGTCCCGGCCGGCCCGTTCGAGGAAGTAGCCCAACTGCAGGCCCGCGGGACCGGCGCCGATGATGAGATAGTCGGTTCTCGTGACCATGAGCCGCCTCCCAGTCCGCGCCAAGCTCACCCCCTGCGCGCATTTACGGCGGTGGGCCAGAAACGGTTCAGGGCTTCACGCAAATATTTGGGCGAACTCAGGCTATGGCCCGTCCACCCCTGGAATCCAGCTTTCCGGCTGTCCGCTCTGGGTGAGAACCGGTTGCCAGTCGGCAAAACCACCGGGCGCGTCCGCCTGCCACGGCCAGGCGCCCTGCGGCGTGGCCACGATCAGTTGCACCGCCGGGAACTCGCCCTGCGGGTAGACCAGCAGCGCGCTGCCGAAGAACTCGGGGTAGTGGCCACGCATGACCCGCTCGAACACCACCGGCGCGTTGTCGAAGAAGTCCTGGTAGGGCCGGCCGAGCGCGAACCGCTCCCCCGCCTTTGCCCGCCGCAGGTAGCCGTCCAGCAGGGTCCGCCCCGCCCCGTCGGGCAACCCGATGACGACCCCTTCCGGCACGCCGAGGTTGCGCCACGCCCCCACGGAGAAGACGTAACCCGCCCCGTGCCGGTCCGCCTCCACCTCGACGGTGGCATAGCCGAACCGCTCCCCCTGCTCGACCAACCACGCCCGCAGCCGCTCCTGCTCCTGCGGCAGTTCCGCACTCACCGGGTCAGGCATCCACCGCTTCCATGACCTCGTCGGAGACGTCGAAGTTGGCGTAGACGTTCTGGACGTCGTCGCAGTCCTCCAGGGCGTCGATCAGGCGGAAGACCTTGCGGGCGCCGTCGACGTCGAGTGGGACGCTCACCGAGGGCAGGAAGCTGGCGTCGGCGGACTCGTAGTCGTAGCCCGCCGACTGCAGGGCGCTGCGCACGCTGACCAGGTCGGTGGCCTCGGAGACCACCTCGAAGGTCTCGCCGAGGTCGTTGACCTCCTCGGCGCCCGCGTCCAGGACCGCCATCAGGACGTCGTCCTCGGACAGGCCGCTCTTGGGCAGGATCACCACGCCCTTGCGGTTGAACAGGTACGACACCGAGCCGGGGTCGGCCATCGAGCCGCCGTTGCGGGTCATGGCGGTGCGCACCTCGCCCGCCGCCCGGTTGCGGTTGTCGGTCAGGCACTCGATCAGCACCGCGACCCCGTTGGGCCCGTACCCCTCATACATGATCGTCTGCCAGTCGGCGCCGCCCGCCTCCTCACCGCCGCCGCGCTTGCGGGCGCGCTCGATGTTGTCCTGCGGCACCGAGCTCTTCTTGGCCTTCTGGATGGCGTCGAACAGCGTCGGGTTGCCTTCCGGATCGCCCCCGCCGGTCCGCGCGGCGACCTCGATGTTCTTGATCAGCTTCGCGAACAGCTTGCCCCGCTTGGCATCGAGGGCGGCCTTCTTGTGCTTGGTGGTGGCCCACTTTGAGTGGCCGCTCATCTCTCCTCCGATACGTCCTGACGAGTCAGGCGGCAGCGCGGACCATCTCCACGAAGAGGCGGTGCACCCGGGTGTCCCCGGTCAGCTCCGGATGGAACGCCGTGGCGAGCGTGGCCCCCTGCCGAACCGCAACGATCCTACCGGCGGCGGCCGCGGCGCTCGGCACGTCGGGCACCCTGGCGAGTACCTCGACCTCGGCCGACGCCGACTCGACCCACGGGGCGCGGATGAACACCGCCCGGAGCGGCCCGCCGGTCACCCCGGTGACGTCCAGGTCTTCCTCGAAGGAGTCCACCTGCCGGCCGAAGGCGTTGCGCCGGACGGTGATGTCCAGCCCGCCGAGCTGGTTCTGGTCCGGCCGGCCGTCCAGCACGGTGCTGGCCAGCAGGATCATGCCGGCGCACGAGCCGTAGGTGGGCAACCCGTCGGCGATCCGCTTGCGCAGCGGGTCCAGCAGTTCGAACGTGTCCAGCAGTCGCGAGATCGTGGTGGACTCCCCGCCCGGGATCACCAGACCGTCCACCTCGGACAGCTCGCTCTCGCGGCGCACGGCCAGGAAGTCCGCCCCGCTCGCGTCCAGGGCGTGCGCGTGCTCGCGCACGTCACCCTGCAGAGCGAGCACACCGACCAGCGGTCGAAGCACCGTCGCCACCTCCGTTTCCAGCGTAAACGTCATCCCACGCCGAGCAGCCGCAGCCCGGCGGTCACCCCGGCGGCGGCCACCACCACGACCACGAAGGGCGCCCGGCGCCAGGCCAGCACCCCGCCCGCCAGGACGCCTGCCGGCAGCGCCCAGCCGGCGAACCGCTGCCCGTCCATCACCGCGGCCGTGGCCACGAGGGCGAACAGCAGCACCACCGCCGAGATGGACAGCAGCGTCCGGACCCGGTCCGGCAGCACGATCCGGTCCCGCAGCAGCGGGCCGGCCACCCGGAAGGCATAGGTGCCGACCGCGAGCACCAGCACCGCGACGATGCTCATGAGGGCACCGCCGTCCGCCGGGGCACGGCCACCACCAGGCCGGCCAGCGCCAGCAGCAGCGGCACTCCGGGCGGCAGGAACGGGCTTGCCGCCAGCGCGACCGCGGCGCCGAGCAGGGCCGCCCGGCGGGTGTCCCGGTCCTTCAGCCCGGGCAGCACCAGGGCCAGCAGCGCGGCCGGGAACGCCGCGTCCAGGCCCAGTGCCGCCGGGTCGCCGATCGCCGTCCCGGCCAGGGCGCCGGCCGCGGTGCCCAGGTTCCAGACGACGAACAGCACTGTCCCGGTCGCCCAGAACGCCGCCCGGCCGCGGACCTGGTCCCGCTGCGCCATCGCGAAGGCCACCGACTCGTCGGTCATCAGATGGCTGCCGACCAGCCGGCCCAGCCGGCCGCGCCCGACCAGGTCGCCGATCGCCAGACCGAACGGCAGGTGCCGGGCGTTGAGCAGCAGGCCGCCGAACACCGCCGCCAGTGGACTGCCACCGGCCGCGATCACGCCGACCGCCAGGAACTGCGCTCCCCCCGCGAAGACCAGCAGGGACAGCGCACACGGCAGCCACAGCGGCAGGCCGGCGGACACCGCGATGGCACCGAACGACGCGCCGATCACGACGTCCGCGGCGGCCAGAGCCAGCACGTCGCGGACCACTTCTCGGTCCAGGGTTCGCCACATCGAACGCATGTCTTTTACAATGAACGGTAGAGAGGTCGTTCGTCAAGTCGAACGATCGGACCGCTCTACCGAACACGAGGCGTTCATGGACGAACCCGATCCGCTGCACCGCGGCGCCCCCCTCGACGTGATCGCGCACGCCCTGCGTCGCGAACGGGCCCGGGTCGGCCTGTCCCTGTCCGAGGTGGCCAAGCGGGCCGGCGTCGCCAAGTCGACCCTCTCCCAGCTCGAGTCCGGTGTCGGCAACCCCAGCGTGGAGACCCTGTGGGCGCTGTCCGGCGCGCTCGACGTGCCGTTCAGCCGGCTGGTCGACCCGCCGCGGCCCCGGGTCCAGGTGATCCGGGCCGGCGAGGGACCGGGCGTGCACTCCGAGCGGGCCGACTACGTGGCCACCCTGCTGGCGTCCTGCCCGCCCAACGCGCGCCGGGACATCTACCTGATCAACGCCGAACCCGGCCAGGCCAAGGCGTCCGAACCGCACATGCCCGGGGTGGTCGAGCACGTCGTGCTCGCCGCCGGACGGGCACTGGTCGGTCTCGCCGAGGATCCGGTGGAGCTGGCCCCCGGCGACTACGTGGCCTATCCCGGAGACCTCGCGCACGTGTTCCAGGCCCTGGAGCCGGGCACCTCGGCGGTGATGATCTCCGAGCACGTCTAGATCAAGATCTACCAGCCGCGCTCGGCCAGGCGGTGCGGCTCCGGGAGCTCCTCGACGTTGATGCCGACCATCGCCTCGCCGAGCCCGCGGGAGACCTTGGCGATCACGTCCGGGTCGTCGTGGAACGTGGTGGCCTTGACGATGGCCTCCGCCCGCCGGGCCGGGTCGCCGGACTTGAAGATGCCCGAACCGACGAACACGCCCTCGGCGCCGAGCTGCATCATCATCGCCGCGTCGGCCGGGGTGGCGATGCCGCCCGCGGTGAACAGCACGACCGGCAGCTTGCCCAGCTCGGCCACCTCGCGGACCAGCTCGTAGGGCGCCTGCAGCTCCTTGGCCGCGACGTAGAGCTCATCCGCCGACATCGACGTGAGCCTGCGGATCTCGCCGCGGATCTGCCGCATGTGCGTGGTCGCGTTGGACACGTCGCCGGTGCCCGCCTCGCCCTTGGAGCGGATCATGGCCGCACCCTCGGTGATCCGGCGCAGCGCCTCGCCGAGGTTGGTCGCCCCGCACACGAACGGCACGGTGAACTGCCACTTGTCGATGTGGTTGGCGTAGTCGGCCGGGGTGAGCACCTCGGACTCGTCGACGTAGTCGACCCCGAGCGACTGCAGGACCTGCGCCTCGACGAAGTGGCCGATGCGCGCCTTGGCCATCACCGGGATGGACACCGTGTTGATGATCGCTTCGATCAGATCGGGGTCGCTCATCCGCGCGACGCCGCCCTGGGCCCGGATGTCGGCCGGCACCCGCTCCAGCGCCATCACCGCGACCGCGCCCGCGTCCTCGGCGATCTTGGCCTGGTCGGCCGTGACCACGTCCATGATCACGCCGCCCTTGAGCATCTCCGCCATGCCACGCTTGACGCGCGCGGTGCCGATCTGGGCCGGGGTTGCCTGAACGTCAGACACTGTTGACCTTCCAATTCTGCTAACCGTGGACTTCCCTGACCTCATGTTACGGGCGACGTGGACTCTTCAACCGGGCCAATCCCAGGCGTAATCGCCAGGCCACTATCGAGTGCCGGCCCCGTTGCTACGAGCGAGTGGTGAACGCTGGGAGGACTTGTCCTGAACAGGCATACGGTGTGGGATCGACCACATTGTTCTCCGGGGATTCCCCAGACAGCGCGGTCTCGTTCGGGAGGTTGAGTCACATGGCAGCTAAAGGCACCGACAACGGTGACGGCGGAGCTGCGGTCGCTGTAGACGATCCCGCCAAGGTGCGCAACATCGTCCTGGTCGGCCCGTCCGGCTCGGGCAAGACCACGTTGACCGAGGCGCTGCTCACCGCGGCGGGAGTGATCTCGCGAGCCGGATCCGTCACCGACGGCACCACCGTGTGCGACCACGACCCGGCAGCGGTGCGGCAGCAGCGCTCGGTCGGGCTGGCCGTCGCGCCGCTGATGCACAACGGCGTCAAGATCAACCTGATCGACACGCCGGGCTACGCGGACTTCGTGGGCGAGGTCCGGGCCGGACTGCGCGCGGCGGACGCCGCCCTGTTCGTGGTGAGCGCCGCCGAGGGCGTGGACCCGGCGACCACCGCGTTGTGGGAGGAGTGCGCCGCGGTCGGGATGCCGAGGGCCGTCGTGATCGCCCGGCTCGACCACCAGCGCGCGGATCTCGCCGCCGAGCTGGCCGCCTGCCAGGAGGCGTTCGGCGCCGGTGTGATGCCCCTGTACCTGCCGGCCTCCGGGGGGAAGCCGGGCCTGATCGGGCTGATCACCCAGCGGTACTTCGACTACTCCGGCGGGTTTCCGCCGAACGTCGGCGACCCGGACCCGGCCGACCTCGCCGAGATCACTGACGCCCGCAACGCGCTCATCGAGGGGATCATCGCCGAGAGCGAGGACGAGTCCCTGATGGACCGCTACCTCGAGGGCGAGGACATCGAGGCGGACACGCTGGTCTCCGACCTCGAGACCGCGGTCGCGCGCGGCTCCTTCCACCCGGTGATCCCGGTCTCCGCGATGACCGGCGTCGGGCTCGCCGAGGTCCTTGAGGCGCTGGCCGGCGCGTTCCCCTCGCCGCTGGAGCACCCCATCCCCGACGTGACCGATCCACAGGGCAACCCGCAGAACGAGCTCAAAGCCGATCCCGGCGGGCCGCTGGCGGCCGAGGTGATCCGTACCTCGGTCGACTCCTACGTCGGCCGGGTCTCGCTGGTCCGGGTGTTCTCCGGAACGCTGCGGCCGGAGCGACCGGTGCACGTGTCCGGCCATGGCATGGCCGAGCGCGGGCACGAGGACCACGACGTGGACGAGCGGGTGGCGCACATCTACTCGCCGCTCGGGGCGAACCTGCGCGAGGTGCCGTACTGCGTGGCCGGCGACGTGTGCGCGCTGACCAAGGTCACCTCGGCGGAGACCGGCGACACCGTGTCCGCGCCGGACAAGCCGCTCCTGATGCGGCCGTGGCAGATGCCCGAGCCGCTGCTGCCCGTGGCCATCATCGCCAAGACCAGAAGCGACGAGGATGCCCTGTCCCGCAACCTCAACCGGCTGGTCGCCGGTGACCCGACGCTGCGTCTGGAGCGCAACGCCGAGACCCACCAACTGGTGCTGTGGTGCATGGGTGAGGCGCACGCCGACGTGGTGCTGGCGCGGCTGCGGGCCGGCGGAGCCGACGTGGACACCGAGCCGGTCAAGATCGCGCTGCGCGAGACGTTCGCCACCAAGGCACGCGGTCACGGCCGGCATGTCAAGCAGTCCGGCGGCCACGGTCAGTACGCCGTGTGCGACATCGAGGTCGAGCCGTTGCCGGTCGGCGCCGGGTTCGAGTTCCTGGACAAGGTCGTCGGCGGCGCGGTGCCCCACCAGTTCATCGGCAGCGTGGAGAAGGGCGTGCGGGCCCAGCTGGTCAAGGGTCTGCAGGCGGGTTTCCCGGTGGTGGACATCCGGGTCACGCTGTTCGACGGCAAGGCGCACAGCGTGGACTCCTCCGACGCCGCGTTCCAGACCGCGGGCTCGCTGGCACTCAAGGACGCCGCCAGCAACGGCCGGATCTCGCTGCTCGAGCCGATCGACGAGGTCGAGGTGCGGCTGCCGGACGACCACCTGGGCACGGTGCTGGGCGACCTGTCCAGCCGACGCGGCCGGGTGCTCGGCACCGAGGCGGACGCCGCGGCGGGGTACAGCAAGGTGCGCGCCGAGGTTCCGGCCACCGCGCTGCTCCGCTACGCCATCGACCTGCGCTCGATGACGTCCGGCTCGGCGACCTTCACCCGCTCTTTCGTCCGGTTCGACCCGCTGCCCGACTCCTTGGCCGCGTCGGCGCTCGCGAAGGAGAAGGACTGACCTTTCCTACCGGACGGTGCGCACGGTGCCGTCCCACGGGGTGGTGCGCAGCTCGGGCAACAACTCGCCGAGCTGCACCGGGTAGACGGTCTCTCTGGTGGAGCGCAGTTCCTCGGCGCTCCACCAGCGGTGGCCGTCGACCACCCGGCGCTCGACGTCGGTGAAGCCCGCGGTGCTCACCTGCGGCTCGGCCGGCGTGCCGTTGGCCGGCGGCAGGCTGGCCAGGAAGAACCACTCCTCGCCGTCGTAGGTGCGCCCGTCGAAGCTGAACACGACCCGGCGCCGCCACATCGGGCCGACCAGCTCGTCGTCCGGAAGCACGATCCCGGTCTCCTCGGCGAGCTCCCGGGCGGCCGCGGTGCGCAGGTTCTCCCCCGGCTCCACGCCGCCGCCCACGGTGAACCACCACGACTCGCCGGCCCGCCGGGGATCGTGGCCGTTGAACAGCAGCACCCGGCCGGCGTCGTCGAGCAGCACCACCCGGGCCGCCGGGCGGGGCATCGGCGCGGCGTCCGGCTCACCGGCCAGGGCCGGCTCGACGATCTCGAAGTACTCCGGCCGCGGCGCGTTGCCGGCTAACTTGAGCCAGCGCGCTGCCCGGCGGCGGCGCTGCGCCAGGGTGTCCCGCACGGCGTCGTTGTGCACCCGGCGGGCGATCACCACCCGCTGCTCGGCGTCCACCAGTTCGGTGGCCAGGGCCAGCGGCAGGTGCGCCCGGTCGACCGCCGCGAGTTGCAGCGTGAGGTCGTTCTCGGTGGCCTCGCGGTCCATCCGCGCCGACTGCTCGGCCCGCTCCGCCGCCACCCGCAGGGTGTCCGCGCCGCGCTGGTCGAGCAGTCCGGCGGCGGCCACCGCCCGGGCCACCACCGCGCGCCGGGCCAGCGCCGCATCCAGGGCAGCCCAGGCCGCGTCGGTCCGCACGTGCAGCCGGTCGAGCCGGTTGGCGGTGCGCATCAGCCAGCCGGCCAGGATCAGAACGATCACCACGGCCAGGGTTGTGATCACCAGCGTCATGCCAACGCGATCCTTTCTCCCCCGCCGAGCACGGTCATGCCGGCAGTCCGGACTCGCCCACCCGCCGCGGATCCGCGGCTATCGCCTGTTCGTAGACCCGCAGCACCTGACCGGCAACCACCGTCCAGTCGTATGCCGCGACCCGGCGCCGGCCGGCCGCGGCCAGTGCCGTCCGGCGGCCGGGGTCGGTCAGGAGGTCGCACAGCGCACCGGCCAGCGCGGCCGGGTCGCCGACCGGGGTGAGCACCCCGGCCCGCCCGTCGTCGAGCACGCGCCGGAACGCGTTGAGGTCGCTCGCGACCACCGGCGCCCCGGCCGACATCGCCTCGGTGAGGATGATCCCGAAGCTCTCCCCGCCGGTGTTCGGCGCGACGTACAGGTTCGCCGAGGCCAGCAGCTCCCCGCGGGTCTGCTCGTCCACCAGGCCCAGGAACGTCACCGAGTCGCGAGCCTCGCGCGCCTCGCGGGCCAGCGTGCGCCGGACGGCGTCCGCGTCGCCGCGCCC
>NZ_DASTBH010000368.1:0-2249 GCF_035712165.1 Actinophytocola sp. | reverse complement strand
CGGGTGCGCAACCCCGACCTCACCCCGGCGCTGGCCAGCATGGTGTTCGTCTGCCGGCCGCCGAGCGACACCCCGACCGGCAAGTACCTGGGCTGCGTGCACACCCAGCGACTGCTCCGCGAGCCGCCGTCCAGCCTGGTCGCCGCGTCCGTGGACAGCGAGCTGACCAGCCTGCGCCCCGAGGACACGCTGGTGCGCGTGACCAGGTACTTCGCCGCGTACAACCTGGTCTGCGCGCCGGTGCTGGACGAGCAGGACCACCTGCTCGGCGCGGTCACCGTCGACGACATCCTCGACCACCTGCTGCCCGGTGGCTGGCGGGAGAGCGACACCGCGGACGGCGCCGACACCGGGCAGGAGACCGCCGATGCCTGACCTGGTGCCGCGGCGCAGGCTGGATCAGCCCCGCCAGCCGCGCAAGCTGCGGTTCGAGATCGACCCGGAGGCGTTCGCCCGGTTCTCCGAGCGGCTGGCCCGCTTCCTCGGCACCGGCAAGTTCCTGTTCTGGCAGACCGTGATCGTGATCAGCTGGATCACGATCAACCTGGTGGCGGTGAGCCTGCAGTGGGACCCGTACCCGTTCATCCTGCTCAACCTGGCCTTCTCCACCCAGGCCGCCTACGCCGCGCCGCTGATCCTGCTGGCCCAGAACCGCCAGGACGACCGGGACCGGGTGGCCCTGGAGGAGGACCGCAGCCGGGCCGCGCAGACCAAGGCGGACACCGAGTTCCTGGCTCGTGAGCTGGCCGCGCTGCGGCTGGCCGTCGGCGAGGTGGCCACCCGGGACTACCTGCGCAGCGAGCTGGACCGGCTGCGCGCCGACCTGCCGACCAAGTCCCGCGGCCGGAACCGGCCGGGCGCCGACGCGGTCCGGGCCGACCCGCGCTGGGACGATCAGGTCCCTAGTTGAGGGTCGGGTACCAGCCGGTCGCACAGGGCGCCGAGGGCCGCCAGCGCGTCGTCGTCGAAGTGGGCGACGAAATGCCGGGCGATTCCGGCTAGATGGGTCCTTGAGGCGTTGCGGAGTCGCTCCAGACCGGAGTCGGTCAGTTCGGCGATGACACCGCGACCGTCCGCCACCACCCGCTGCCGCGCGACCAGGCCGGCCCGCTCCAGCCGGTCGACCAAGCGGGTCACGCCGGAGCGCGACAGGAGCACCCGGTCGGCCAGCTCTGCCATCCGCAACCGGCGACCCGGCGCCTCCGCCAACTGAACCAGCACGTCGTAGCTGACCAGGGACAATCGCTGCTCGGCGACCAGTTCCGCCTCCAGGTTGCGCAGCACCCGGTTGTGCGCGGTCAGAAACGACCGCCAGGCCCGCAGCTGGCTCCGGCTCGGCGACGGGAACAAGGCTGGCTCCGTCATGATCAGATGTTACGCAACGCGCCCGGCGCGCGCGGGACGGCGCACGCCCGACCGGCCGGCCGACCCGTACATGCCCACCCGCTCGTAGCATGGGAAGGGTGACCGACAGCCAGACTCCCAGCGTCGACGCGATCCGCGCGGCCCTGGCCACCGTGCGCGACCCCGAGATCCACCGTCCGATCACCGACCTCGGCATGGTCAAGGACATCCAGGTGCGCCCGGCCGGGGTGGTCGAGGTCGGCGTGTACCTGACCATCGCCGCCTGCCCACTGCGCGACCGGATCACCCAGGACGTGACCGCGGCGGTGTCCGCCGTGCCCGGCGTCACCGATGTCCGGGTCACGCTGGACGTGATGAGCGACGAGCAGCGGGCCACGCTGCGCCGGTCGCTGCGCGGGGACGCCGAGGAACCGCGCATCCCGTTCGCCGAGCCGGGCTCGCTGACCCGGGTGTACTGCGTGGCGTCCGGCAAGGGCGGGGTCGGCAAGTCGAGCGTGACGGTGAACCTCGCCGTGGCCATGGCGGCCCGCGGGCTGTCGGTCGGCGTGGTCGACGCGGACATCTACGGTCACTCGGTGCCCCGCATGCTCGGCGCGGACGGCAAGCCCACCCGCGTCGAAGACATGATCATGCCGCCGCAGGCGCACGGCGTGAAGGTGATCTCGATCGGCATGTTCACCCCGGGCAACACCGCGGTCGTGTGGCGCGGGCCGATGCTGCACCGGGCGCTGCAGCAGTTCCTGGCCGACGTGTTCTGGGGCGACCTGGACGTGCTGCTGCTGGACCTGCCCCCAGGCACCGGCGACATCGCGATCTCGGTGGCCCAACTCCTGCCGAACGCCGAGCTGTTGGTCGTGACCACCCCCCAGCAGGCCGCGGCGGAG
>NZ_DASTBH010000367.1:0-34483 GCF_035712165.1 Actinophytocola sp. | reverse complement strand
CGGAGAAAGAAGCCCACCGCGGTCGCCAAATACCGGCGCACCGCCAGTTCGCCCTTCCATGACCCCGTCGCTGCCCCTACGCGCACCTCCGCACGCCCGACAGTCCGACCTGGTCCACGAGCAGGATGCTCAGCCGAGACGATCGGCGAGGGCAGTGACCAGTGTGTCGGTGAGGGCCGCGGCCGGCAGCAACCCGGAACGACGCCGGGCGCCGGCATCCGCAGACCCAGGTTGGACGGGCCATCGAGAATGGCGATCATGCAGCCACCCCAGATTCGGGTCATTTCTGATCGGCAAGGCAAGCCAGTCGGGCCGCACGCGCCCCTGCCACGAGCAGGTGGCTCTTGACGGATTGGATGGCGCGTATTGTGATGAACTAGCCGCCCTAACCCTGGACGAAAGGGTTCTCCCAATGCGTAAAATGTTGCTCTCGTTGTTGTCGCTCGTCGTCGCACTCGGCATGTCGATCATTTCGGCCAGCCCAGCGACGGCGATCGGCGGAGAGTCGCTCGCCTGCCAGGTCAACGCCAGTGGCCTGTCCTCCCCGGAATGCCTGCCCGCAACCGCCGCCGGTACCTACAGCGTCATGTTCCAGGTAGTCAACGGATCCGGCAGCTACAGCTACTCATGGAGCGTCCCCCGCATACCGGTATCCGGGTGCACGTCGACCTCGAGCCACTGCATCATCTCCGTGGTGCCGAGCGGAGGTGGCGACCTACACATAACCGGATCGGTGACAATCACCCAGTCGGGCCAATCCGCTGGCTTGAGCGCCACCGCGACGATACCGGCGACGTGCAGCGCGGGTAGCTGGTATTTCTTCTGCTGACCTCCACATAGCAACCGGTAATGGACGGGGGTTATTTCCGGAAGTCATTTCGACCACCGCCAATAGGAGGGGCACCGCTACTCCGTGGCGCCCGGATCGCCCAGCGCCAGCTTGCCGGCGTAGGTCAGGGTGACTTCCGGGGTGAACGGGTGGAACGTGCCGGCCCGGACATCGCGGTAGGCGCGCTCCAGCGGGGAACTGCGGAAGTAGGACCGGCCGCCCAGCACGTCCATGGCCAGGTTGACGACCTCGATCGCCTCGGTGACCACCTGACGCTTGGCCACCATCACGGTCGCCAGCGCCGCCGGGCCGACGGTGTAGTCATCGCCCAACTCGTCGAGCGCACCCATGAGCGCCCACCAGGCACCGCGCAGCTTGGCGTCCATCAGACCCACCTGGCGCTGGATCCGGGGCGCGCCGCCCGGCGCCCGTGCACCGGCTCCGGCCACCGCGACGTCGCGGGCGGCGGCGGCGATGCCGAAGTACGTTGCGCCGACCACCGGGGCGAAATGCAGCGCGGCGGCCGCCAGCGGCACCCCGAACTCGCCGTACGGACGCCGGCCGGTGATCTTGTCGCCCGGCACGAACACGTCGTCGAACACGACATCGTGGCTGGCCGTGCCGCGCATGCCGAGCGTGTCCCAGGTTTCCTCGATCCGCACCCCCTCGGCCGCCAGCGGCACGCTGAAGTGCAGCACCTCCCGCGGCTCGTCGCGCACCGCACAGGTGGCCACGACCGTCGCGGCCGGCGACTGGCTGCAGAACGCCTTGCGCCCGCTCACCCGGAAGCCGTCCCCGTCGGGAACTGCAGTCGTGGTCGGCCACAACCAGTCCGAGCCGCCGCTGGTCGCGATCACGATGCCGTCGGCCGCGACCCGGCGCAGCACCCCCTCGGCGTCCGGTGCGCCGTTGCGCCGCCGGAAGGCCTGCATCAGCGTCAGGTACACGTGCATCGCCGCGGACAGCCCGGTCGCACCGTCGTGCCGGGCCAGTTCGGCCTGCGCGTAGCAGGCCTGGCGCCACGTGGCGCCGAGCCCGCCGAGCTCCTCCGGAACGGCCAGCGCCAGATAGCCGTGCTCGCGCATGGCGGCATACGGCTCGGCCACGAAGCTGGCGTCCCGGTCGTGCCGGGCGGCGTGTTCGGCGGCGACGGCGCCGATCCGGGCGGCCAGACCGACGAACCGGGCGTCGTCTGCGCGGACCGGGATCGGGAACGTGCCGGATCCCGCGAGGGTGGTCTCTGTGATCGTCATGTCCCGACGCTACGAACCGCGGAACCGGTGAGGTAGTACAAGAACTGAACCCTGGCGTAACGGACCGGGTCACCGGTCACGACTACTTACCATGCGGACCTACGCGCAGTACTGCCCCATCGTCCGGGCCGTCGAAGTGCTCGGCGAGCGCTGGACGCTGTTGATCGTGCGGGACATGCTGAACGGCGCCAGCCGGTTCAACGAGATCGCCCGCGGGCTGCCGGGTCTGTCCCGGGCGTTGCTGTCCCGCCGGCTGCGGCAGCTGCAGAACGCCGGCCTCGTGGTGCGTTCGGCGGACGGCTACGAGCTCACCTGCGCCGGGCAGGACCTGCGCCCGTTGGTGTTCGGGCTGGCCGACTGGGGCGCGCGGTACGCGTTCGGCGACCCACGGCCGGAGGAGCTCGACCCCGAGGTGCTGATGTGGTGGCTGCACGGCCGCATCGACGTCAGCGACCTCACCCGGCGGGCGGTGATCCAGGTCGAGGTCACCGACCGGCGCAGAAAGTACTGGCTGGTGCTCGAACCGGGAGACGCGTCGGTGTGCTACACCGACCCGGGCTTCGACATCGACGCCGTGCTGAGCGCGGACCTGCCGACGCTGTTTCGAATGTGGGAAGGCGAGATCGAGCTGCTGGACGCCATCCGGGCCGGCACAATCAGCCTGACCGGGGCGAGGTGGATCGTGCGCGGCCTGCCCCGCTGGCTGCAGCTGTCCCCGATCGCCGCCAACGTGCGGGCCGCCCGCGCCGAGGAGAAGCCGCCCGCGGCGATGTCCACAGTAGACTGATCGGGCCTGCGTCCCGTTGTGCTCTCTTCTTTCGCCAACAGCGCGAAACCGGAGATACTGACAGGGGGATCCCGAGCCCTCCCGGCCGCGCCCATGATGGTCGCGGTCGGAGGACTCGGCCGGATGAGCGACAGGTGATCACGACCAAGATCAGCTAATCCTCGTTCGGGGGGATCGAGGTGTTCACGCCGAGACCCACGAATGGATCCGATTGGAGCTCGCTCTTCTCCAGCTCTCGAGGATACTCCTTGACAATGCTGCGTATGCCGTTGTCCAGCCCGGTAAAGAGAAGAGTGTGAAACTCCGCCGGCTTCTTCAGATAAATGTAGGCCGTCCAGATCGGCCAGTACGAACGAACCGTCTTGATCTGCGGAATCTTTTTCTCAAGAATCGCGGCCGCACTGTAGTCCACGACCACCTTCTGTACCAAATTTATGCCGGACTGCTCGACCGACAGATCTCGATCGTACAGCCACTTCATCCAACTCTTCCCCCAGGCGCCCAAGCCTTCCACCCTTTGTTTGAGCATGTTATCGTACGCGATCTGGTCGATCCGGATCTCGCCGTCGCCCCACTTCTCCAGGGTCGGCTTCTCGAATGGTTCGGACATGTGCGGCCTCCAGGCTCCTCGGCAGCGGGTGTACTAGTCGGATTCTGCGGAGGCGGCGATGGCCGCCTTGGTGGCCTCTTCCAGCCCTTCGATCATCGCGTTGATGACCTCAGCGGTGCCGGCAGCGAGCGCTTCCTGGTCCAACTGGGGGACCTGCTCGCCGAATTCGGCGAGGATCGCCTCGGTGATGCCGGCTATGATCTCTTCGTCCGATGGAAGTTCCGTGGTGACCGCCAACTCGCCCTGCTCGGTTGCTACCTCGGCATTGTCATCAGCTGACATCGAGCCGTTCGACGCCGCCTGCTCCTCGTATTGCGGCTCCGACGACGAGCTCTGGTCGAGGTACTCCGCCAGCCACTCGTTTTTGACGTCCTCAGGGTTGTCTTCCCAACCTGGGCTCCAGGACTTGTCCAGTTCAGCCTTGAGGAGGTCCGGCCACTCCTGACCCCAAGAATCTCTCAAATTATTGGCAACAGCCTCGTCGACCCAACGCATCGACTCGCCATGATCTGACATTTCCCCTCCCTACTTCGGTCTCGAAAGACAATATCTTCACCATTCCGGTACCCAATTGACGGACGAGCAGCTGGGAGGGCGCCATCAATCGCCCTATCGGGCATGGTGGCGGGTCTCATGGTCTGTTGAAACCGACCTGTGAATCAAGATCTTTGGGCGGCTGCTGACGGGGTGTGGTCGCGGACGAGGGCGACGAGGTGGGGGTGCGGTCCGGCGTCCCAGGACCCTTGGGAGCCTCACCGCGTAAACAATCCGGCGTCTGGCTCGCATCGGACCCGCGTGCGCCATCCGGGTTCGCCGGCCCCCGCCTCGCAGCACCGGCCATAGCGGACAATCGGCGCGCGCGGAGCATAAAGTCCGCGGTTCGGCCGTCGGCGAAACGGTCGCTGATTTCAGTGCGATGCACTTCCCGTCGTTCACTCCGATTGGAGTTGTGCCGTGCCTGGACATTTACGCCGGCTGGGGATTCTGACTTCCGTAGTTTGCTTTACCGCAAGCGGGTTGGGTGGTTTCGTGGCCGTGCCCGCCGCGGCGGTGGTGGTCCCGCCTGGCTTCACGGACAGTGTCGCCATCGGTGGGTTGAGTGCTCCGAGCGTCGCGGCGTTCGCCCCGGACGGGCGGGTGTTCATCGGGGAGAAGAGTGGGCTGGTCAAGGTGTTCGACTCGCTGGCCGACGCTAGCCCGACGGTGTTCGCCGATCTGCGCACCCAGGTCTACGACTTCTGGGATCGCGGGCTGCTCGGGCTGGCGATCGACCCGCAGTTCCCGGCACGGCCCTATGTGTACGCGCTTTACAGCTACGACGCGGTTCCGGGCGGTACCGCACCGCGGTGGAACGACACCTGTCCGACTCCGCCCGGCGCCACCGATCAGGGCTGCCTGGCCACCGGGCGGCTGTCCCGGCTGACCATGGGCGCGGGCGGGGTGGCCACCGGCGAACAAGTGTTGATCACCGACTGGTGCCAGCAGTACCCGAGCCATTCCATCGGCACCGTGACGTTCGGGCCGGACGGCGCGCTCTACGTCGGCGGCGGCGACGGCGCGAGCTTCACGTTCACCGACTACGGCCAGGTCGGCAACCCGTGCGGCGACCCGCCGAGCCCGGCCGGGGTCAACCTGGCGCCGCCCACCGCGCGCGGCGGCGCGCTGCGCTCCCAGTCGGTCCGCCGGCCCGCCGGCGAGCCGGTCACCCTGGACGGCGCGATCCTGCGCGTCGACCCGAACACCGGCGCAGGTATGCCGGGCAACCCGTTCGCCGGCAGCACCGACGCCAACGCCCGCCGGATCATCGCCTACGGCATGCGCAACGAGTTCCGCTTCGGGTTCCGCCCTGGCACCAGAGAACTCTGGGTCGGCGATGTCGGCTGGAACACCTGGGAGGAGATCAACCGGATTCCGGACGCCACCGACGGCGTGGCGGAGAACTTCGGCTGGCCGTGCTTCGAGGGCGCCGGCCGCCAGCCCGGTTACGACGGCGCGAACCTGACGTTGTGCGAGTCGCTGTACACCTCCGGCGGACAAACCGCGCCGCACTACACCTACAACCACTCCGCGAAGGTCGTACCGACCGACCCGTGCCCGACCGGTGGCTCGTCGGTGACCGGAATCGCGTTCGAGGACGGCACCAGCAACTACCCCGCCGCCTACTCCGGTGCGCTGTTCTTTGCCGACAGCTCAAGGGGATGCGTCTGGGCCATGCAGCGAAACGCCGCGGGCCAACCGGATCCGGCCACCATCGTGCCGTTCGTGACCGGCATCGCCACCCCGACGCAGGTGCTCATCGGCCCGGGCGGCGACCTCTTCTACGTTGCGCTCGGTTCGGGCGAACTGCATCGCGTGCAGTACCCCGGTGGCGCCAACCGGCCGCCGAACGCGGCCGCGTCGGCCACCCCGACGTCCGGAACCGCGCCGCTGACCGTGCAGTTCGACGGCCGGCAGTCCACCGACCCGGACAACGACCCGCTGAGCTATGCGTGGGACCTCGACGCGGACGGCGCGTTCGACGACGCCAGCACGGCCACCCCGACCTGGACCTACCTGCAGGCTGGCCAGTTCAGCATCGGGCTGCGGGTCACGGACCCGGACGGAGCCAGCGACATCGCGACGGTACCGATCACCGTCGGCGCCTCGGCCGACCCCAACCCGGTCCCCGTGATCGACACGCCGGCACCGGGGCAGCTGTGGCAGGTCGGCCAGGTGATCTCGTTCGCCGGGCACGCCACCGACGGCCAGGACGGCGCGCTCCCAGCCGCCGCACTGACCTGGCGGCTCGACCTCCAACACTGTTCGACGGCCGGGTCCTGCCACACCCACACCATCGAGACCTTCACCGGTGTCGCCTCCGGATCGTTCACCGCGCCCGATCACGAGTATCCGTCCTATTTGGACCTGACGCAGACCGCGCGTGACTCCGACGGCAACACCGCGAGCGTCACCCTGCGGCTCAACCCGAGAACCGTGGTCCTCACCTTCACCTCGAGCCCCAACGGTGCGCAGCTGACCGTCGGCGGGATCTCCGCCACCACACCGTTTACCCGGACGGTGATCGTCGGCTCCACGAACACGATCAGCGCCACCAGCCCGCAGACCATCGGCGGCCGCCAGTACGTCTTCAAGAACTGGTCGGACCGGGGGGCGCAAACCCACAACGTCACCGCCCCGGCGACGGCGACGACCTACCAGGCCACCTTCAAGTCCTGCGGCGCCCGCTGCTGAGGGCGGCGGTATCTGGGTGGTCGGTGCCGGCCTCCTGTAGGTGTGAAGCAAGACCGTGCGTCTGTATGAACCGGTCGTGGGCGGGCTGCTGACGGGTTCGAGCGATCTGCCCCGTCAGCTCGAGATCGAGATCCCGCGCCCGCGGCTGGTCGAACTGCTCGCCCTGCGGTGGGGCCGTCCGGTGACCCTGCTGGTCGCCGGCGCGGGGTTCGGCAAGACCACCGTGCTCGCCCAGGCGGTCCGGACGCACCTGCTCGCCCCGCGGGGCGTCGACGCCTGGGTCAGTTGCACCGCGCTGCACGGGGATCCCGCCGCGCTCACCGCCGCCGTGCTCGACGCGCTGCCGGCGGCGCCGGACCGCCCGGCGGCGCGGACGGTGCTCGACGCGCTGATCCGGATCGCTCCCCTCGAGGTGTGCCTGATCTTCGACGACGTGCACGAGATTCCCGCCGGTTCGCCGGGGGCGGCTCTGCTGCGGGAGTTCCTCAGAACGCTGCCGGCGACCGCGCATGTCGTCCTTTCCGGGCGGGAGACGCCGGACCTGCCGTTGGCCCGCCGCGAGGCGGCCGGCGAGCTGATCCGGATCGGCGCCGACGAACTGTCCTTCACCGAGATCGAGGTGTGCGCGCTCGCGCGGAGACTCGGGCGGGAACCGGCGCTGGCCCGGCCGCTGCGGGGCTGGCCGGCGTTGGTGCGCCTGGCGTTCGCGGCCGGCCCGGGAGCACCGTGGCGGTACGCCCGGGAGGAGATCCTCGGCCGTATTCCCAACGAGTGGCGACGGGCGCTGGCCGCGTTGGCCGCGCTCGGCACGGCCACCTCGGCCGAGGTCGCCGCGGTCACCGGCGAAGCCGTCGATCTGGACGAGCTCGTGACCCGGATCCCGTTGGTCACCGTGCTCGACGACGGCCGGTACCGGGCGCACGACCTGTGGACCGAAGCGCTGTCCTGGACGTCGACCGCGCACCAGACCCGCGAGCTGCACCGGGGCGCCGCCGCCATCCTGACGGGCAGAGGTGATCTGGCCCGGGCCGGCACCCTGGCCTGCCGCACGCGGGACTGGTGCCTGCTCGCCGAGCTGTCCGTCGAGCTGGTCATCACGACGTTGTCGGCACTCCCGTCGGCCGTCGCGCGGCGCTGGCTCGCCGCCATCCCCCCGCACGAGGCGGCCGGCCCGGCATTCCTGTTGCTGCACGCCGCGGCTCTGCACGCGGCCGACTTCGCCGACCCTCGGATCGATCCACTGCTCGACCGGGCCTGGCATGCCATGCGGGAGTCCGGTGGCGGCGACGCCGGGCTGGTCGCGGTCCTCGCGCAGGCCGGCATCGCGGCGCACTCCCGGGCGGACCTGATGCGACTGGCCGAGCTCGCCGATCGGGCCGGCCAGCTCGACGACCCGTCCAGCCCGATCGTCCGTTGTCTGCGGCACACCGTGGCGGCGACGCTCGCCGAGGTCGGTGGTGACCCGGAGGCCGCGCTCGCCGAGATCGTCCTGGCCCCGGTTCTCCAGGTTCCGCGCGTGCTGGCGCTGTCCACGCTGCGGTTTCACTACCACTGCCTGGACATGTGCGGGTTCTGCGGTGCGGCGGCCGAGCTCGCCGACCGCACCGTGGGTGTCTCCAGCGACGAGAACGTCCAGTTCGCCGCGGCCATCGCGCGCTGGTTCGACGGGGTCCCGGCGGATCTGGACCGGCTGCGGGCGGTGTCCGCCCGGCTCGGCCCGGACGCCGGCACGGCTCGGGACACGTTCGTGACCACCGCGTGTCTGGCCGTGATCGCGTCCAGCCTCGGTGCCGGCCCGCCCGCCCTGTTCTCCGGCACGCCGGAAGACCACCCCAACCCCAGGGACGCCGTCCTGGCCGCCGCGGCGAGCGCCGCGGTCGCGGTGGCCGGCGGGGACGATGCCGGCGCGCGCCGGACCTACGCCCGCCACCTGGACCGGTGGCCGGTCGAGTCGCCGTTCAACGAGCGGCACCTGCGGCGCTTCCTGGCACTGGGCTATGTGCTGAGCGAACGACTGCGGGACCGGTGGGAGTGCGCCGAACTGGGCCCGTCGCACCGGCGGGCCCGCGACGCCGCGCGTGCCCTGGTCCGCGCGCGGGCCGGCGACCTGACCCCGGCCGGGCGATTGCCGCCCGCGCACGCCCTGTGTCACCTGCCGCTGCCCTGGTCGGTGGAGCTGGCCACCCGGCTGGCGGCTGCCGACGAGCCCGCCGGGATCGAGCTGGGCCGCTGGCTGGCCGACACGGTCGGACCGGCCGTGCACCGGTGGCTGCGACAGCACGAGCGGTCGACCGAGCGGCCCCTCGCCGCCGGCGCCGCGCGCCTGCTCGGCGCGCTGCCCACCCCGCCGGTGCACCGCGCCCGGGTCGAGGTGATCGGTGCGCTGCGGGTGACCCTCGACGGCGTCCCGGTGGACGCCCCGCAGCTGCGCCGGGTCCGGGTCCGGCAGTTGCTCGGCGCGCTGGTGCTGCGTCCCGTGCTGGCCCGCGAGCAGGCCATCGACCTGCTCTGGCCGGACCTGGCCCCGGCCGACGCCGCCCGCAACCTCCGGGTCACGCTGACCCACCTCCGCCGCCTGCTCGAGCCCGACCGGTGCGCGCGCGACGCGAGCTTTCACCTGCGCACCGACCGGGATTCGATCCGGCTGGTGTGTTCCCCCTGGCTTGAGGTGGACCTGTGGACCTTCGACCGGCTGGCCGACCAGGCGGCACTGGCCAGGGCCGACGGCGATGTCGACCAAGCCACGGACCTGCTCGAGACGGCGGTGTCGTTGTGGTCCGGGGAACCGTTGCCCGACCTGCGCGACCTGCCCGACTCCCAGGTGGCCATCGAGATCGACCGAATCCGGGTGCGGCATGTCCGGAACCTGCTCGAACTCGGCGAACTGCGCATGGTGGCCGGCGAACCGGCCGAGTCGGCCCGACTGGCCGTCCGGGCGCTGGCCGTCGAACCGTACGACGCCCGCGGTCACCGGCTCGCCCTGGCCGCCGCCATCAAGGGCCGCGACCCGGTGCGCATCGCGGCGGTGCGCACCACCGTCCTGACCGCCCTGCGGGAGCTCGGCGCCGCACCCGACCCGGCGACACAGCTCCTGCTCGGTCAGCTCCGCACGCTCGGTTAGCGCTGGGTTAACACCGCCCTGGCACCGTCACGTTCGTCAAAGGACGAACAAGGAGACACAGAGCAATGGCAACACTGGAACTGATCAACCTGCACTGCCACCGGCAACAGGACGTCGTCGGTTACGACGAGGCACGACTCACCGCCAACGGCGTCGCGCGGACCTACGTCATCGACAAGGGCGGGGACAAGTCCCTGCGCGGCTGGAACGTCGAGTTCACCGGCTCCACCACGGTGGTCCTGGATGAGATGAACGGCAACAACAACACCAGGCTCGGCTCCGCGCCGATCCATGAGACCGGCAACCCGAAGACGGTGGATTTCAAGACCACCGGCGCGTGGTACACGCTGACCTTCAAGGTCACGTGACCACTGGCGGCATCGCCGCCCGGATCATGCTGGCTAGCGACGAAGGCGTCGCTAGCCAGCTAGCGTCCACTATTGCATCGTCTCGAGCACGTCGAGTGCGGTGAGCCGGGGCCGCGCGGCGACGGCGGCACCGACGACCGGGTCGGCCGGCCGGCGCCGGTGCCAGGTGGTGAGTGCCTGGTAGGCGGCGGCGATCGACAGGAGCCGGTCCTCGGCGAACGGCAGACCGCCCAGAATGGTGCCGATCGGCAGACCCTCCGGCGTGAACCCGATGGGCAGCGCCAGTTCCGGCAGGCCGATGATGTCGAACGGCAGGGGAGAGGTCTGCACCACCACATCGCAGCGGGCGAACAGGTCGGTCAGCACCCGGTCGGTCAGCACCACCTTGGCGCGCTGACCGACGAGGTACTCCTGGGCGCCGAAGACGGCACCCTGCAGCCAGCCGAGCACGGAAACGCCGAACCCGCGGAGATCTGCGGTCAGCTGCGGGGCGAACGCCTCGGCACGCTCGGGCAACCGGACGTTGTTGAACGCGCCGCCGGTCAGCAGCGCCCATTCGTCGGGCAGCGGCACGTCGACGAGCGTGACCCCGGGGACGCCGGCGAGCGTGTCGAGGAAGGCCGCCCTGGCTTGCGCGGTGGGCGAGCTACCCGAGAGGTAGCCGGGGATGACGCCGATCCGGGTCGGCCAGCGCAGCCGGACCCGGCGACCCTGCCGCACCGGTTTCGCCGCGGTGATCAGGTCGGGTACCCGGGGCAGGCCCTGGGTCCGCGGATCGTGCGGATCCGGGCCGGCCATGGCGGACAGCATGATCGCCGCATCGAGGGCGTCGCGGGCCAGCGGGCCGGGATGGTCCCGGGTGTAGGACAGCGGGATGATCCCGTGCAGCGACACCCGACCCATGGTGGGTTTGAGTCCGGTCAGGTTCTGCGCGTTGCAGGGTGAGGTGATCGACCCGCCGGTCTGGGTCCCGGTGCCGGAGGTGGCCATGCGTGCGGCGACGGCGGTCGCGGTGCCGGTGGACGAACCGCCCGGGTCGATTTCGGGCCGGTCCGGCGCCCACGCGCTGACGGTGGTGACCCGTCCGTCCGGGGTGGTCGCGCGCGTGGTGGCCAGCGGGCCCATCTGCGTCTTGCCCAGCACGACGGCGCCGGCGGTCTTCAGCCGCGCCACCGCCGTGGCGTCGTAGGGCGGCACGAAATCGGCGTACAGGAACGAGTTCGCCGTGGTCGGCAGGCCGGCGGTGAAGTAGTTGTCCTTGATCGCCAGGACGATCCCGCGCAGCGGTCCCCGTGAGGCGGTCGCGGAGCCCTCCGGCCGCACCGTGTTGAACGCCTGGTAGATCCCGTCGAACGCGCGGATGCGGTCGAGATAGGCCCGCAGCAACGTTTCCGGTCGCAGTCGCCCGCTGCGGATCAGCGTGGCCGCCTCGGCGATGGTCAGCTCGGTCGGGTCGGCCATGGCCTCGGGCCGGGGCTGCACCTCGACATCGGCGGGTCCGCTCACGGCGACCGGCGCCGCTTCGGCGATCGGCGGCAGGGCAACGGTCCCGGCCACGCCGAGGGCCGCGGTGCGGGCGAGGAAAGCGCGCCGGTCCACCCGCCGGTCCTGTGGCTCACTCATCGGCGGTCCAGGCGGTCACGATGGCCGGGTACAGCAGCGGCGGCGCAACCTGCTGTGCCAGCACGGGATCAAGGCCGAACCGGTAGCCGGCCACCGGCACGACGCTGTTGCGCAGGAACGAACGCAGGCTGGCCAGCGCGGTCTCCCGGCCGGGCGCACCGGTCACCGGATCGGCGGCGGTGCCCGGCGGAAGCTGATCGAGATCGATGCCCAGCAACGCAAGGCGTGCTCTGATCAGGACGTCGAGCTCATCATCGGTCGGCGGCACAGGTGGCACGACAGCCTCCTTGGTATCCCCGGGAATACAGTATGCGCCCCAGGAAACGGCTCGACGGTTCAGCGCAGTCCTGACACTGTGACGGACCATGCTGGTGACCGCCGCGGATGTGCAGCTCACCGACGCCTATCTGGCGTATCAGGTCCATCCCGACCACGCGGGGCTGGTTTCCGAGGTGATCGACTGGTACGACGCCACGGCGGCGGGAATCGAGCGGACGGTGCGTCCGAGCGCAGCCGACGAGTACGCCCTGAACCGGTGGCTGGCGCACGGTTACGCGACCGACCCGGCCGCGCTCGGCGACGCCGGCACCTGGACCCAGCTCAACGAGCGGGACCTCACCGACGTGGCAGCGCCGGTATTGCCGGACGGATTCCGGTTCCGCACCGCCGATGAGGTCGGGCCCAGGGCCGCGGTTGTGGCCCATGTGGACGCCTGGGCTCCCTCGACGTACACGGCCGAGGGTTACCAGGGCGTGCGGCAGACCGCGGCCTATCGCGGCGACCTGCACATCCTGGTGGAGGCGCCGGACGGCACGATGGCCTCCTCGACGATCATGTGGCTGGACGAGGCGAACAAGACCGCCGAGTTCGAGCCGGTCGGGGACACATCCGGACTACCGGCGCCTGGGACTGGCCCGGGCGATGCTGCTGCACGGGATGCACCGCGTGCGGGCGGCCGGCGCCACTCAGGTGACGGTCGCCTGCCTGGGCGCGCCGGGCCATCCCCAGGCGCGCGGGCTGTACTACAGCGTCGGGTTCCGGGCGTCGTCCCGAGACGCGCCGCTGATCAAATCCGCGGGCTGAGGACTGCTCGGCGGCCCGGCACCGGTCAGGGTTCGGCGTCGAGGGCGGCGGCCTCCGGCCGGTTCGACGGCGCGTCAGTTCCGCGCGGTGGGTCCGGTGTGTAGGGGACAGGAGCACGCGGTCCAGCCGTCCGGCATGGGGCCGAGGTCGTCGTCGCGGCCGGCTTGCAGCCGGGACAGTTGGGCCATGGGACGGCCGTCGGCCAGGCGGAACTGGCCACCTTGGGAACCCCATCGCTGCGGCCAGCCCTGGGGCGAGTCCTCCCAGAGCTCCTGCCGGCCGTAGACGGTGCGATCCAGCAGTCCGTAGGACGGCGCCATGGTTTCGTTGCCGCGACCGGTGGTCCAGTAGGTCTCGTAGACCTGGCCGCCGTCCCGGAGGTAGCACGCCAGGATGCCGAAGTACCGGTCGCCGATCAACCGGTCCACGGAGTTCGGCGGCACCGAGTACCAGGCAGCGGTGTAGCCCATGAAGTCGCGATATCGCGAGGCTTCCTCGTACGGTCCTTCGGCGAAAACGGCGTAGGTCACGTCGCGTGAATGCAGGTAGGCCAACTCGTTGATGTGGCTGGTGTTGAAGGTGCAGCCCTCGCACTGCTCCGCGGCGGGCCTGCCGGTGTGCCACATGTGGAAGTAGGCGATCAACTGGGACCGGCCGTCGAAAACGTCGATCAACGGCACCGAACCGTCCGTTCCGATCAGCGGAGTTTGCGGATCGACTTCGACCATCGGGAGGCGGCGTCGGGCCGCGGCAATCGCATCGCCCTCGCGGGTATGGGCCTTTTCCCGAACCCGAAGCCGGTCAAGTTCGCTCTCGAACGTGGCCCGGTCGGCGACCGTGGGCCTGGCCGCGTCGGCGATCGCGGAAATGTCGGGTTCGGTGGGCTGATTGGTCATGCCGCAATCCTCTCGTAAATGCCCGGGTCTCAGCCATCCCGCGGCTGTTGGAAGCTGAACGTGGCCGGCGAGGGGTGGGCGGTGGCGGTCAACGACCTGCCGGGGACGCCGGCCGAGGAGGTCGCGGCGGGCATCGCCGCCGGCGGGGGCGCCGCGGACGTGACCGACGAACGGCAGGTCCGCGCCTTGGTCGAGCGGGTGGGCGAACGGCTCGGGCCGGTGGACGCGTTGGTGATCAACGCGACCGGGCCGCAGCCGGTGATCCCGCTGGAGGCGCTGACCTGGCAGGACCACCTCAACCACCTGGAGCTGTTCGTCAAGAGCCCCACCCTGCTGACCCAGGCGGTGCTCCCCGGGATGAAGGCCGCGCGCGGCGGGCGGATCATCCAGATCGGCTCGGAGATGACCGAGACCGCCCTGCCGGGGCTGGTCGCACTACGTCGCCGCCAAATCCGCGCAGCTCGGGCTCACCCGGGTGCTGGGCACGTGAACTCGGCCCGCACAACATCACGGTCAACCTGGTCGCGCCCGGCTGGATCCCGGTCGAACGACACGTCGGCGCCACCGCCGAGGAACTGGCCGCCTACCGCACCGACGTACCGCTGGCCCGCTTCGGCACCCCCCACGACGTCGCCGCCACCGTGGCCTTCCTCGCCTCCGACAACGCCGCGTTCCTCACCGGTCAATGCCTACCCGTCAACGGCGGCCGAACCTTCACCCGCTAGCTGCACCTGGTGCCGGGCCGAAGTCCACAATGGAGCACCCGGTTCCCTTTCTGCTGAAAGCTTATCCGCTGACGGCAGAAGAACTGGCGAACCGGGCCGGGGCGGCGGCATCGTCGGATGCATGACGAGCGACGAGAAGCAGCCGTTGTTTGACCACCGGCTCCGAGAACGGTTCTTCAGCCAGCGGGTGCTGGTCCTCGACGGCGTGCTCGACGACGACAACGGGACGGTGCTCGCCACCCAACTGCTGTCCCTCGCGAGCGCGGATTCCAGCAAGGACATCGCGTTGTGGATTCACTCGCCAGGCGGTTCGGTCCCGGCGATGCTGGCCATCCGCGACGTGATGCGGCTCGTGCCGTGTGAGGTGGCAACGCTCGTGCTGGGACTGGCGTGCAGTGCGGGGCAGTTCCTGCTGTCGGCGGGAACGCCGGGCAAACGCTTCGCCCTCCCGCACGCCCGCATCCTGATGCACCAGGGCTCGGCAGGGATCAGCGGATCGGCGGTCGAGGTGGAGGTGCAGGCCGACGACCTGCGGCACACCCGGGACACGGTGCTCGGGCTCATTGCGGAGGACACCGGTCAGCCGATCGACCGGATCTTCGCGGACTCGTTGCACGATCGCTGGTTCACCACCGAGCAGGCACGCGAGTACGGCTTCATCGACCATGTCGTCACCGATCTCGGTCAGGTCGTGCCCGTGCGCACCCACGGGCTGGGGCTCGGCTCGTGGCCGGGAGCCCGGGTATGAGCACCTACACCATCCCCAATGTCATCACGCGTGGTGTGCACGGCGAGCGGATCATGGATGTCTACTCGCATCTGCTGGCGGCGCGGATCGTCTACCTCGGAACCGCGATCGACTCCGGTGTGGCCAACGCGTTGATCGCCCAGCTGCTGCACCTGGAGGCGGACAACCCGGACCAGGAGATCAACCTCTACATCAACTCCGAGGGCGGTGACCCATCGGCGATGCTCGCGCTGTACGACACCATGCGCTACATCAAGGCGCCGGTGGCCACGACCTGTGTCGGCCAGGCGGTCGCGGCCGGCGCGGTACTGCTGGCCGCGGGCAAGGCCGGACGCCGTGCCGTGCTGCCCCACACCCGGGTGGTGCTGCACCAGCCGGCGGCGCAGGGCCGCGGCGCCATCCCGGACCTCATCCTCCAGGCCGACGAGGTCGTGCGGGTACGCACCCAGTTGGAGGAAATCCTCTCCGCGCACACCGGTCGCGATGTCGCGGACCTGCGCCACGACACCGACCGGGACCGCGTCTTCGACGCGAAGGGCGCCGTCGCCTACGGGCTCGCCGACCACGTTCTCGACCACCGAGCCTGACGCATCTTCGCCAACGAATGGTGCGCGACCGCCGCGATGTCCTACCAGCCGCAGCAGTCGGCGCAGGCCCGTCCCGTCGGGGTCGAGGTGCTGGAACACCTAGCTTGGCAGAACTCAGGGTTCGCTCCGATTCAGTGCGAGCAGCCCGTGCCGGGGTGGTCAACGTGGGCTGGTTGTGGTGGCTGGCCGGGTGGCGAGGCGCAGGGTGGCGCCGAGTGTCAGGAGGGTGGTGTGCGGGGTGCCGGTGGCCGCGAGTTCGATGGTGACGACCGGGACGGTGAGCGTGGGCAGGTTGGACACGAGTTGGCCGTTGTTGGCCCGAGCGACGGCGCGGTTGGTGGCTGATCCGGCGGCGAGGTCGGCCTCGGTGGCCAGGTAGGTGCCGTGGCACTGGGTGCCGGCGCCTGGTTTCAGGGTGGTCTGGTCGCAGGTGATGTCGCTGACCCGGTTGTCGATGACGGTGAGGCTGGTCGCGATTGTGGCGCCGAGGTGACGCCGGCACCGGAGGACAGCCGTCCAGCGGCTGCGGACCGGCCGGCGGGCCGCATCCGCTGGGACACCGGTCAGGCACGCGGCATCGATTCCCTCGAACCCTTCCGCTGTTGCTCCGGCGAAACCCTCCTCGACCAGCCCATCGGTCGGCTGGGCGGAGGCCGGTTGCGGAGGGAGCATGCCGGCAAGGCCGCGGGCCGAAACCACCCAGCATCCCCGTCCGCGGCCCCCATTCACCCCAAGAGGTGATCCAGCGCGGCGATCCCAGGTTCCGGCCGGCGGCACAACCGAAGGGCAACCGGTGCGGCACCCGTCGTGCACCCGAGCGGCCGCATTGTGGTTGATGTTCATCAGGCGACACGGGGAGTGGCCATGCCGGAACGGACCCGCAGGCGGATCTTGGCGATCGGGGCGCACCCCGACGATGTGGAGATCGGGGCGGGCGCCACCTTGCTGGCGCACCGGGCCGCGGGCGACGAGGTGACCGTGGTCATCCTCAGCTCCGGTGCGCGGGGTGGCTGCGCTCAGATCAGGGCGGCCGAAGCGCAGGCAGCGGCCGACCGTCTCGGCGCCCGGCTGTTTCTCTACGACCTGCCCGACACCGAGATCAGCGCCGGCAAGGCGACCATCGAGCTGATCGAGTCCGTGGTGCACGCGGTGCGGCCCGACCTGGTCTACACCCACTCCGCGCAGGACACCCACCAGGACCACCGCGCGGTGCATCAGGCGGTGCTGGTCGCGGCCCGGTCAGTGGCGACCGTCGCCTGTTTCCAGAGCCCCTCGACCACCATGGACTTTCGGCCCAACCGGTTCGTCGACGTCTCCGCCCACATCCGCGGCAAGCTGGAACTGCTCGCGTGTTTCGCCTCCCAGCAGGCAATCCGCGACTATCTGGCCGAGGACCTGGTGCTGGCCACCGCACGCTACTGGTCCCGGCACGCCGGCACACCTTATGCCGAGCCGTTCGAGGTGGTGCGCGAGCGCGTCGATCTGGTTGCACCAGCGCAGCTCCACGGGATTCCGCGTCAGCAGGCGATGCGCGCAGCCGCATAGGTGAACCCTCTCGGTCAACGACCGTCCAGTCCCCGTCCAGTGGTGGCCCCGAGGGTGGGGTCGTCGTTGACCACGAGGGAGGGGTCTGATGAGACGAAGGACATTGACCGCGGCGTTCATGGTTGGGATGGCGGGAATTCTGGCCGCCGCTCCGACCAATGCCATTGCCGGGCCGGACGGGCAGACCGGCGCGGATCGGGTGCACGCCAAGCAGAGCAACATCGTCGCGCTCAGCGCCGTCGAGCGGATCAGCCGCTCGGTGTCTGGTGTGGACGGTCAGACGCACGTGACGCAGGAGACGAACCGGCTCTACCGGGACGGCCAGGGCCGAACCCGGCTGGAGAGCGGGTCGACGGTGACGATCACCGATCCGGTCGCCAGGACGACGGTGCGCCTGGACACCAAGACCGGTGTGTTCACCAAGTCTGCCGGCGGGCAGCGGCCGGACGAGAGCCGGGCCATGGCCGAGCCGGCAACGGTGGAACAGCGGCAGCTCAGCTCGGCGCCGCGCCATCTCGGCACCGCCAGGTTCGACGGGGTGCTGGCCGAGGGAACCGCGCGCACGGTGACACTCCGGCGGGACAACGCGGCACCGGTCGCGTCGGAGGTCACGACCTGGCTGGCAACGGAGCTGCAACTCGCCATGCACACCAAGATCGTGGACGCCTCCGGGACCGTCTACGAGAAGGCCTACACCGACGTGCGGACCGGCGTGGCGCTTGCCGCGGACCTGTTCACGGTGCCACCCGGCTACCGTGCGGCCGACCCGGCCGCCGTGGCGGCGGTCGACTGTCCGCTCACCGCGGTCCCCAACCCGCTGTTCCTGGACAGTTTCGGCCCGTTCCTCGCCTTCGGATCCCAAGTGGGAGTAACGGATTTCCCGAACGCCGCATGCCTCATCGTCAATACCGCGGCGTATGTGGAATCCCCGCTCTGGGCTTTCACCACGACACCGCTCGGACTTCCGTTCTTCGAGTGGGTCTTCTTCGACACCGGCGGTCCGGTCCCGTTCCTGCCGTGGACCGCCTTCGGGTTGTCCTGTTATCAGGCGGCCAACCTTGAGGACACCACGGAGGGATGCGGCCTGGTCGTGCTGAATATCTGGCCCTGACCAGGCGCGAACAATCGGCCAGGGGCGGTTTGTTCCGCCCCTGGCCGAATCGCTATGTGATCCGCGTCACGAGCCAAATTACGGCAGACGCACGCTGCCTTGGCGACCCGAGTCGAGTTAGATACACATGCGGCGGGGAGCGGGGGAAGGGGCTGTGCGGATTCAGGTCCTGGGTCCGATCTGTGCTTGGCGCGATGGCAAGAACATCAATTTGGGCGCGACGAGGCAGCGCGCGATGTTGGGGCTGCTGGCGTTGGCCGGCGGTCAGCCGCTGTCGCGGGCGGAACTGATCGAAGCGCTGTGGGGCGACCGGCCACCGTCCAGCGCGGTGAATGTGATCCAGACATATGTCAAGCATCTGCGGCGGTCACTGGAGCCGGATCGGCCGGCGCGAACGAGGAGCGCGATCCTGCCGGCGGTCGGTGACGGCTATGCCCTCCGGCTGGCTCCCGACGATGTCGACGTCCTGCGGTTCCGGCGACTGGTCACCTCGGCCGGGTTGGCCCGGCGGGCCGGCGATCCCCATCGCGCGGCGGCCCTGCTCGGCGAGGGGTTGGCGATGTGGCAGGGAGCGCCGTTGTGCGACGTCGCGTTCCTCGCGTCCCATCCGAAGGTGGTGTCGTTGACCGGTGAGCGGCACAGTGCGCTGGTCCGGTACGGCGAACTGATGATCGCCACCGGCGCCGCGGCGGATACCGTCGCCGCACTCGAGGAAGCCGCCGCCGCCCAGCCACTGGACGAGGCGGTCACGGCGGTGCTGATCCGGGCGTACCTGGCGGTCGGGCAGCGGTCGAAGGCGTTCGCCCGCTATCACGAGACGCGCCACCGGCTGGCGGACGAACTCGGCGTCGATCCCGGCCCCGACCTGTCGGCGGCCCATGCCGAACTGCTGCGCGACAACGGCTCACCCGCGGTGCCCGGAACCGATCTCGCCCCGGCGGAGGCCACCCGGTCCGCGCCTGCGCAACTGCCCGCGGACGTGTCCGAGTTCACCGGCCGTACCGGCGAACTCACCGAACTCGACGACCTGCTGGCCGTCGGCGGGGACCCAACCGCGCCCGCCATCACGGTGATCTCGGGCACCGCGGGAGTCGGCAAGACCGCGCTGGCCGTGCGCTGGTCCCAGCGGGTGCGCGACCGGTTCCCGCATGGTCAGCTCTTCGTCAACCTGCGCGGCTACGACGCCGATCAACCCCTGCCGGTCGGGGACGTGCTGACCCGGTTCCTGACCGCACTCGGGGTGCCGAGCCAGGACGTCCCGCTCGACATCGATGATCGCGCCGCCCGGTACCGCACGGAGATCGCGTCCCGGCGGATGCTGATCGTGCTGGACAACGCCGCGACCGTCGCGCAGGTCCGGCCGTTGCTCCCGGGAACCCCCGCGTGCGTGGTCGTGGTCACCAGCCGCGACAGCCTGGCGGGGCTGGTTGCCTTGCACGGCGCCCGAAGGATCGAGTTGGACCTGCTGCCGCTGCGCGACGCGGTCACCCTGTTGCGCAGGCTGATCGGCGGGAAAGCCGCGGCGGAGCCGGAGATGACCGCCACTCTCGCCGAGCAGTGCGCCCGGCTGCCGCTCGGCCTGCGGGTGGCCGCCGAACTTGCCATCGCGCGCGGTATGACGCTGCGTGGCCTGGTGGAGGGTTTCGCCGACCAGCGGCGGCGGCTGGACATGCTCGACCTCGGCCCGGACCAGACCGCCATTCGAGCCGTTTTCGCGCGGTCCTGCCAGCACCTGCCGGCCGACGCCGCGCGGGCGTTTCGGTTGTTGTCCCTGCATCCGGGCGCCGAGACGGATCCCTGTGCGGCCGCGGCGTTGTGGCGGACCAACCTCGACCAGACCCGCCGGATCCTCGATGTGCTCTCTCGCGCCCACCTCATCCAACGCACCGGGCCGGACCGCTACGGCATGCACGACCTGTTGCGCGCGTATGCCAACCAGGAGAGCCTCGCCATCGACACCGGCGCGGACCGGCATGCGGCGTTGACCCGCCTGTTCGACTACTTCGTGGCCGCCGCCGCTGCCGCGGTGAACGTGCTGGCGCCGGACGCGCGGCAGAACCGGGACCGAATCCTCCGGCCCGACACGCCGATGCCACCGTTGTCCGACGCGGCCATGGCCCGAGCCTGGCTGGACCTGGAGCGCTCCACGCTGGTCGCGATCAGCGGCTACACCGCCGGTCACGGCTGGCCGAAGCACACCGCACGGCTGGCCGCCGTGCTGTACCGGTATCTCGACGGCGGCCACTACACCGACGCGCTGACCGTCTACACCGAGGCGGCGCGGGCCGCGCGACAGACCGGCGACCACCGCGCGCAGGCCCACGCGCTGATCAACCTCGGCTCCGTGTACCGGTTGCGCGGGCGGTACGACGTGGCCGTGCTCCACTACCGGCACGCGTTGGCGCTGCACCGACGGGCCGGCGACCCACTCGGCCAGGCTCGGACGCTGACCAACCTCGGCACCGTCCTGGCCCGGCTGGGCCGGCATGCGCTGGCGATCCGGTGCCAGCGGCTGGCCCTGGACCATTTCCGGCAGGTCGGCGACCAGAGCGGGGAGGCCCGGGTGCTGACCAACCTCGGGATCCTCGAGGAGGACTTCGGTCGCTACGAGGCGGCCCGGGTCCACCATCAACGGGCCCTGCACCTGTACCGCGTGATCGGCGACCGGGTGTGCGCGGCCGTCACGTTGAGCCGGTCCGGTCTCATCGACACCCGGCTGGGCCGGCTGGAGCCGGCCACCGGCGACCACCATCTGGCCCTGGTGGCGCTGCGGGAAACCGGCCACCGGCGCGGGGAGGCGCACGTGCTCGCCAATCTCGGCGAGCACATGCGCCTGCTGGGACGACCCGAGCCGGCCATCCCCTACTACCGCCAGGCACTCGATCTCTTCCGGGAGATCGGCCATCGCTACGGCGAAGCCGCCGCCCACAACGGACTCGGTGAAGCCCTGCGGGCCGCTGGCAAGCCGGACGACGCGCTCACCCATCACACCCTCGCGCTGACGATCACCGTCGAGACCTCCGACTGGGACGAGCAGGCCCGGGCGCACAGCGGTCTGGCCACCACCCACGAGTTCACCGGAAACCGGGGGAAGGCGCGCCAGCACTGGCAACAGGCGCTGACCCTGTACACGGCGCTCGGCGCCCCCGGCGCCCGGGCCGCCCGGGCGAGTCTGACCGCGCTGGACGAGCCACCCGAAACGGCGTGCCAGGCCGGGTAGTCGGTCACCCGCCCCCGGTTCTGCTGAGGGCGCCGATGGTGACCAGGCTGATGCTGGCCAGGACGGCGCCGACCAGCACCGCGACCAGCGGCGATGCCAGCGCGGCGACCGAACTGGCGACGGCTCCGCCGACCGGCACGGTAAGCAGCGACATCGTGTAGACGACGGCATAGACCCGGCCCTGGTAGTCCAGCGGCGTGATCGACTGCCGGACGGTGGCGGCCGTGACACCGAAGAAGATCACGGCGCTGCTGAAGACGATCTGGTAGACGGCGAGGAGCACGACGGGATTCCCCAGCGCGGCCAACGGAATGAACCACATCCCGAGGACGATCGCGCCGAGTGAGGCCGGAAGCATCGCCCGCGAACCCGCCCGGCGCGTCACCCATCCCACGGTGAGCGCGGCACCCAGGGCGCTGATGCCGCCAACGGTGATCAGCGCGCCGGCCACCGAAGGCGACAGCCCAAGCCCGTCGAACAGGTACGGAAACCACAGCGCGCCAAGGATCGCGCCGCCGAGGTTGTACAGCGCGAACGCCGCGACGAGCGCGCGCAGCCCGGGATGTGTCGCCACGAACCGGACTCCGTTGCGCAACCCGTGCCACAGTCCACCCTCGACCGGCGGGTCCGCCGCGGATGGCGGCCGCGCCTCGTCCCGGATCCGGGTCAGCAGGGCCGCGGAGAGCAGGAAGCTCGCCGCGTCGACGAGCAGCGCGGTGCCCGCCCCGGCGAACCCGATGAGCAGACCGCCGAGCGCGGGGCCGACGATATCGGCGGCGCTGCCGGCCTGGGCGAACCGGGAGTTGGCCTCGGCGTAGTCGCGGCGGTCCACGATCCGGGGGAAGTAACCCTGCGCGCAGACGTCGAACACTGTGGTCGCCAGGCCGATGGCCAGCACGCCGACGACCAGGTGCCACCACCGCAGGCCCTGCTGTGACATCAGCACGAACAGCGCGCACAGCAGCAGCAACCGCGCCAGGTCGCAACCCACCATGATCGAGCGTTCCGGCCGGGCGACCAGAAAAGCGGCCAGGGGCATCGCGAGCATCACCCCGGGCAGCAACTGCAACGTCCACAACAGCGCGACCTGGCCCGGCGTCGCGCCCGCCTCGGACATGGCGATCACGGGCACGGCCAGCAGGGAGAACCGGTCACCGAACGCGCTGATCGCACCGGCTGACCACAGCGATCGAAACCCCGGGTGGTGGCGCAGCAGCCCGCCCGCCTGCCGGGTCCGCACGTGCTCAGATCCCGTTGAAGGGCACCGGCCAGCGCCGCATCCGAAACGGCAGCAACGTCACCCACGCGCCCCGGCGCATGATCAGTCCCTCGCCGGCCAGCAGCTCATACAGCGCCTGCCCGTCCGGGGAGAGTTCGGTGAGATGCCGCACCTGTTCGAGCTGCGACCAGGACGCCACCGCCTTCGGGTCGTCGAGCCGATAGCGGGCGGCGCCGTCGCGGACGTCCTTGAGCTGGAGGAAACCAGGGCCGACCCGGTAGTAGGACAGCCCGAACCGGAACCGCTGGCGCCAGCCGTCGGCGGTACCCGCGTCATGTTCACGGCGCGGTGGCGGGAGGTGGTGCACCATCGGCAGTTCGAACGGCACCGGCGACGCGGCCGACCAGTCGACCCGCATCGTCACCGACACCGCTTCGCGCAACAGGCGCAGGAACCGCACGTCGCGCTCGTCGTCCCGGCCGAACTCGACCGGCTCGGCCAGCACCAGCGTCTCGTGCCCGGCGGCGGACAGGGCGACCGGGTCGATCGCGGCGATCGAATCGCTGGTCAACCTGCCGGCCACGGAACAGATCCGGGGATCGGCCGCGCCCGTTGCGGGCGCCGACACCAGCGCGCTCATGTCTTGATCCGAAGGGGAACGCTGGTCGTGGCGATCGCGAGGTTCCGGTCGCCCTCGCGGAAGACCAGACCCGCATCGTTGAGCTCGTCCAGCCAGGCGAGCAGCCGGGTCTCGGTCAGCGTGATCCCCTCGTCGGCGAGCCGGGACAGCACCGCCCGGACCGACCGACCGTGTTCAAGGTGGCGATACGCGGCGACGAGAACCGGGTCGTCGATGTGGTGATCCCGCTCCGGCCAGCCACTGCGCCGGTCCTCGATCCACAGGACACCGCCCGCCTCCACCCGCACCAGGCTGCTGTCGTCGTGCCGCTTCTTCCAGTCCGCGACCGCGGCCTCCAACGCGTCGGCAACCTCGCCCTGTACGCCCGCGTAGTCGGTGTCGAAGAGGTAGACGAGATCCTCAAGCTCCCGCTGCGGCAGGTCGTAGACGAAGTCGTAGATCGCGGCGGGTCGGCGCGTGGGAAAGCCGAGCTCCGGGCGGTCGAAGTTCGGGCTGAACCGCTCCAACTGGATGGGCGTGAGCCCCGATGGCGGTGGCAGGTGAACCAGGGCGGGCATCTGGTCGATCAGCGCCTGGTAGTCCTCCTCGGTCTCACCGGGAAATCCGATCAGCAGGTTCCAGGTCGTGTCCAGGTGTGCGGACAGACAGTCGCGCAGCGTCCGCATGTTGCGCAGGGCGTCGACACCCTTGTCCATGAGTTTCAGTACATGCGTGCTGAGCGACTCGACACCCGGCTGCACGTGGGCGACCCGCGCGGCGCGCAACGCGTCGATCTGTGCCGGCGTGAGGTTGGCCTTGACCTCGTAGTGAATGCGCAGATCCCAGTCGAGCGCGGCGATGTCGGGCAGCACGTCGGTGAAGTACCGGTTGTCGATGATGTTGTCGACCATGACGACATCGAGGGTCCGGTGCCTGGTCACGAGATCGGTCACCTCACGCAGCACGCGCTGGGGCGCCTTGCTGCGGAACTGCATCAGCGAACCGTTGAGCCCGCAGAACGTGCAGTGGTGCACCTCGCCCCACCAGCAGCCCCTGGCCGACTCGAGCACCAGCTTCGGTTCGATGTGCCCCTCGATCGGCGAGCTCTCCACGAGTTCGAACCAGTCGTCGAAGTCGGGAGTCGGAATCCGGCCGGGCGGCAGCGGCTCGCGCTGTTCGGGGTTGGCGACGCTGATACCGTCGCGCCGCCAGCACACCCCCGGCACGTCCGCCGGTGGCACATCGCGTTCGATGGCGTCCAACAGGGCCGGAAACGCGGACTCGCCCTCACCCCGAACCACATAGTCCACAAAGGAAAAGTTGCGGTGAATCGCCGCCCCCATCGGGCCGTCGCAGTTGCCGCCGCCCAGCACCGTGATCACCGACGGGTCGTATCGCTTGATCCGGGCCGCCACCGCGAGACTCGGCACGTTCTGCATGAACGTGCTGCTGAACCCCACCAGGTCGGGCCGACCGGCCAGGATCTCCCGGGCTGCGAGGTCGACGAACTCCTCGGCAAGGTCGCGCATGTCCAGCGCCCGGCCGGGGTCGACGGAGCGACGGTGCACATAGTCGACGAACCCCGCGCGGCCGAAGTCCTCGCCATGCAGCACGCCGGTGAACACGAAGTCGCCCATGCCATGGAAGATCCCGTTCTCCGCCACATGCAGATAGTCGGCGGGCGTGATCTGTCCGTCCGTACGTTCCAGCAGGAACTCCGCCCAGCGGACGTTGCCGTGATAAGCCGCCGGTACCTCCCGCCCGCTGTCCCGGCAGACCACCTTGAGCAGGCCGATCGGCAGTGAGGGCATGTCAATGGCCTGCCACGGCATGGCCGCGAGGCATACGGTGAGCGCGCTCATCCGGTCTCCCATGGTTCGGGTGGAGGGCGCACGGCGCCCCCCACCGGTCGACGTCCTCAGTTCTTCGTGTCCGTCCAGTTCAACTTCTTCGGCGGGGCGAGATACCGGCACGTGCCGGTCACAGCGTTTTCGAGCTTCACCTTCTTGAGGACCATCCTGGTTCACCTCCCTTCCCAGAATTGGATCCCGGCGCCGCGCAGACGCGCGCGATGCCGACGAACGAACCAGCGCTCGATCGGTTCCGCCGGACGTCCCAGCAGGGCACCAAGTCCCTGACTCACCTCGGACAGCTTGGCGACCCGCAGGGCACGCTGGGTCCACTCCTCCAGGTGGCAGTCCCATTCCTCACGCTCACGGGGATTGGCGTAGCTGCGGCGCAGGTAGTCCAGGCCGATCGCGACGTGCCGCACCTCGTCCCCGCGCACGTGCCGGTAGATCTCGGCGATCGGATCTCCCGCGAAAATCCGTTGCAGCAGAACGAACTCGTCCGCCGCCATCCCTTCCAGCGTGGTGTGCAGGAGAAACTTCTCCAGATGGCTCACGGTGGACAGCGTCTCGTGCAACTCGTCGAGGTAACCGTCCTCATGGACCTCGGCGAGGTCTCCGCCCCGCGCCACCGCGTAGGCCAGGAAGGCGTCCGCGTGCCTGGCCTCATCGGCGACCGCGGTCGCGAAGCTCAGTCGCAGGGCGCAGTCCTCCGTCTCGGACACGAGCTCCGCGGCGGCCACCAGTCCGGCCTGCTCGGCATAGTAGGAAGTCGAGGCGACGTGCCAGGCTTGTTCGACCGTGTCCTCGTCGAGCGTGGTGTGACCGGTGCCGATCAGTTGCCGGGCCGACCACTGCTGGCTTTCCCGTCCCCTGGCGAACAACTGGTAGGACGGGTCGTCCAGGTGCGCGATCTCGGGTCTGAGCAGGGCCATGTCACCGGCCTTTCTCGAGCAGGGTCAATACCTGCTGGGCAATGGGTTCGGGCCTGGGGAAGACTTCTCGCTGCAGCACCGGGCTGAACGGCGCGGGCACCGAACGCGCGTTGAGCTGCCTGATCCGCGACGGGTCCACGGCCTGCGCGGTGACCAGCCGGGCGACGATCTCGGTGGCCACCGAACAGGGGGCCGTGGCCTCGTCGACGACGAGAACGGCGCCGGTGACCGAGGCCGCCTCGGCGAGCCCCGCCACGTCCAGCGGTGCGACGGTGCGGACGTCGACCACCATGGCGTCCACGCCGAGCTCGGCCAGCCGCTCCGCCGCCGCGATCGAGGTCCGTACCGCGAGCCCGATGGCGATGATGGTGACGTCGTTGCCGGGCCGGGCAACCCGGATCTTGCCGAAGGGCAGTCCGGGCACCTCCCCGCCGGTCCAGTGCGGCGCGTCGGCCAGCAGGGCGGGCGACTCGAAGATGACGACCGGGTCCGGATGGCGCATGGCCGTGACGAGCAGTCCCGCCGCCTCGCTACCGCTGCCGGGCACCGCCACCACCAACCCGGGAACCTGGGCGAGCATCGCATACGGCACGTGCTCATGCTGTGCCCCAAGGGATTCCTCGCCTCGGGTCTGCGCTCGCACGGTCAGCGGGACGTTGTACTGCCCGCCCGTCATGTACCGCAGCTTGGTCGCCTGGTTGACCAGCGGGTCCATGGCGGTGAACAGAAACGCCGCCCGGGCAAGGTCGACGACCGGCCGCAGCCCGCCGGCGGCGAGCCCCACCGCGAAGTCGAGGGTGGCGTTCTCGGCGATCGGCGTGCTGCGAACCCGTTCCGGCCCGAACTCGTCGACGAAGACCGACGGTTGCCAGGTGCACAGGTAGACCAGGTCGGGGTCGCGGCGCAGGGCCTGGACGAGAGCGGCGTGCAAGGCGATCATGGCAGTCACCACCGGGCGATCGTGAGGTCGTGCTCGGCCGCTTCGGGTCTGGGAACCGGAGCCTCGAGCGCGTCCGCTGCGGCGTCGGTCATCTCCAGATAGGCCTGGCGCCGAAGGGCGTCCAGATCGGACCGGGGGAGTCCGTGTGCGATCAGCTTGCGCTCCGCCCGCGTGACCGGGTCGCGGGTCCGCCACCGCCGCACCTCGTCGTCCGGCCGGTAGGGGTCGGGCGGAACGGGACCCAGTTGACAGTGGAAGTCCCGCAGATAGGTCGATGCCTCCAGGAACCGGGCGCCGAGTCCGTTACGCACCGCACCCAGCATGGCGCCGGCCACCTCCGCGACCTCGCCGGCATCGTTGCCGTCCACGCTGGCCGACCGCACGCCCAACCCCGTCGCGACGGCGGCCGGAGCCAGCTCGGACACCAGGTGGCTGGGAGTCCGGTCCTGGTAGGAGTTGTTCTCACACACGAAAAGCAGCGGCAGCTCCTGCCGAGCCGCGATCCGCAGGGTCTCCAGCACGACGCCGGCTCCCATGGCACCGTCGCCGAGGAACACGACGACCGCGGCGGTCAGTCCCCGGATGCGGACCGCCGCCGCCAGACCGGCCGCGATACCGACGTTGGCCCCCACAATGGAGTTGCCGCCGAGAAACCCGTGGGACCGGTCGGCCAGATGCATCGACCCGCCCTTGCCCTTGTTGACCCCGCTGGCGCGGCCCAGCAACTCGGCGAACATCGCGGTCGGTTCGAGTCCGCACGCCAGCGCATGCCCGTGGCACCGGTAGTAGCTGACAACCTGGTCCGCCGGCCCGATCAGCTCGCCGACCCCGGTGGCGATCGCCTCGTGCCCGGTATAGGGATGCACGGCCCCGACGATCTCCCCGCATCGCGTGAGATGCAGTGCGGTCTCCTCGAACGCCCGGATCCGCAACATCATCCGGTACCGCGACAGGTCCGCCGCGGCCGCCACCCGGGGTGACTCTGTGTCGGTGTGAACATCGGTCACCAAGACCTCCGGATGGGGATTGCGCACACACAAGGCAGAACCGAGCGTCGGACCCGCGATTGGACATCAACTGGACGGCAACTGGACGGCGGCGCCACCGAGGCCGGGCAAGGAGGACGGCGGTCCGGGCAGGGTGCGCTAGCTTGACGGCATGGGCAGCACAGGCTCGGCCGGAGACCGGGAGCCGGGGTGGAGCGGGTGGCGGCGACCGTTACCCACGCGCGCGCAGCGGCGCACGGACGTCTGGGTCGGGCTCGGGACGATGACCGGCGCGCTGGTGATGACCGTGCTCGCCAACAGCTTCGGCGGGTTCGCCTGGGGCGATGCTCCGTCACTGGCTGAGCAACTAGCCTGGGTCGTGGCGTTGACCGTCCCGCTGGTCGTGCGGCGCAGGTATCCACTCGCCGTGCTGATCGTCATCAGCGTCCTGTTCATCGGCGCGCAGGTGCGGCACGTGGGCGACAACTCGGTGCAGGCGGTCGTGCTGTTCCTCGCGATCTTCACGGCCGGCGGCTGGATCCGCGACCGCAGGGTCGCCCGATGGGCTCGGATTGCCGTGATCGCGGGGATGTTGGGCTGGCTCGGGCTCGCACTCGTGCGTTCGCTGGCCGAGCCGACCCCGCCGTTCGAGGACGCGGCCGGACCGCTGGATCCGATCCTGGCCGCCGTGCTGTACGCCATCGCGACCAACCTGTTGTACCTTCTCGGCGCGTACTTCTTCGGCAACATGGCCTGGCTTTCCGCGCGCCAGCAGGCCGAGTTGGAGCACCGCGCCGGACAGCTCCGGAAGTCGCAGGAACAGAACCTGCGCGGGGCGGTTGTCGCCGAGCGGGTGCGCATTGCCCGGGATCTGCACGACGTGGTCGCCCATCACGTTTCGGTGATGGGCATCCAGGCGGCCGCCGCCCGGCGGATGCTCGACACCGACCGCGAGCTCTCCCGCGACGCGCTACGGACCGTCGAACAGACCGCCCGCACGGCGATCGGTGAGCTGCGCGGGCTGCTCGGCGTGCTGCGCGCCGAGGACGCCGAGGTGCCCGCCGAGGCGCACCCGTCCACGCCGGGGCTCGACCAGATGACCGAGCTGGTGTCCAGCGCCCGGGCGGCCGGTCTCGAGGTGGACCACGGCGTCTTCGGTGAGCCGCGGCCGTTGCCGGACGGTGTCGCGCTTTCGGCATACCGCGTCGTGCAGGAGGCGCTGACCAACGTGGTCAGGCATTCCGGCGCACGCCGAGCCGACGTGCGCGTGCGGTACCTGGACAGCGCGCTCGAAGTCGAGATCACCGACGACGGCCGGGGCGCGGCGGCCCGGCGCCCGGACGGCGGCGGGCTGGGGTTGCTGGGAATGCGCGAGCGGGTCGCGGTCCACGGTGGCGTGCTCGAGACCGGGCCTCGGCGGGACCGCGGCTTCCGGGTCCGCGCCAGCCTGCCGACGACCACCGGAATGTCCACCGAGGACGGTGAAGGAGCGTGACGCTGCGGGTGGTGCTCGCCGACGACCAGGATCTGGTCCGGGCGGGCTTCCGGGTGATCCTGGGGGCGGAGGACGGCATCGAGGTCGTCGGGGAGGCCGGCGACGGTCTCGCGGCCGTGGACCTCGTCAGCCGCCTCGACCCGGACGTGGTGTTGATGGACGTCCAGATGCCCGGCATCGACGGGCTGGAGGCCACCCGCCGCATCCTCGGTTCCGGCAGCGCGGTCAGGGTCGTGATCCTGACGACGTTCGACCGTGAGGACTACCTGTTCGAGGCGCTGCGCGCCGGAGCGAGCGGGTTTCTGCTGAAGAACGCCTCACCGGAGGATCTCGTGGACTCCGTCCGGGTCGTCGCGCGCGGGGACGCGCTGCTGTCCCCGGCGGTCACCCGCCGGGTGATCGCCCGGTTCGCCGCGGCGCCCGGCTCCCGACCGGCCGCGACCGTGCCCGGACAGCGCCCGCCGGGGCTGACCGACCGCGAGTTCGAGGTGTTGGTGTTGCTGGCCCGCGGCGCGAGCAACACGGAGATCGCCAAGCAGCTCTTCCTCGGCGAGGCGACGGTGAAGACCCACGTGTCCCGGATCCTGGCCAAGCTCGGCCTGCGCGACCGCACGCACGCCGTCGTGTATGCCTACGAGCACGGGGTCATCGCCCCGGGCGGCACCGGGTAGATCGCGCGGCGGATCCGAGGATCGATCGCGCGACGGACGACGGCCGCCGGCCCGCCGCCTACCGTCGTGGGCATGCTGACCGTGACGGAGCTGCGTCGGAACTTCGGCGAGCACAGGGCCCTCGACAACGTGTCGTTCGAGGTGCGACCCGGCCGGATGACCGGCTTCATCGGCGCCAACGGCTCGGGCAAGACCACCACGATGCGGATCATCCTCGGCGTGCTCGCCGCGCACGGCGGCTCGGTGGTCTGGCACGGCGCGCCGATCACCCAGGCGGTGCGGCAGCGGTTCGGGTACATGCCCGAGGAGCGCGGCCTGTACCCGAAGGCGAAGGTGGCCGAGCAGATCACCTGGCTGGGCCGGCTGCACGGGCTGGACCACGCGACGGCACGCGAGAACACCCTGCGGCTGCTCGAGCAGCTGGAACTGGCCGAGCGGGCCGGCGACAAGCTCGAGGAACTGTCGCTGGGCAACCAGCAGCGCGCGCAGGTCGCCGCCGCGCTGGTGCACGACCCCACCCTGCTGATCCTCGACGAGCCGTTCTCCGGGCTGGACCCGATCGCCGTCGAGACCATGCTCGGCGTGCTGCGTGAGCGGGCCGACAGCGGGGTTCCGGTGCTGTTCTCCAGCCACCAACTCGGTCTGGTCGAACGGCTCTGCGACGACGTGGTGATCATCTCCGGCGGCGTGGTCAAGGCCAGCGGCGGGCGGGAGGAGCTTCGGGCGAAGTACGGGTCGAGGCGCTTCGAACTCGTCCTCGAGAACGACGCCGGCTGGCTGCGTGACCTTCCCGAGGTCCGGATCGTCGACCTGGACGGGCCGCGGGCGGTGTTCGAGCCCATCGGCAACGGGCGAACCGACCAGCGGGTGCTGCGGGCCGCGCTGGAACGGGGGGCGGTGCGCAGCTTCACACCGGTCGTCCCGTCCCTCAACGAGATCTTCAAGGAGGCGATCTGATGGCCGTCACGACACCACCGGTCCCGCGGGACACGCAGACCCAGCCGGTCACCGGCACCTCGTTCCTGTCGTCGACCCGGCTGGTCGCCGAGCGCGAGATCCTGACCTTCCTGCGGCTCAAGGGATTCTGGATCGGCCTGGCTGTGATCCTGCTCGGGTTGGTCGCCCTGGCCATCCTGCCGAGGGTGATCGGCGACGACGGTCCACCGAGCGTGGCCGCCGTCGGCCCGGAGGCGGCCCGGGTGCTGACCGGGACGAAACTGGAGGTGCGGCAGGTCGCCGACGTCGCCGCCGCCGAGGAACTGGTCCGCTCGGAGGAGGTGGAGGCGGCCGTCGTCCCGGACACCACCGGCCAGTCGGCCACCGGCGTGCGCGTGGTGGCCCTGACCGACTCGCCCAGGGACGTCGTCGTCGCGCTGTCCACCATGCCACCGGTCGATCTGCTGGAACCGTCCGAGACCGACCCCGGCCAGCGCCAGATCGTGATCATGGTCTTCGCGCTGGTGTTCCTGATGTTCGGCATGGGCGGCATGGCGATCGCGCAGAGCACGGTCACCGAGAAGCAGACCAGGATCGTGGAGATCCTGGTCTCGACGGTCCCGGTGCGGGCACTGCTCAGCGGCAAGATCGTCGGGCACACGCTGCTGACCCTGGGTCAGGTGGTGGTGCTTGCCGTGACCGCGCCGATCGCGCTGCGGGTGGGTGGGCACTCGGAACTGCTGGCTGCCCTGGCGCCCGCGCTCGGTTGGTTCGTACCGTTCCTCATCCTGGGATTCGTCCTGCTGGCCGCGATATGGGCGGTCACCGGCTCCATGGTCAGCCGGCAGGAGGACCTCGGCTCCAGCATCGGCCCGCTCATGCTGCTTGTCATGGGCCCCTATTTCGCCGTGTTGTTCTTCAACGACAACGAGACCGTGATGACCGTGCTGTCCTACCTGCCGTTCTCCTCGCCCATCGCGATGCCGGTGCGGATGTTCACCGGAGACGCCGCGGTCTGGGAGGCTCTGGTCGCGCTCACGCTGCTGGCCGCGTCGGCGGTCCTCGCCATGCTCCTGGCCAGCCGGCTGTACTCCGGGGCGCTACTGCAGACCAGGGGCAAGGTCAGCTTCAGCAACGCCTGGTCCAACGCCGACTGACGTGCCACCCTTCCCGAACGTGGGAGCGCGAGAGCGGGCAGCGATGGACTGTGTGGACCGGCTGGCCGAACATCGGGGAAGCATTCCTGTCGGGCCCGCACGGCCGGCCAGACAGGACGGCCACCAACCAGTTCGCCGCTCTCGCCGAGCTGCTCTCCGGCAGTACGCGCAACCCGACCACGGGGGAATGGGACGGCACCGAGCAGCGGCTCGGGGCGCCACTTCCGGGCGACTACAAGTCTTTCGTCGAAGCGTTCGGCGCTGGCACCGTGTCCGACCTGACGATCGCAGCGCCCGACGCGCCCGGCGAGTGGTGCTGCGGCTGGGTGCCACTCGACCCGAACCCGGACACCTGGGGTACCGCCGCCGTGCCACCCCCCATGCTCGGCCACAGTTTCCTGCCCGGCCTGTCCTTCAGCGCGTTCGTCATGAAATACCTGACCGAACCCGGGTTCGGCTCGTTTCACGGGCGACCGTCTCACCTCCCCAGCCCCGCACTGTTCACCCCGGTGAACAGCGCCGAGGGAATGGACGCAGGCCGGTGATCCGTGTGGGGGCGAAAATGCGTGCCGGCGGTCGTCGAGCGGGGGACTCGACATCGCACACTCCAAGTAGGCAGCGGGACCGAGTCGCGCGAACGGGAGTTTCCCGGGCCGGTGTTGGGGTACCTTGCGCGGCATGACGGTCTCGCGATCTTCGGCAGCCCGGCGGGTGAACTTCGGGCGAGCACTGCTCGCATGTCTGCCGGCCACACTGGTACTGGGCGCCATCATGGTGATCGGGTCGATCCCCACCGCGGACAGCAGCCGGGCCCTCGGGCGGGCCGTCGGCATGATGATCTTCTCGGCTCTGCTGGGCGCGCTGGTGCTGTGGCTGATCGTCCGGCGCCGCTCATGGCGGTTCTGGAAGGTGGTCGTACTCGGGTCGGTTCTCGTGCTGGTGCTCCAGCTGCTGACGGTCTCGAGTCAGCTGTCCTGAACCCTGTTCGGTTTCCGGCAGGACGTCCCAGCCCTGCAGCAGGATCATGACGCGGTGCGCCGTGCCTACGGCCACGCCGTGCGCGGTCAGGGTCGAGCCGTGCTCGTGGAACATGGCGAGTGTTTCCGGGTCGAGGGCCACCTGCCGTTGCTGATGGGTCTTGGTGTCCTTCTCCCAGATCTCCTGCTCGTCGGCCTTCCCCGGCTCCGTGGTCCAGAAAGCGGACTCGGCACACCATGTCAGCAGATCACGAACGGGATCGTGGCGTTGCCGGTCCTGTAGGTCGCCTTCGTATCCTGCCGTAGCCGCATCCGGCATGCCGGCCGAGCACGGCGCGGAACCAGGTGTGAAGCCGCACAAGAGGTCTCGGGCCAGCCTTCGTTGAGGGGAACCGTCCGGATTCACCGGACCTTCCGGACCCGGCCGGGTTGTGCGGAAGTTGTTTGTGCGGTCCTTGGTTCGGAAACCGCACAACCGGTCATCGGCTAAACCTGCACCGCAGCGGGCACTGGGTGACCGCGAGTCGAGTGTTCCCGGCGGCCACAACGGACTCCCCGCCCCGGTCGCCGGGAACCGCCCCCACCGTCCCACCAACGGAGTCAGCATCCCGAAGCAGAATGCCGAGATCACGTTCAGCGTGCTAGGCCCGGTGGAGGGCCGGCTGGGTGGCACGCCGGTCAACCTAGGACCGCCTAAGCAGCGGCTGGTGCTGGCGGCGCTGCTGCTCGATGCCAACCGGACGCTGTCCATGGCGCGGCTGGTGGACCTGACCTGGCCGGACTCGCCGCCGCCCTCGGCACGCACCGCCATCCACGGCCGGATCTCCCGCCTGCGCGCGGTGTTGGCCGCCGGCCGGCACGGGGTGGCGCTGGTCAGTGCCGGCTTCGGGTACACCTTGCGGATCGACCCGGGCGCGGTCGACGCGCACCGGTTCACCGACATGCTCGCCAGGGCCCGGGCGGC
>NZ_DASTBH010000366.1:0-5096 GCF_035712165.1 Actinophytocola sp. | reverse complement strand
TGCGCGTTGTGCAGCTCCCAGGCGTAGTCGTCGAGCAGGGCGGCCCGGTCGGCGCGGTCCAACCGGCCGGAATGCCGCACCGCCGCCTCGAAGTGCGCGAGCGCCTGCCGGTGCGATCCGGCCGCCGCCGACTCCCGGCCGGCCCGCGCGGCGAACCGGAGCACGGTGTCGGCGTCGCCGGCCCGGGAGGCGTGGTGCACCAGCCGGGCCAGGTCCGGCCGGGCCTGCGCGCGCAGCGCGGTGACCACGGCCTGGTGCAGCAGCCTGCGGCGCAGCATCGACAGCCGCTGCTCGACCGCGCGGCGGGCCAGCTCGTGCCGGAACACCACGCCCTCCGCCCTGGTCAGCAGGATGCCCCGCTCCTCGGCCTCGGTGAGTACGTCGAGTGACCCGCCGAGCAGCGCCTCGGTCAGCTCGTAGTCGACCGTGCCGGGCACCACGCAGAGTTGGGTGAGCGCGTGCTGGCAGGCCGCGGACAGCCGGCGCACCCGGGTGAGCACGGCGTCGGCGACCGTGGCCGGCACCCCGCAGTCGGGCGCCGCCAGCACCTCGGTGACGAAGAACGGGTTGCCGCCGGTCAGCGCGTGCAGGGTGGTCGCGTCCCACCCGGTGCCGGCGGCCAGCGTGCCGACCGCCGGCAGCGACAACGGCTCGAGCACCACGCGGCGCACCGGGGCGCCGGCCAGCCCGCCCAACCAGCGGTGCAGCGGATGCCCGTACGGCGCACAGCCGTCCCGCACGGTCACCACCACGAGCGCGGGCAGGGCAGCGACCCGGCGGGTCAGGTAGCCCAGCACGTCCAGGGTCGCGTCGTCGGCCCAGTGCAGGTCCTCGACCACCAGGACCGTCGGGGCCGGCCCGGCGAGCTCGGCGAGCACCGCGTCGAACACGTCCGCCCCGCCGGTCTGGGCCAGGGCCGGCATCGCGTCCCGCAGCGGCCCGAGCGCCCGGGCGGTCAGCAGGTCGTCACAACCGCCCCGCAGGACCCGCATCCTCGGCGCGACCTGCGCGCAGAACTCCCGGACCAGACTGGTCTTGCCGGTGCCGGCCTCGCCGCTGACCAGCACCACCCCGCCCCGCCCGGCGATGGCTCCAGCGACCGCGTCCGCCAGTTCCGCACGCGCGGCAGCCCGCTCCAGCAGCGCCTCCACACCGTCCCCCTCATGCCGCTCGCACTCCCCGGAGCATGTTGGCCACCCGGCCACCGCAATTTCCTCCGTGCTGACCACGGATCGCATACGGAAGCGGCTCGGAACCGCCCAAGCGGAAAAGGGGGAATGCTCTCGGTAGAGGGCTATGCGAGGTAATACACTCGAATGGCGTACATCTCTCCCCCAAATCGGTCGAAGGGCGTTGAGGCAGACGGTGACCGGACACGTGCGTAGGGTGCCGCCGCCCGTAGACACGGGCGCCCCCCATCCGGCTCGCGTGCACGACTACCTCCTGGGCGGCGGGCACAACTTCGCCGCCGACCGCGAACTGGCCGAGAAGGTCAAGCAGCAGCTACCCGCGATGGAGGACGTCGCCCGGCTCAACCAGGCGTTTCTGCGCCGGGCCACCCTGTATCTGGTCGACACCGGCATCCGGCAGTTCCTCGACATCGGCTCGGGCATCCCGACCTTGAGCACCCTGCACGGGCTGGTGCAGCGGGCCGCGCCGGACGCCCGCTGGGTCTACGTCGACATGGACCCGGTGGCGATCGCGCACACCGAGATGAAGCTCGCCGACGCCGAGGGCACCGCGGTGCTCCAGGCCGATCTGCGGGACGCGGCCGGGATCCTGGACAGCGACCTGGTCCGCCGGCTGATCAACCTGGACGAGCCGCTCGGGCTGATCGCCCCGATGCTGCACTTCGTCCCGGACGCCTGGGACCCGGCCGGCGTGCTGGCCGGTTACCGCGACCGGATCGCCCCCGGCAGCCACCTGGTCGCCGCGCACCTGACCCTGGACCAGAACACGCCCGGCCTCCCCGAGGCCATCGAGCTCTACGCCGGCACGCGCTACCAGGTCGTCCCGCGCACCCACGCAGAGGTGCTCGATCTCTGCGCCGGCTTCACCCTCGTCCCCCCGGGTCTCGTCGGCTTCGGCGACTGGCGTCCGGAAAGCCCCGGGGACTCATCCAGCGACCCGGCCATCAACTCCGTCGTCTGGGCCGCCGTCGGCCGCAAACCCTGAGCTACGCGCGGACGAAGTCGCTCACCTCGTACTCCTGGTGCGGGATGGCCCGGCGCCAGACCCGGTCGCGCAGGCTCCGGCACCGCTCCACGATCGCCGGGTCGGTGGTGGCCGCGCCCCCCACGAACCGCCCGTCCTGGAACACCTCGAACACCACCCGTTCGTCGTCGAACAGCCAGAAGTCATCGGTGCTCATGGCCGAGTCGGCAAAATGCCGGGGTAACCACAGCACCTCCTCCCCAGCCGCCACATCCCGCGCGGCCACGGTCAGTCCCCACCGCGTGTAGTCCCCGTGCGGCACCGAGACCACCCGGACCCGGCGAATGCTCCGCCCGGCCGCGACAGCGTCCCGCACCAGCTCCAACCACCCCTGCCGCCAGCCGAGGTCATCCCCCTCCCCCGTCAGGAACCGTTGAAACGCCGCGGCTCCGTGCCCCGCCGGCACCTCCCGCACCTGAAGCTGAAACGCCTCCCGCCCGAACTCCCGGAACAACCCCTCGAACGCGCCGCCCACCAACAGCTCCACCGTCGCCCCTTCCCGAACCCGGGTCGTGTCACCTACCCGGCTCATTCTGGTTGCGGAACGGTCAGGCGCCGGTCAGCCGGCGCTCGGCGCGTTCCTTCACCGCGGCGAGGGTGTGGTCGATCGACAGGGTGTTGAAGCCGGGGCGGTCGGCGCGGCCGGTGACCCTGGGGCCCATGACGCGGCGGATGAACCAGTTGCCGACGCGGTACCAGTGTTCGGTGAGGCGGCAGCCGGCCGGCGTGGGGACGATCTCGTAGGACCAGCGCGACACCCGGACCCCGAAGGGGGTGCGGACGTCGAAGGTGAACCGGGTCGGCGGCTGGCAGGCGACCACGCGGACCCTGGTGTGCCACTCCTTGGTGCCGTTGCGGTTCACGCCGCGGAACCGGGCGCCCGGCGCCGGGCCGGTGGCCGGCGCGACCCAGCGGCCGCCGGCGTTCTCCGGGCTGTACTCACCCATCCTGGGCAGATCGGTGACCATCGACCACACCACGCCCGGGTCGGCGGCGACCTCCACGCTGCGCGAGATCGTCGGCTGCACCGACCAACGTTAACCAGCACGCGATCGTGCGCACCATACGTTCGCTCTACGCGCGCACGACGAAAGAACGACTTTCCGGCCATCCGGTGTGACGATGAATATCGGAGGTGCGGCGCGGGAAAAACTCACGGGCCTCCGACGGAGCAGTTCATATCCGGTCCATGATGCCCGCACTGCCCCGCGTCGCGGCAGTGTTGGCAAAATCACGGGTACCTCGTATTGACTTTTTCGCGGGGGTGCTGCGATGACAGTCATGGAAGAATTAGGTCAACTCATCCGGTCCAGGCCCGGCCCATACGCGTCGGCCTCCGAGATCGGGCGCTGGTATGAGCGCAAGGCGAACATGCTCGAGCGCGTGGCGGCCGAGAACGGCGCTGACCAACAGATCATGATGCGCCAGGCCGAGGCGGCGCACCGGCACGCGACCGAACTACTGGCCGCCTGACTCGGAAACCGCCGCCCGCACGGTGATCACCCGGTCCAGCCCGCTCACCGCGAGCGCGGCTCGGGCCGGTGACCCGTCCCCGGCCAGGAGCACCAGTTCTCCTCCGGCCGCGCGGATCCGGGACTCCTGCTCGAACAGGACCCGCAGCGCGGCGCTGGCCAGCAGGATCACGTCGGCCAGGTCCACGGTGCAGCGCAAGGCGCCGTGCCGGGTCGCGGTGCGGATCGCGGTCCGCAACGCGTCGGCGTTGCTGGTGTCCAGGACGCCGGACAGCGCGAGCAGGGCGGAGTTCTCGTCCCGGCTCTCGGCAACCGAAAGCTCGGTGCGCTCCGGGCGGTCCACCGGCATCTCCGACCTGGTCGGCCCGAGGGCATGCGCGCGCACCGACCGTCGCATGTGGACGGTGGTGCCGGTGGATGTGGCGTCCAGATCCAACCGGTCGCAGCACTCCCGCATCATCATCAGGCCCCGCCCCCGGAACGGGTCCTCGACGGCCGGTTCCCGCCAACCACCCTGATCGGACACGGTGACCGCGACCGTCCCGGCACGGTCGAGCGCGAGCTCCACCCGGACCTCACCTGGCTTGCTGCGGTAACCGTGCTCGATCGAGTTGGTGACCGCCTCGACCACGGCCAGCTCCAGCGAGATCTGGTCGTCGCCACTGAGCACCAGCCCGTCCAGCCAGCGCCCCAGCTCGCGGTGCAGCGTGCCGAGCTCCCCGGGCTCCCCGGGCAGGCGCAGGTCGAGCGCCGGGGTGGGCGTCGCCAGCCGGGTGACCGCCAGCACGCACAGGTCGTCCGGCGCGGGATCGCCGTCGGGCTGCGCCACCGCCGAGCACACCGCCTCGGCCAGGGCCCGCGGCGCGCCCTCGCCGTTGCGCGATCGCACCACACCGGACACCAGCTCGCGCAGCACCGCCACGCCGTCTCCGATGCCGCGACCGGGCCGCTCCACCGCGCCGTCGGAGAACATCAGCAGCGTCTCACCCGGACGCAACCGTTCGCGGCTCACCACCGGCTCGGTGTCCGGGATGCCCAGCGCCGGACCGGTCTGGCCGGTCAACGCCCGGGTCGAGCCGTCCGCGCTCAGCACCACCGGCAGCGGGTGACCCCGGGTGGCGTAGTGAACAGTCCCCGTGCTCCGGTCCAATATGGCGACGCACACCGTGGTTCCCCGGCCGTCGACGGTCAGGCCGGCCATCCGGTCCAGCGCGCCGAACACCTCGCCCACCGCACAGCCCCGGGTGAGCCGCTCGGCCGCGACCGCGCGCAACTGGCCCATGACGGCCGCGGCGGGCGCGCCGTGCCCGACCACGTCGCCGACCACCAGGCCGAGCCGATCGTCCGGCATGACCACCGCGTCGTACCAGTCACCGCCGGCGGCCAGCCACGGCCCGGCCGGGATGTAGG
>NZ_DASTBH010000365.1:0-5335 GCF_035712165.1 Actinophytocola sp. | reverse complement strand
CGTTGGCCGGAACGAACCCCAGGACCGCCGCGACGGTCAGCGTCGCGGCCCCGACCGTCCCGAGCCGGCGTCTCGTCCGGCCGGAGGCGCGGTCGTGTACAACACAGTTCATTGCATTTCCTTCCCCAGTGTTTCCCCAGTGCGGGAGCCAATGGCTCCACTCTGAAGACGTGTGTCGCCGGCCGGCGTTGCCCGGAGACGACAGGCAAGCCAAAACGACGATGGGCCCTGCCGGCGCGCCGGCAGGGCCCATCGTCATGGGTCAGATCAGGTGATCACGTCGTTGACGAACCAGTTGAAACCGAGCAGCACCACCGACTGGTAGGTGCTGAACGCGATGTCGTTGGCGTCCGGAGCCCAGATCCCGCTGTGCAGGTAGACCTGAAGGTTGCCGTTCGCGGCGACCCGCCCGAGGATGTCGGGCCGGCCGTCGAGGTTGACATCGGTCAGCGCGACCGCGTTGATCGTGTTCCAGCCGGTGCCGAGCAGGTAGGACACATCGGTGACGGGATCGAACACCGCGAGGAACTGGTCCTCGAGGAACACCAGGTCCGGCACACCGTCCATCGTGACGTCGGCCATGAGCTGGTCCCGGTCAGCCTCGCCCCCGGAGATCAGCAGCTGCGGCGGCAGGAGCGTGTCGAAGCCGCTGGGCGTGCCGCTGTGGAAGTAGACGTAGGTGTCCCCGGTGCCGGCCCGCCGGGCCATGACGTCGTCCCAACCGTCGGCGTCGAGGTCGAAGATGAACACCAGGTCGTTGATGTTCCACCCGGTGCTGATCACCATCGAGCTCTGCAGGGTCGAGGTGCCGTTGAACGTGCCGCTGTGCCGGTGCACCCGCATCACGCCGTCGAACCCGATCGAGACCACGTCCGCGATGTTGCGCGGTTCGCCGACCATGCCGCCGGCCATCCGGCCCTGGCCGATCCAGCGCTGCCCGCTCCAGTTGAAGTTGATCGTGGTCGCCGGCTGGTAGGTGAAGATGCCGTTGAAGGTGCGGCTGTGCGGGTACACCTTCAGGTCGCCGTTGTTCTGTTGGCGGGCAAGGATGTCCGGCCAACCGTCCACAGTGAAGTCACCGGTGTGGCCGCCGCTGCCGGCCGACTGCGTGCCCACGCCGCGGCCCTGCTTTGCCGGCATGTGCATGACGTGCTTGCTCAGCTCAGGTGTCGCGCCGGACGGCGCCGCGGCGACCGCCGGGGCGAGCGCCACCGCCGTGCCCGTCGTCACCACGCCCGCCGTCAGGACGGCCAGAACTCCCCGCCAGCCTCTTCGACTGCTGTACATGCCTCATGCCTCCCAGTAGATCCCTCGACTGATCCCTCAGTGAATGGCCCCCGACACCGCCCCAGATATTGTCAGTTCCGGCCCGGCAACGGAGGGTACTACGGAAGGCTGCGGTAGAAAGTCCGGCGTCGTTGGACAATTCGGCGCAACGACATACGCCGAACGGGCGTTACCGGGGTGAACGGTTGACCCGGACGTCGGCGCCGTCGATCTCCACCGTGCCGACCGGGACGGCCGGCACGCCGGCCACGACGGTGCGGCTCGGCACGTCCTTGGTGACCACCGCGCCGGCCGCCACCACCGCCTCGTCGCCGATCGTGACGCCCATCATGACCACCGCGTTCGCCCCGAGGAAGACGCGGTCGCCGATGCGCACCGGCGCGCGATCCACCACCGGGTAGTCGCGGCCGGACACGCACCGGCGCATGGAGCTGTGCGTGTAGATGTGCACGCCGCTGCTCACGTCACAGCCCGAACCGATCACCAGCCCGCCGGAGCCGTCGATCACCGTGAAGGCGCCGATCCAGGTGCCCGCCCCGATCTCCGGGTCACCGCTGATCCAGGCGTGCGGGTTGTACGGGTTGGCCGGCAGGCCGTGCTCGGTCGGGTTACTCACCCAGGGCGGCCTTGACCAGCGCGGCCATTCCGTCCTGCACGGAGATGGTCGGCTCCCAGCCGAGCACCTCGCGGGCCCGGGTGATGTCCGCGGCCCGCCGGGAGACCAGCACGTCGCGCGGGTTGAACTGCGGCTCCACGTCCACGCCGACGGCGTCGATCAGGATCTTGGCCAGCTGGGCGATCGAGGTGTCCACCCCGGTGCCGATGTTGATCGGCAGGTTGGCCCGCTCGCTCTCCAGGGCCGCGACCACGGCCTTGGCCAGGTCGGTGACGTGCACGAAGTCCATCGACTGCTCGCCCTTGCCGTCGATGATCGGCGGCTGGCCGTTGCGCAGCCGCTGGATGAAGTGGTTGATCACCGAGGTGTAGTAGGCCTCGATCTTCTGACCCGGCCCGTACACGTTGAAGAACCGCAGGGCGTTCCAGGAAAGGCCCTTCTGCCGCTGGTAGAACCCGAGCAGGTCCTCGCCGGCGCGCTTGGTGATGCAGTACGGGGTGAGCGGGTCGAGCTCGTCGTCCTCGTGCATCGGCAGCCGCTTCGGGTCGCCGTACACCGAGGCGGTCGAGGCGAACACCAGGCGCTGCACACCCTCGTCCGCGGCGGCGGCGAACACGTTGTGGTTGCCGGTCATGTTGATGTCGACGCTCTCGTGCGGGTCGGCGATCGACTTGTTGATCGACACGGTGGCGAAGTGGATGACGTGCGTGCAGCCCCGCATCGCCTCGCGCACCGCACCGCCGTAGCGGACGTCCTTCTCCACCAGCTCGACGTTGCCCGTGGCCACCAGCTCGTTGACCCGGGCCCGGTCGCCGCGGCTCATGTTGTCGTACAGCCGAACCCGGTAGCCGCGGTCGAGCAGCAGCGGGATCGTGTGCATGCCGATGAACCCGGCGCCGCCGGTGAAGAACACAGTCTTGTCCGCCATGGAACGGCAGCCTCCTTGCGTGAAGTTCTTTGGGGGGAAGGGGGTTGTTCAGGACGCCGCGGTGATGACCGCGCGGACGCCGGCCGCGACCTGCTCGACCTCGCCGTCGGTGAGGTTGGCGTGCATCGGAATGGCCAGGTGCCGCTCGAAGAGGTCCCGCGACGTGGGGCAGGGGTTGGTCGTTCCGTAGACCGGCTGCAGGTGTGAGGCGTAGGTGCCGATGTTGCAGCCGATGCCCCGGTCGCGCAGGCCGGCGGCGATCTCGCCACGGTTGAGGCCGGGGTCGAGCGTGAGCGCGTAGGTCTGCCAGGAGTGCTGCCGGTCCTCCGGCTCGACCGGCAGGGTGATCCCGGCCAGGTCACCCAGCATCCGCTGGTAGCTGGACGCGATCTTGCCGCGCCGGTCGACCAGCCCGGACAGCCGGCGCAGCTGCACCCGCATGATCGCCGCGGCGATGTCGGAGAGCTTGTAGTTGTAGCCGAGCTCGGTGAACTGCGGCACCGGCAGGTCGCGCTGGCCGGCCCGGCTGTGCGCGCTGTCGATGCCGAACGCGTGCAGCTTGCGGACCTTCGCGTCGATCGCCGGGTCGCTGGTGACGATCGCGCCGCCCTCGCCCGCGGTGATGCCCTTGCGGCCGTGGAAGCTGAAGCAGGCGATCGGCGCGAGCCGGCCGGCCGGCTTGCCCTGATAGGTGGCGCCCGCGCTGCACGCGGCGTCCTCCACCAGGAACAACCCGTGCTCGGCGGCCAGCGCGCCCAGTTGGTCGTAGTCGGCCGGCAGCCCGAACCCGTCGACCGCGATGATGCCGACCGTGCGCGGGCCGATCAGCGCCCGGACCGACTCCGGGTCGATCGTCGCGGTGTCCAGCCGCACGTCGGCGAACACCGGGGTGGCGCCGGTGTAGAGCACCGAGTGGCCGGTGGCCGGGAAGGTGTAGTCGGCGACGATCACCTCGTCACCCGGGCCGACCCCGAGGGCCAGCAGGGCCAGGTGCAGCGCGGCGGTGCAGTTGCTCACCGCGAGGGCGTGCTCGGCGCCGATGGCGGCCGCGAACTCCTCCTCGAACTTACGGCAGGTGGGTCCGTTGCCGGCCAGCCAGCCGGACCGGAACACCTCGGCGACCGCGGCCAGCTCTTCTTCGCCGACCGTGGGCTGACCAAGGGCAATACTCTCTGACATGACTCTCCCGGGATAGATCGCGGCCGAGTCTAACTGCCCGAAAATCGTGGCGGCGGCGAGCCGTAACCTATTGCGTTGTGCGACACGTTGTGATTGTGGGTGGCGGAATCCTCGGCCTCGCGGTGGCCCATGAGCTGGTCGGCCGGGGTGACCGGGTCACCGTGCTGGAGAAAGAGGACCGCTGGGCGGTCCATCAGACCGGGCACAACTCGAACGTCGTGCACGCCGGGCTCTACTACCAGCCAGGCTCCTTCAAGGCGAAGATGTCGGTCGCCGGAAACCGGTCGATCGTCGACTTCGCCCGGGCCAACGGGGTGCCGGTGGAGGTCTGCGGCAAGCTCGTCGTGGCCACCACCGAGGCCGAACTGCCCGCGCTGGGCGTGCTGGCGCAGCGGGCCGAAGCCAACGGCGTGCCGGCCAAGCTGATCGAGCCGGCCGAGGCCCGCGAGTACGAGCCCGAAGTGGCGTGTGTCTCAGCTCTGCGGGTGGAGAGCACCGGGATCATCGACTTCCCGGCGGTGTGCGCGGCGCTGGTCCGCGGGCTCACCGAACGCGGCGCCGACCTGCGGCTCGGCACGCCGGCGCTGGGCATCCGGCCGGGCCGCACCGGCGGCGTCGAGGTGGCGACCGGGTCGGCCGTGCTCCGGGCGGACGCGCTGGTGAACTGCGCCGGCCTGCACAGCGACCGGGTCGCCCGGATGGCCGGGCTCGAACCCAGGGCCCGCATCGTGCCGTTCCGGGGCGAGTACTACGAGCTGCGCCCGGACCGCCGGCACCTGGTTCGCGGCCTGATCTACCCGGTACCGGACGCCACCCTGCCGTTCCTCGGGGTGCACCTGACCCGGATGCTGGACGGCAGCGTGCACGCCGGCCCGAACGCGGTGCTGGCGCTGCGCCGGGAGGGCTACCGGTGGCGGGACATCTCCGGCCGCGACCTGCTCGACGCCGCCCGCTATCCGGGCCTGTGGCGGCTGGCCCGCAAGTACCCCCGGACCGCCGTGGACGAGGTGCTGCGGTCGCTGTCCCGGCGGCGGTTCGCGGCCAGCCTGGCCCGGCTGGTGCCGGCGGTGCGGCGCGAGGACATCGTCCGGGCCGGCGCGGGCGTGCGGGCCCAGGCGCTGCTGCCGGACGGCTCGATGGTGCACGACTTCCTGATCGAGACCGCGCCGAACCAGGTGCACGTTCTCAACGCCCCGTCACCGGCCGCCACCTGCGCGCTGGAGATCGGCCGCTACGTGGCCGACCGCGTCTAGGCAGGGGTGAGGGTGTCGCGGCCGAGGTAGGGACGCAGCGCCTCGGGGACCCGGACCGAGCCGTCGGCCTGC
>NZ_DASTBH010000364.1:0-5956 GCF_035712165.1 Actinophytocola sp. | reverse complement strand
ACACCAACGGCACCAACGCCAGCACCGTCTGCACCGTCAACAGCCCGTAGCTGCGCAGCGAACGTAGCTCCACCATCGGCCGGCTGAAGTGCAGCAACTGGATCGCCAACAGCGCCGTCAGGCAGCCGGTGCTCACGATGCGACCGGCGGTGTTGTGCATCGACAACAGGTAGAACAACCGCAGAAAGGCGGTGCAGTACATCAGGACCAACACAGTGCCCAGCAGCGCCTGCGCCTGCCCGGTGACCAGGCGGGACGCCGACGCGTGCGTCCCGGTCGGCGCGTCGGCGTCCGGCGCGGCCGACACCGGAACCGTCACGCGCAGCCGGAACCGGCCGTCCGGGTCGAGGCCGGCGGTCAACTCGCCACCCAACTCGCCGACCCGATTGGCCAGGGCGCCGATCCCGCTGCCGGCCCGGAACCCGGTGACGTCGGCGGGGTCCGCCCCGTCGTTGACGATGTCGAGGGAGACCTGGTTGCCGGACTGCCGCAGCTGGAACTCGCACCGTTCCGCCTCGCTGTGCCGCAGGATGTTGGTCGCGCCCTCGCGCAGCACCTCGGCGATCAGGCTGCGGATGGGTACCGGCAGTTCCGCGTGCTTGAGCTCCATCCGCACGTCGACGTCGGCCGCGGCGAGCACCGACGTGGCCGCCCGGGACGCCTCGTCGAGGTTCAGCTCCCGGTAGCCGCGGGCCACCGACCGCACGTCGGCCAACGCCCGCCGGGCGATGTCCAGCATCTCGGCCAGTTCGTGCCCGGCCCGGTCCGGGTCGCGTTCCAGCACCCGCCGGGCCAGCTCACCCTTCGGCGCGAGCTCGGACAACCGCTGGCCGAGCAGGTCGTGCAGGTCCCGGGTGAACCGCAACCGCTCGTGGGCCACCGCCGCCTTCGCCAGTTCGGTGCGCGCCGCGTGCAGTTCGGCGATCAGGCCGGCCAGCCGGCTCAGCCCGTAGACGCCCAGCGAGAACGCCAGAACGCTGATCCCGACGTAGATTCCGTCCCAGACGGAGCCGGACAGGACGGTGTCCCACCAGATGGTGCTGGCCACGATCAGGGCGACCAGGGTCCAGGCGAACGCCCTCGGCAACACCAGCAGCGCGGTGCCGGCGAGCAGGCTGGGCATGGCCAGCCACGAGTCGCTGTACTGCAGCACCGGCAGGTACACCAGGGCCGCCTGCAGGGCCAGCATCAGGTAGCTGGTCCTGGACCGCAGGTCCGTCCCGGGCCGGCTGAAGTAGAACACCTGAAGCCCGAGCAGGGCGGTCAGCACGCACACCGCGACCAGGACCGAGGGCAGGCTCTCCCCGGAGTCGATCACATAGAGCAGCGCGAGCCCGCAGAAGCAGAAGAACACCACGGCCACGATGAACCGGGCCATGGTCAGGGCGATCGGCGCCGGGCTCGGCAGCACCTCGGCGTCGGCCGGCTCGTCGAGATCGCGCGTGCCGGGCCGGGCCAGGTCTGGTTCGGTTCGAGCGGCCGAGGACATGCTGATCACCCGTCGTCTGCGAATCAAGTGCACTGGTGAGCTAATCGCCCCGAATACAACCCCTCGCAACTCTATCCGTTTAGGGCGAATGAGGTGCCATACGCCGGTATCCGATAATACAGTCGCCGACCCCGATCTCCGCTGGCCAGTCGAGCCGCAACGCCTTGTCGGTGACGTCCCCGGGCTCGACGGCCGGCACGCACGCCGCCAGTCCCATGGCGGTCGCGGCGAGGCACAGGGTCTGTTGCAATGCGCCGACATGGGTCAGCGCCAACGAATACGCAATCCCGCGATACATCCACGCCGACCGGGCCACCCGGGCGGTCAGCGTGATCAGCACCGGTGGGCGCTTGACGGTGCCGGTCGCGACGCTGGCCATGTCGAGGAGATCATCGAGCTCGGTCGCGGAGTCGTTGATCAGGGTGAGGGCGTGCTGCTGCGGGTCGTAGTGGTAGATGCCCCGGGACAGGCCGGCGCACCGGTGCAGGCTCACGTACAGCTCGAGCTCGTGCAGGCCGTGCACGCTCAGGTAGGGGCGGTCGGAGATCCGGTAGGTCACCTCGGCGCCGGCCGATGCCGGCGACACCGAGCGGATCCGGGCCGCGCGGAACAGCAGCTCGCCGACCTGCTCGGCGGACAGCTCCCGGTCGGAGAGGTCCTCGCACAGCCGGAAACCCTCGATCACCGCGGACAGTGACGGATCATGGGTCACCAGCTCGGGGGTCTGCGGGCGATACAGCGGGAACCTCGGCCCCGGCGGGACCGCCTTGACCAGCGGCGGCGACGGCAGCTTTCCGGCATGGGGGAACACCGCGCCGGTCGGGCCGCCGTGCCGGCCCATCCGGCTGCGGGCGTGGAACAGCAGATCGTGGTGCGACCAGGGGATCAGGTTCGGGTCCTCGTCCTCGGCGAACCGCGGCGCGCGGGTGTCCGGGTCCCACTCGGCGAACTGCACGATCCCGGTCGCGGCCAGGTAGGCGACCAGGTCGGCGACCACCGGCTCCTCGGCTCCCACCCGCAGGGCCAGCTCGCCGACCTTGATGGGCGCGCTCAGCCCGGCGGCGACGGCCGAGGCCAGGCTGCGGTGCAGGACGACCTCGAACGGGGACAGCGGCGACTCCAGCACCAGCTCGCCGTCCCGGGTGCGCATCGCGGCGAACCGGGACAGCCGCGCGGGCCGGGTCGGGTCCACCTCGCGCAGCTCGAACACGGCGTGGCGGGCGACCGGCGCCGCCGAGAGCACCGGTCCCTCACCGTCCGGCAGGCCCAGCGAGTGCACCACGGACCCGCTGAGCCGGTCGAGCACCCGCCACAGCTCGGCCCACTCCTCGGTCGACTGTGCGGGCGGCGCGTCCGGCCCGGTGGGTTCATCGGCCAGCAGGTTTCGCAGCGTGATCGGTCCAAAGGACATACGTCGCAACGACTCGCGCACGAGTTCGCCCGGATGGTCGATCCTCGTTTCCCCCCAACGGGTGACCACGATCAGCCGGTCTTCGTCCGCATGGGCCTCGACGAGCACATCCTCGCGCAGCGACCACAGCCGGATCCGCGCGGCCGAGCCCTCGCCGGACGCCATGGACAAAATCGCGCTCCTTGCGGTGATCATCACTACCCTCACCCTCAGAGAAACATGGGGATCGGATTCATCTTTTCCAACGGCGTCGGCTCGGCCAACCGGCCTAACCGAACGGGCACGTCATAAAGCCGTCCAGAACCCAGCCGCGCCCAGAAATGCCGCATTCCCGGGACGATCATCCGCACCACCGGAATGTCGACGTCCGGCCTGGTCTGGTTCAGGACCAGAACCTCGAGACCGCGCGACTCGATGCGTCGCGAGACGTCGTGCACCTCCGCCAGGATGTCCGGCTCCGGTGTGTACGCGTAGTCGCCCGGGATCCGCTGCCGCACCCGCGGGTCCGGCCTGAGATAGGGCTGGTTGGCCACGGTCGCCGTCCGCCACCAGTGCACCGCGTCCAGGTCTTGGCAGCGGTACCGGTCGCCCGAACCGCCGTCGATGATCTGTGGCATCAACTGGTTCAGCTCGGTCAGGGCCCGGTGCAGCGCGACCCGGGGGTCCAGGTGCGCGCCGAACCCGAACATGATGTCCTCTGCCGGCCCGGTCACGCACCTGGATGCGGCGACCATGACCGGGATGCCGAAGTCGGAGGTCACGTCGAGCACCCAGACCTCCCGGCCCAGCCCGGCGTACACCTCCCGCAGATCGTCGAGCCACGGATCGCCGAAGGAGTCCAGGTCCACGCCCGGCGCCCGGGTGCGGTTGTACCACCACAGTGCCACCGCGTCCCGCTCGACCAACTCCAGCAGGCCCTGCAGCGCGGCGTCCTCCAGGCTGCTGCCGGCCGCACAGCCGTTGCTGTCGGCGAAGAAGTAGTCGTGTCCCTGCTCGACCGGAGCGCCGAAGTACAGCAGGCCGGTCGGCAACAACCGGTGCCGCCGCTGGGTCAGTGACCAGACCGGGGTCCAGTCCACGTAGGCCCGCTCGTCGAACGGCTCGCAGACGTGTTGGAAGGCCGCGTGTTCGGCGTTCCAGGATTTCCGGTTCTGGTACTGCGTCTGGTGATAGAGCTGGACGTCGTTCGGGGCGATCGCCGCCTCGCCCAGCGAGCGCAGGCTGCCCCGGATGCGCAGTTCCTCTCCGGTGAAGGTGGTCGAGTACCGCTCGACCGCCTCGCACAGCGCGCCCACCCTGGCGTGCAGGGCGGTGGTTCCCTTGCCGCCGTTCTGCACCCGCAGCGCCGCCTGCAGGGCGTCCGGCCGTCCGCTCGTGGCTGCGGCGACGTTCGCGCCGGACCGGAACGAGTTGAAGAACTCGGGCCCGCGCTCGTCGCGCCTGATCTCCTTGACGATGCCGGTCACCGGGCTGATCAGGTGACCGTACCGGTCCAGCATCTGTTCGGGGGACAGCGAACGGTGCCCGCCACCGCCCTCGCCGGCCTTGCGGCGGGAGGTGAGCACGACCGGCCGGTGGGCCTGCTCCCGCACCAGCGACGGGTCGCCGCACACCACGCACTGCGGGCGGGCACGGACGGCGTGGTGCTCACCGCTGAGCGTCAAGCTGTTCAGCGTCCACACCGAACGCTGCCCCGGATGCCGGTAGCCGGCAAGCCATTTGGTCGCCTCCAAGGCGACCAGGTGCACCGCCGCGGCGTTCAGCGGCGGTAGGGACGCGACGGGATACGGCGCCGGACCCCGCCGGCCCAGGGCGTTCTGGGCGCACGCCTCGGCGGTTCGGTTTCCCCACAACCGAACGGCGAGGCAGTGCCAGCAGCCCGCTTCGGCCGGCTGGAAGACCGGACCGATCCACACCGTCGCACCGACCGGGTTGGCCAGCAGCCACGGCCGGTTGGCGGCCCGGTGCGCGGCGTCCACCGCGGCGAGTCCGGGGTTGAGATAGTCGTCGCACAACACCACCGACATCGTGGCCTGTCCCGGACCGGGATCGTCGTCGGGCAGGTCCGCGGTGACGGTCAGCCGCGCTGACCGCAGCGCGGTCAGCGCGGCTGTCCGGTCGACGTCGCCCACGGTCAGCAGCCGCAGCGTCGTGTTCGCGGTGCCGGCCACGGCGGCGGCCGCATCGACGCCGCTGGCGTCCCAGTAGGCGAGCGTGTTCTCGTCCGCAGTGGACGGAATCGGGGTGCGCAGCACAACCAGCCCCGCTTCGGCGAGTTGTGCGATCAGGGCCGCGACCTGTTGGGGTGCCATGTCGTCGGACAACATTTCCAGAACCGTCGCGAGGTTCCGGGTGCCGTCGAGCAGGTTGGCGAGTACCTCGATCCGTGAGCCCTTCAGCATTGTCACCCCATGCTCACTGAACAGGTACGCGCCCTTGCCGGTGGCCACCTCGGCACGCAGGTGCCGCTTGAAGCCGACCAGTTGGGCCATGGCGCCCCCCTCGGCCATTAGGCTGCCGACCTCTCGGTCTCCACAAGGATGGCGCCACTGGCGCAGGTGGCGGCGAACCAGTCCGTGCAGTCCTCGTTGGTCCAGTGGTCGAACCGCTCGATGGTGATCGCGTTCGGATCGTCGGGCGGGAAACCCAGGCTGGCTAACAGGTCTCGCACGTTGTTTTCGGCGACCAGCTTCAACATCAGAACTCCTGGGGTCGGGGCAAGGTTCTCTGACACCCGAATCGTGCTTTTTGTCACAGTCCCGCGGCCAGTGCCGACCTCATGGCTCAAACATGTTTTCTTCATACCTTGGCGAGCCCTTATTCAGGTTCGACCTGTGCGGCCCTCACTGCCCGACCGGGTGACGGTTCTGGGACCGTTGGCCTGCGGACAACCGCCAGCCGGGAGGAGGCCGTGATGCAGGTACAGGTGCTAGGGCCCCTGCTGGTCACGGAAAACGGACGCTCGATCACACCGACCGCCACCAAAGCCCGCCAGACACTGGCCATGCTTGCGTTGCACGCCGGGCAGGTGGTCCCAGTCTCCACCTTAGTCGAGG
>NZ_DASTBH010000363.1:0-3587 GCF_035712165.1 Actinophytocola sp. | reverse complement strand
AAAACCAGTTGGTTATGGAACTGAGGGGTTATGGACCATGAGCATCGGCCAGTTGGACGCGACCTTCGCGGCGTTGGCGGACCCGACCAGACGGGCGATCCTGGCCCGGTTGCGGGCCGGAGAGGCCTCCGTGAGCGAGTTGGCGGAACCGTTCGCGATGAGCCAGCCGGCGATCTCCAAGCACCTCAAGGTGTTGGAGCGGGCCGGGCTGATCTCGCGCGGCCGGGACGCGCAGCGGCGGCCCTGCCGGCTGCGGGCCGGCCCGCTCAAGCAGGCCCAGGACTGGCTGGAGAACTACCGCCGCTACTGGGAGGAGAGCTTCCAGCGGCTCGACGTGCTGCTGGCCGAGCTCAAGGCCGAGGACGGCCAGCGGTGAGCGAGCGAGCCATCGAACACTGCCTCCGAGCTTGCGAGGTGCTGGCATGAGCGGCCCGCTGGAGGTGACCACGCCGACGGACACCGACATCGTGCTCAGGCGGGAGTTCGACGCCGGCCGGCACCTGGTGTTCGCGGCGCTGACCCGACCCGCGTTGATCACCCGCTGGTTCGGCGCGCGCGGCTGGAACATCACCGACTGCCAGCTGGACCTTCGGGTGGGCGGCGCGTGGCGGTTCGTCTCGCACGGCCCGCACGGCGCCCGGATGGCCCAGGGCGGCGTCTACCGGGTGATCGAGCCGCCCGGGCTGCTGGTCTACACCGAGGTGTTCGACGACCAGTCCTACCCGGGTGAGTCGCTGGTCACGCACGAGTTGGTGGAGCGGGCCGGCCGGACCACCCTCACCTGCACGGTGCGCTACGCGTCCCGGCAGGCCCGCGACACCGTGCTGCGTTACCCGATGCGGCGCGGGGTCGGCGAGTCGTTCGACCGGCTCAGCGAACTTCTGACGACGATCGAGAAAACTGGAGATGGTGCATGAACTGGACCCTGGAAGTGGTGCTCGTCCCGGTCGCGGACCTGGACCGGGCCAAGGAGTTCTACGCCGACAAGCTCGGCTTCAACGTCGATCACGACACCACGGTCAGCGCCGAGGTCCGGGTCATCCAGCTGACCCCGCCCGGGTCGGGCTGCTCGATCGTCCTGGGCAAGGGAATCGGCAACACGATGGCCCCGGGTTCGTTGCAGGGCCTGCAACTCGTGGTGCCGGATCTGCACAAGGCCAGGGCGCAACTGGTGGACAACGGGGTGCAGGTCAGCGAGATCCAGGTGATCGGGGAGAACCCGGCCGCCCAGCCGGACCCGCTGGACAACGTCGGGTTCGTCTTCTTCGCCGACCCGGACGGCAACGGCTGGGCAGTGCAGCAGATCTCCTCGCGGGCCTGAGCGGGTCAGCCGTCCAGCGCGGCGGCCTGCTCCGGCGTGGGAGCGGTGCCGCCGAGATGGGCGGGCAGCCACCACGGATCCGCGCCGGCCTCCGGGGCGCCGGGATAGTCGCGCTGGGCCTCCGCGAGGAGCGCGGCCATCCTGGTGCGCAGGTCCTTGGTGAGCACGTCCTGGTCGTCACCCGGGGTGGGCCGGAACGGCTCACCGACCCTGATCAGGATGGGCACGTGACGCTGGGTGAGGTTCTTCGGCCGGCCCTTGGTCCACAGCCGCTGGCTGCCCCAGACCGTCACGGGCAGCACCGGCACGCCGGCCTCCGCGGCCATCCGCACCGCGCCGCTCTTGATCGGCTTGACGGTGAAGGACCGGCTGATGGTGGCCTCGGGGAACAACCCGACCACCTCGCCGGCCCGCAACGCCGCCACCGCCTGTTGGTAGGAGGCCGCCCCGGCGGAGCGGTCCACCGGGATGTGCCGCATGCCGCGCATCAGCGGACCGGCGACCGGGTTGGCGAAGATCTGTTGCTTGGCCATGAACCGGGTCCTGCGCCCGGCCGGCAACGCCGCCAGCCCGCAGAAGATGAAGTCCAGGTAGCTGACGTGGGTGCAGGCGAGCACCGCGCCACCGGACGCCGGAACGTGCTCGCCGCCCCGCACCTCCAGTTTCAGGTCGAGGACCCGGAAGAGGGTCTTGCAGGCCAGGATCACCGGGGGATAGACGAGTTCCACTGCCGCATCCTCCCACCGTGCCGGGCCCGGCGCCGGTGGCCGGCGCTGTGCCTCCGGTCACGCGGAAGCGGGGCGGCCTGTCGTACGACCGCCCCGCTCTCCCCGGTCAGGAATGCGGACAGGTTGCCCGGTACTCCTGGATCAGCGTGCTCGGGGCCGGGGCCGGGCACAGGAACTGGTCGTAGCGGGTGTCGTTGTCGATGAAGCGTTTGAGCCAGGAGATGCTGTACTTCGCCACGGTCGTGTTGGCCCGCGTCGGCGCGGAATGGCTGGCGTTGTTCAACTCCAGGTATGCCTTGTCCGGAGCCGCGGTGAGGCTGGTGTAGAACGGCTCGGAGTGCGACGCCACCGGCGCCGTCGTGTCGCTCTCCGCTCCGATGATCATCGTGGGCACCCGGACGGTCGTCCAGGACTTGGTGGTGTGCCACGGGGTCAGCGGGATCGCGGCCTGCAGGGCCGGCCGGGTCCGGGAGGCCGCCAGGCTGCCGCCGCCGCCCATGGAGTGGCCCATCACACCCAGCCGGGTGCCGTCGATCCGGGTGCGGACGGAGCTGGTGCGGGTCAGGTAGTCCAGCGCCGCCAACAGTTGCGTGCCACGGCTGTCGGGCTGGTCCAGCGTCGAGAGGGTGTCGATGGTGATCACCACGAACCCCTGGGACGCCAGCCGGGGTCCCAGCCACGAGATCGACGACTGCGACGCCGTGAAGCCGGGTGAGATGGCCACCGCGCCGAAGGTGCCCTCGGCGGTGCTGGTGGGGGAGTAGATGGTGCCGCCGCCGAAGCCCGACACCGACGACCGGGCGACGGTCGTGGTGGCGATGGCGAACGGCCCGCGGGTCGCCTCGACGCTCGCGGTGGTCGGCGCGGGGCCGCGTTCGAAGGGGTTGTCGGCGGCCTGGGCCGTCGGCGTCGTGACACCGACCAGGAGCAGGGCCAGCGCGGGGATCGCGTGGATCGCACTGCGGAATCCCATGAACACCTCGCTTATGCAGGGATACGGACAGCAACGACCCTCGGTCACCGCCGCACCGCTCGCATCGGCGCACCTGCCGGTTCCCGGTGGCCGGCACCGCAACCCGCCCGACCCCCGGTATCGGTAGAACTACCGTCGGGTCGGCCCCTTTCGCCCGCGCACGAGGTGTGGCACAAAGGAGAGATGCTGCGCGGACGCGACCGGCAGCGCGTCGCCGTGGACGCACTGCTCGACCGCGCGCGCTCCGGCCGCGGTGGCGCACTGGTGCTGCGCGGCGAGTTCGGATCCGGCAAGACGTCGCTGCTGCGCGCCGCGCGGTCGGCCGCCGCCGACTTCACCGCCGACTCGCGCCGGGTGCTGCTGTGCGTGGACGACGCGCACCGGCTCGACCTCACCTGGTTGCTGGAGGCGTTGCCCGACTTCGACACCGAGCCGGTCGCGGTGCTGATCGCCACCGAGGGCCGGACCTACGGGCTGCCGTGCGTCGAGCTCGAACCGCTGGACCACGTCACCAGCGTTCGGGTGCTGCGCGACCTGTTGCCCGGCCTGTCCGCCGGGCTGGCCG
>NZ_DASTBH010000362.1:0-7746 GCF_035712165.1 Actinophytocola sp. | reverse complement strand
CGCGGAGCCGGTGCGCATCCCGCCCGCCGCCCGCCCGCTGTACCACACGGCGCTGGTGCACGGCGCGAACCACCTGGTCACGCTGGTCGGTGAGAGCGCCGAACTGTTACGCGACGCCGGCGTCGGCGACCCGGCGCGGCTGCTCGGACCGCTGCTGTCCGCCGCACTGGACAACGCGCTGCGCCACGGCGACCGGGCGCTCACCGGCCCGGTGGCCCGGGGTGACGCCGGCACCGTCCGCGCGCACCTTTCGGTGCTGACCAAGCACGCGCCGCAGATGCTGCCGGCCTACCGCGCGCTGGCCGCCCGCACCGCCCGCCGGGCCCAGGACGCCGGGCTGCTGCGGCCCGACCTCGCCCCGGACGTGCTCGACGCGATCGAGGGGCAGGAGGACCAGCCATGACCGCCCAGTTCACCCGCGGGAAGCTGCATGTCCACAGTGGACCGGACGAGGTGGCGAAGCTGACCAGGGCGCTGCGCGCGGTCGGCCGCAAGGTCGCCCTGGTGCCCACGATGGGCGCGCTGCACGCCGGGCACCGGGATCTCCTGCGCCGGGCCGGCCGGATCCAGAACACCGTGGTGGTCGCGTCGATCTTCGTCAACCCGCTGCAGTTCGGGCCGAACGAGGACTTCGACCGCTATCCCCGGCCGCTGGAGGCCGACCTCGACGTGTGCGCGCAGGAACGCGTGGAGGTGGTGTTCACCCCGGAGCGCGCGGCGATGTACCCGCCGGGCGCCCAGGTGACGGTGCATCCCGGTCCGCTCGGCGACGAGCTCGAGGGCGCGGCGCGGCCCGGGCACTTCGCCGGGGTGCTCACCGTGGTGGCCAAGCTGCTCAACATCGTCCGGCCGGACTTCGCCTTCTTCGGCGAGAAGGACTACCAGCAGCTGGTGCTCATCCGGCGGATGGTGGCCGACCTGGACATGGACACCCGGGTGATCGGGGTGCCGACGGTGCGCGAGCCGGACGGGCTGGCGCTGTCCTCCCGCAACGCCTACCTGGACCCGGCGCAGCGGCAGGCGGCGACCGCGCTGTCCGCCGCGCTGTCCGCCGGGGCGCACGCCGGCACGGGCGGCGCCGCCGCGGTCCTCGACGAGGCCGGCGCCGTGCTCGCCGCGTCCTCCGGGATCGACGTCGACTATCTGGAGCTGCGCGACCCGAACCTGGGCCCGGCGCCCGAACACGGCGAGGCGCGGTTGCTGGTGGCCGCGCGGGTCGGCACCACCCGGCTGATCGACAATGTCCCGGTGCTGCTCGGCGCATAAGGAGGGTCACCATGCTCCGCACCATGCTCAAGTCCAAGATTCACCGGGCCACGGTCACCCGGGCCGATCTGCACTACGTCGGCTCGCTCACGGTCGACGCGGACCTGCTGGACGCGGCGGACCTGCTGCCGGGCGAGCAGGTCGCGGTCGTCGACGTGACCAACGGGGCCCGGCTGGAGACCTATGTGATCCCGGGCGAGCGGGGCAGCGGCGTGCTCGGCGTCAACGGCGCGGCCGCGCACCTGGTGCACCCGGGCGACCTGGTGATCGTGATCTCCTACGGCCTGATGGACTCGGCCGAGGCGGCCGCGCACCGGCCCAAGGTGATCTTCGTCGACGCGGACAACCGGATCGTCTCCGCCGGTTCCGACCCGGCGCACGCCCCGGCCGGGTCCGGGCTGGGCAGCGACGCGGCGCCGGAGCTACCGGCGGCGGAGACGGCCGACGCCGCCCGGCTGGACGCGTTGCTGTCCACCGAGAGCTGACCGCGTGCTGCTCACCATCGACGTCGGCAACACCAACATCGCCCTCGGCCTGTACTCCGGCCAGGGCGAGCGGGCCACCCTGGTCCAGGACTGGCGGATGCGCACCGACGCCCGGATCACCGCCGACGAGCTCGCGCTGACCATGCGCGGTCTGCTCGGCGCGCACGCCGACGAGGTGACCGGGGTGGCCGCGCTGTCCACGGTGCCCGCGGTGCTGCGGGAGCTGCGGGTGATGCTGGGCCGCTACTACGAGTCGGTGCCGCGGGTGATCGTCGAGCCCGGGGTGCGCACCGGGGTTCCGCTGCTGGTGGACAACCCGCGCGAGGTCGGCGCGGACCGGGTGATCAACACGCTGGCCGCGCACCACCTGTACTCGACCGCGTGCGTCGTGGTCGACTTCGGCACCTCCACGAACATCGACGTGATGTCGGCGAAGGGCGAGTTCCTCGGCGGGGTCTTCGCGCCGGGCATCGAGATCTCGGTGGACGCGCTGGCCGCCCGGGCGGCCGCGCTGCGCAAGGTGGAGCTGGTCCGGCCGCGCTCGGTGATCGGCAAGAACACGGTGGAGTGCCTGCAGTCCGGCATCATCTACGGGTTCGCCGGCCAGGTGGACGGGCTGGTCCGGCGGATCACCGACGAGCTGGCCCGGACCATGCACGCCGGCCCGGTGACCGTGATCGCCACCGGCGGCCTGGCCCCGCTGGTGATCGACGAGTCGCAGACCATCGCGCACCACCGGCCGGACCTCACCCTGCTCGGCCTGCGCCTGGTGTTCGAGCGCAACGCCCGCTAGCGCCGCCGCGCACGCTGCACCACGGTCCGCAGCGGCAGGTCGAACTCGCCGCCTGCGATCTCCGGGCGGGACTCGAGGAAGCCCCGCACCCGGTCCAGGACCGCCTTGCGCTCCGGTTCCGGGAGCACCGCGGCGTGGGAGTAGGTGGCGATGGTCGCGGTCAGCGACTCGGCGGTGCGCCGGTGGGCATGGTCGAAGTGGGCGACCTCGAACGGCTCGAACTCCCCGAAGTCCGGCATCCCCGACTCGTGCGGCCAGGGGTCGCCGTGGGTCTCCTGGCGTACCCGGTTGAGCTCGGCGACCCACTCCACCCGGAGGTCCTCGGTGTTCCACAGCGCGGCGACCACGCCGCCGGGCCGCAGCACCCGGGCGCACTCCGGGAAGGCCCGGGCCAGGTCGAACCAGTGGAACGCCTGCCCGCCGAGCACCGCGTCCACCGAGGCGTCCGGCAGCGGGATCCGCTCGGCGGTGCCGTCCAGCGCCGGCACGCCGGGATGCTGCCGGGCGAACTCTGCGCGCATGCCGGGGTTGGGCTCGACGGCGGTCACCTCCAGCCCGAGCGTGACCAGCCCGCCGGTGAGCTTGCCGGTGCCGGCGGCGAGGTCGAGCACCTGCCGCACCGGCCGGGTCGCACCGGCTAGCGCCCACCGGATGGCCTCGGCCGGGTAGTCGGGCCGATGCTGGGCGTACGCGGCGGCGTTGGGTCCGAACGTGGCTCGCCGGGCGGCCAGCGTGTCATCGTCCATGCCCCCAAACCTAGGTCAATACCCGTTGGCCAGGCCTTCAGCGCTCTCCGTAGGCTGGAATCCATGACCGAAGAGCTCCCCGAGAACGCCCCCGACGATCTTCCCGAGCAGATCCGGGTCCGTCGGGACAAGCGCGACCGGCTGCTGGCCTCGGGGGTCGAGCCCTATCCGGTCGAACTGCCCAGGACGCATTCCCTCGGCGAGGTCCGCGCCGCCCATTCCGATCTCCCGCCGGACACGTTCACCGGCGACGTCGTCGGGGTCGCCGGGCGGGTGATGTTCCTGCGCAACACCGGCAAGCTGTGCTTCGCGACGCTGCGCGAGGGCGACGGCACCGAACTGCAGGCGATGCTCAGCCTGGACCGGGTCGGCCCGGACGCGCTTTCGGAGTGGAAGTCCCTGGTCGATCTCGGCGACCACGTATTTGTCCGGGGCGAGGTCATCACGTCCAAGCGGGGGGAACTGTCGGTTCTTGCCAGTGAGTGGCAATTGGCGGCGAAGGCATTGCGGCCGTTGCCGGTCGCGCACAAGGACCTGTCCGAGGAAACCCGCATTCGGCAGCGCTATGTCGATCTCATCATGCGGCCGCAGGCGCGAACGGTGGCCCGGATACGCGCTGGAGTTGTGCGCTCACTGCGGGACAGTTTTCACAGTCGGGGATTCACCGAGGTGGAGACCCCGATGTTGCAGACCATGCACGGCGGTGCCACCGCGCGGCCGTTCGTGACCAACTCCAACGCGCTGGACATGGACCTGTACCTGCGGATCGCGCCGGAGTTGTTCCTCAAGCGGTGCGTGGTCGGCGGTATCGAGAAGGTCTTCGAGATCAACCGGAACTTTCGCAACGAGGGGATGGATTCCTCGCATTCGCCGGAGTTCGCGATGCTCGAGTACTACGCCGCCTACGAGACCTACGACAGCATGGCGGTGTTGACCCGGGAGTTGGTGCAGGAAGCCGCGGACGCCGTTTTCGGCACCCAGGTGGTCACGTTGGCGGACGGATCGCCTTACGACCTTTCGGGGGAATGGTCTGCGCTGACCATGTACGGATCGCTCTCGGCGGCGCTCGGCGAGGAGATCACCCCGGACACATCGGTGGAGTTGTTGCGCAAGCACGCACACGCGCATGGCATCGAGGTGGACCCGAAGCGCGGCGGACACGGAAAGCTCATCGAGGAACTGTGGGAGCACTTGGTGGGCAAGGGTCTGTCGGCTCCGACATTCGTGCGGGATTTCCCGGTGGAGACCGCTCCGCTGACCAGGGCGCACCGCAGCCAGCCGGGAGTGACGGAAAAGTGGGATCTCTACGTTCGGGGTTTCGAGCTGGCCACCGGCTACTCCGAGCTGGTCGATCCAGTTGTGCAACGCGCCAGGTTGGAGGACCAGGCGAAGTTGGCTTCGGCGGGTGATGACGAGGCCATGCGGCTTGATGAGGACTTTCTGCGAGCCATGGAGTACGGAATGCCGCCGGCCGGCGGTGTGGGAATGGGGATCGATCGCTTGCTGATGGCGCTCACCGGCCTCGGCATCCGGGAGACGATCCTGTTCCCGCTGGTGCGGCCGGAATGATCCGGCGCACGCTCGGCTGAGCCAGACAATAACTCCACGATTTGCGCTAACCTGGTCGGTAGGAGTATTTGTATTGTGTGCCGATGCGGCCGCAATCCCCGTGTGAGCTTGCCGAAGGAGGACGTTCATGGCGCAGAAGGTGACCGTCACACTGGTAGACGACTTGGACGGTAGCGAGGCCGAGGAGACTGTTGAGTTCGGTTTGGATGGGGCGTCATACCAGATCGACTTGTCCGAAGACAATGCCGAGCGTCTGCGTGACGCACTCGCGGAGTATGTGGATCACGCGCGCCGTTCCGGTGGCCGTAAGCGCGCGAACAGCCGTCCGGTCGGCCGCCCGGCCCGCACCGCCACCGCCGATCGCGAGCAGAACCAGGCAATTCGGCAGTGGGCGCGCAAGCAGGGCATGAAGGTCTCCGACCGGGGCCGAATCCCGTCGGACGTTATCGATGCCTACAACTCGCAGGCCTGATCGGTAGCTCGTATGAGGGGGCCTTGCCGGCTGGGCAACCGGCACCCCCTCGGGGCAGCTGGGGGTTCTCAACGCGGAATTACTTCGGCAATGGCACCGGGGCGCGACCAATCACACACGCTAAGCCAAACCGCGACGCACAGTGTCGCCACTCCGGCGGCGGCCATGGCGGACCCGATCGGTATTAGTTCGGCCAACCCCCCGAAGACCAGTGGGCCCAAACCCTGGAGTGTCATCAGGCCGGTCGACATCAGGGCGAACGACTGCCCGCGGGCGTCTTCCGGGACGGCTTCCAGGAATCGGCCCTGCAGGCCGATGCTGTAGGCGAAACCGCATCCGGTGAGAAAGAGCAGGACGCCGCCGAGTGCCGGTCCGATATCGAAAAAGAACCCAACCAGGGGCATACCGAGTAACCCGATCAGCGGAACGGTCAGACGTTCCCGGGTGGCGGGTCGCAGCAGCCGGGCCACGGCGAGGTCGCTCACGATCATTCCGACCGGAACGCAAGCAAGCATGAACCCGGCCGAGCCGGCCGGGTGGCGCATGATCTCGGCGTAGGGCACGAGCAGTGCTTCCCCGCCGGTGACGCACGCCGGCGGCAGCCAGAAGGTGAGCAGCATCCGCCGAACCGTGCGGTCGGCAAGCAGTTGCCTGCTGCCCCGCCAGCTACGGCTGATCAGCGCCTGCTCGCCGGGGCGGCCCGGCGCGGGCCGGTCGGGCAGCAGCAGCCAGGTCGCCGCCGCGACCGCCAGGTGGGTCACCGCGCAGACCAGCAGGGCGTGCCGCGGTCCGAGCGCGGCCACCGCGATGCCGCCGGCGGCCAGCCCGACCAACTGCGCCACCGCGCTGGAGGCCTGGAACAGCGAGCGGCCGACAACGTAGGCGTCGCCGGTGAGCACCTCGGCGATCAGCCGTCCGGAGGAGCCGTGGAACACCGGCGTCACGCAGGCGACCGCGCCCAGGATGGTCAGGCTCGCCCAGACCGGAAGCGGCACCAGGGCCAGGGTCGCGGCGGCCAGGGCCTCGGCCGCGTAGCCGGCCGTGATCAGGATTCGGGGCCGGACCAGGTCGGGCAGCGCGCCGAGCAGCACCCCGCCGACCGCCTGCGGCAGGAAGCCGATGCCGAAGGCGACCGCGGCCAGCACCGCCGAACCGGTGCTGGCGAAGATCAGCACGGACAGCGCCACGATGCGCAGCGTGTCCGTGGCGATCGCCACCGCGCGCCCGAAGAAGATCAGCCGAAACACCGGTTGGGCCAGCACTTCGCGGAAGGTCGTCCGGGTTTCGGTCATGATCCCGAGTTTCGCCGGGCGTGCCGCGGCGGACCAAAGTTACGTCCCTGCCCGTAAGGTCGGAGCATGTTCCGGTTCCGGACCAGCACGGCGGACCTGGTGAACAGCCGGTTCGCCACCGCGCCGCTGCTCGAGCTCAACCAGTTGCTGCGCAAGCTGTCCGGCCAGGACGCGTCGCTGCCCCGGGAGTGGTCGGCCCGGCTGCGGCCGGTCTTCCGGCGGCTGCGCGCGGAGACCGAGCTGCCGGCCGCGCTCGCGTTGCAGTCCCGCAACTGGGGCGCCGCGTTCGTCGCGCCGCCGCCGCAGAGCCTGGCCCAGACCGTCGAGCTGGATCTGGCCGCGGTCCGGTCCACCCCGCTGGCCCAGGCGCGCAAGGAGATCACCGACTGCCTGGCCGCCCAGCCCACCGACGACCCGGCCGTGCTGGCCGTGTTGCACAGTCCACGGGTGGTGGAGCGGCTGGCCACGGCGCTGGAGACCGCCTGGCACGCGCTGCTGGCCGCGGACTGGTTGCAGCTGCGGGCGATCTGCGAGCGGGACATCGTGCACCGGGCGGGCCTGCTCAGCCGGGCCGGCTGGGCGGCGGCGATCGACGGGCTGGACCGGCGGCTGCGCTGGCGGGACGACGCCATCGAGATCGACTGGCGGCACCGGGACGAGACCGTCGAGCTGGGCGGCGGCGGTCTGCTGCTGGTGCCCTCGGTGTTCATCTGGCCGCACGTCGCCGCCTACGCCGACCCGCCGTGGCCGCGGGCGCTGATCTACCCGGCGCGGGGTATCGCCGGGCTCTGGGAGCCGGCCCCGACCACCGACCCCGGCGCGCTGGCCGACCTCATCGGGCGCTCCCGCGCCCGGCTGCTCACGGCGCTGGCCAGCCCGGCCAGCACCACCCAACTGGCCCGCAGCCTGGGGCTGGCGCCCGGCGCCGTCGGTGATCACCTGGCCGTCCTGCTCCGGGCCGGCCTGGTGCACCGGGCCCGATCCGGCCGCTCGGTCCTCTACCAGCGCACACCGCTCTGCGACACCTTGGCCGCGGGTGCGGCGGACTGAGCACGCGAAGCGGTCAGCTCAAATCTCGGGAGCACAGGCGGGGGCAGGTCTCGCACAGGCCCTGGCCGTTCTT
>NZ_DASTBH010000361.1:0-4868 GCF_035712165.1 Actinophytocola sp. | reverse complement strand
GAGCAGGCGGGCCACCTCGAGGTCACCCGGTCCGGCAACGCGGTGCTGGCCAGGACCAACCTCGGCCGGCCCGCCCGGGTGGTGCTCGCCGGTCATCTGGACACCGTGCCGGTCAACGCGAACCTGCCGGTCCGGCGGGAGGGCGACGGCGACGCGGCGGTGCTGGCCGGCTGCGGCACGGTGGACATGAAGGGCGGCGACGCGGTCATGCTGCACCTGGCCGCGACCGCGACCACGCCGAACCACGACCTGACCTTCGTCTTCTACGACTGCGAGGAGGTCGACTCGGCGCGCAACGGGCTCGGCCGCATCGAGCGGGAACTGCCCGACTGGCTGACCGGCGACCTGGCGATCGTCTGCGAACCGTCCAACGCCGTGGTCGAGGCCGGCTGCCAGGGCACCATGCGGGTCGAGCTGCGCACCGAGGGCCGCCGGGCGCACACCGCGCGGGCGTGGATGGGCGTCAACGCGATCCACGCGCTGCACGGGGCGCTGAACCGGCTGGCCGAGTACCGGCCGCGCACCGTCGAGATCGACGGCTGCCACTACCGGGAGGGGCTGTCGGCGGTGGCGGTCGCCGGCGGCGTGGCCGGCAACGTGGTGCCGGACGAGGCGGTGCTGACGGTGAACTTCCGGTTCGCCCCGGACCGCACGGTCGAGCAGGCGCAGGAGCACCTGCGCGCGGTGTTCGACGGGTACGCGCTGCGGGTCGTCGACCACGCGGCCGGCGCCCTGCCGGGCCTGTCCGCGCCGGCCGCGCGCGAGCTCGTCGCGGCGTCCGGCGGGGACCCGGTGGCCAAGCTGGGCTGGACCGACGTGGCCCGGTTCGCCGCCGCCGGCCTGCCGGCGGTCAACTTCGGTCCCGGCGACCCCACCCTGGCCCACACCCAGGAGGAGAACGTGCCGGTCGCGCAGATCCGCCGCTGCGCCGAGGTGCTGACGACGTTCCTGACGGGCTAGGTCTCCTGCTGCGCCGCCCACCCGGCGTGCACGGTGACCAGCCCGAGGAGGGCGAAGAACATCAGCCACCGCCCGGTCGCGGCCGTGTAGTCGCTGTCCGAGCCGGCTCCGGCGAACATCACACCGACCGCTGCCAGGCCGCCGACGCCGGCCATGATGCCGTGGAAGAGCCGGCTGTCGGTCAGGTTGAAGGTCAACAGGCCGAACAGCAGGATCAGGGCCAGGGTGGCGAGCGCCAGCGGCCGGTCCTCCGCCAGTTGCCAGAGGTTGTGCGGGTCGCGCCCGTTCTCCCGCGACACCCAGGGCGCCACGGTGAGCGCCAGGATCGTGCCGGCCAGGCCGCAGGCCGCCGCGCCCCGCCGCCAGTCGGTGTGCAGGTAGCGGATCCGGTTCTCCAGCGCGGCGATGTCGCTGCGCAAGGCACGCAGCACTCGATCGATGTTGTCCGATGTCGTCACGGTGCCCTCCGATGATCGTTCTCGCCGGGGTAGGACGCGGCCACATCCCCGGCGGTTGCCCCCCGCCTCGCCCTAGACTCCCGGCGTGAGCAACCAGGAACCGATCGAGCAACCCGAGGACGAGGAGCACCCGAGGGAGAAGCAGCGGGGCCCGGTCGTGCTGCGCAGGGCCCGGCGGTCCGAGCAGACCACGACCGACCAGCGGTTGCTCGACTCGCGTGGCCCGACCGACTGGGTCCACACCGACCCGTGGCGGGTGCTGCGCATCCAGGCGGAGTTCGTCGAGGGCTTCGGGGCCCTGGCCGAGGTCCCCCGCGCCGTCACGGTGTTCGGCTCCGCGCGCACCGCCCGCGACCACCCCGAGTACCAGCTGGGCCGGGAGATCGGCGCGGCGCTGGCGCACGCCGGCTTCGCCGCCATCACCGGCGGCGGCCCGGGGGCCATGGAGGCGGTCAACCGCGGCTGCTCGGAGGCCGGCGGGCTGTCCATCGGCCTGGGTATCGAGCTGCCGTTCGAGCAGGGCCTCAACCCGTGGGTCGACCTCGGGGTGAACTTCCGGTACTTCTTCACCCGCAAGACCATGTTCATCAAGTACGCCCAGGCGTTCATCTGCCTGCCCGGCGGCTTCGGCACGCTGGACGAGCTGTTCGAGGCGTTGACCCTGGTGCAGACCAAGAAGGTGACCAAGTTCCCGGTCGTCCTCTTTGGACGGAGCTACTGGGGTGGGCTGCACGCCTGGGTGCGCGACTTCGTCTACGGCGAGGGCAAGATCGGCGAGAAGGACCTGGCGCTGCTGCATCTGACCGACGACATCGACGACGCCATCCGGGTGGTCGAGGACGCCTACCAGGCGTGGGGCGAGACACACTGACCGGCCGGCCAGGTTTCCCAAGCGTCACAGATTGTGTCCACAGTGTATCGGGAGCGTGCCGGTGCGCGGCCCCGTGGCACCATCGCACCGTGCAGACCATCCGGTTCGGCGCCCGCGCCGTCCCCACCGACCGGGCCTTGGTGATGGCCATCGTCAACCGCACCAGGGACTCGTTCTACGACCGGGGCGCGACCTTCGACGACCGGGCGGCCATGGCGGCGGTGGACCGGGTGGTCGCCGAGGGCGCCGACATCGTCGACATCGGCGGAGTGCGGGCCGGCTCGCACGGCGAGGAGGTCGACGTCGCCGAGGAGACCCGGCGGGTGGTGCCGTTCGTCGCCGCGGTCCGGGAACGCCACCCCGACCTGGTGATCAGCATCGACACCTGGCGGCACCAGGTGGCCAGGGCGGCCTGCCGGGCGGGCGCCGACCTGATCAACGACACCTGGGCCGGGGCCGATCCGGCCGTGGCCGAGGTGGCGGCCGAGTTCGGCGCCGGGATCGTCTGCTCGCACACCGGCGGCGCCCGGCCGCGCACCGACCCGCACCGGGTGCGGTACCTGGACGTGGTGGCCGAGGTGGCCGCCGAACTGGTGGACCGGGCCGAGCGGATGGTCGCGCTCGGTGTGCCGAGGGCCGGGGTGCTGATCGACCCGACGCACGACTTCGGCAAGAACACCTGGCACGGCCTGGAGTTGCTGCGCCGGCTCGACGAGTTGGTGGCCACCGGCTGGCCGGTGCTGATGGCGTTGTCCAACAAGGATTTCGTGGGCGAGACGCTGGGCGTCGGGCTGACCGAGCGGGTGGACGGGACGCTGGCAGCGACCTCGGTCGCGGCCTACGCCGGGGCGAAGGTGTTCCGGGCGCACGAGGTGCGGCAGACCAGGAGGGTGGTCGAGATGGTGGCGAGCATCGCCGGAACCCGGCCGCCGGCCCGCTGCCTGCGAGCGCTGGCGTGATGCACCCGGACGCGCTGGCCTGGTTCGGCCGCCGGACCTGGCAGGACCGCCCGTGGTCGGTGCCGGATCTGGTGCGGGCCAAGGGTTCCCGCACGGTGAGCGTGGTCCTGCCGGCGCTCGACGAGGAGCCGACGATCGGTGCGGTGGTCGCCTCGGTCGCTCCGCTGCTCGGCACCCTGGTCGACGAGCTGGTCGTGATCGACTCCGGCTCCGCCGACCGGACCGTCGAGGTCGCCGCCGCGGCCGGGGCCCGGGTGGTGCGCCGGACCGAGGTGCTGGCCGAGCTGGAACCGTTGCCCGGCAAGGGTGAGGTGCTCTGGCGGTCGCTGGCGGCGACCAGCGGCGACCTGCTGGCGTTCATCGACTCGGACCTGGTCGACCCCGATCCGGGGTTCGTGCCGGCCCTGCTCGGCCCGCTGCTGTGCGAGCCGGACGTGCAGCTGGTGAAGGCGTTCTACCGGCGGCCGATCGCCGGGGCGGAGTCCGGCGGCGGCCGGGTGACGGAGGTGCTGGCCCGGCCGCTGCTCTCGGTGCTGCGGCCGGAGCTGTCCGGCGTGATCCAGCCGCTGGCCGGGGAGTACGCCGGCACCCGCAAACTCCTGGAGTCGGTGCCGTTCGCGGCCGGCTACGGCGTGGAGATCGGGTTGCTGCTCGACGCGCACACCCTGGTCGGCCTGTCCGGGCTGGCGCAGGTCAACCTGGGCGTGCGGATGCACCGCAACCGCACGCTGCCCGAGCTCGGCCTGATGGCGCGGCAGATCCTGGGCACCGCGCTGGCCCGGTGCGGGTTCGACCCGCCGACCGCCGAGCTGACCCAGTTCCTCCAGGTCGCCGGGGAGTGGCTGCCGGACACCACGAGCGTGCCGGCCACCGACCGCCCACCCATGCGCGAGCTGGTTCGCCTCTCCGGAATTTAGATGCGGTGGTTGCGTTCCAGCGACCGGTGCGGACCTCCGGTGGATTGTGGCCGGGGGCCGTCACGGTACCCCTGAGGTTTCGTTGGTCGGCCCAAGACCTCACGCGATGACCCAGGAACAGGCCTTGGTGCCCTGCGGCCGCTGACCGCCGGGTTATGCCACCGGTGCGGGCGTGGCACCATCTTGGCGTGACCACCGCGCTGATCTACCTGGTCGTGATGGCGCTCGTCGCCGCCGTGGTGTTTCTGCTGGCGTCGGTGCTGTTCGGGCGCGGCGAGGAGCTGCCGCCGCTGCCGCCGGGCGCCTCGCCGACCCGGCTGCCCGAGTCCGGCATCGAGGCCGAGGACCTGCGGGCCGTGCGGTTCCAGCAGGTCGTGCGCGGCTACAAGATGTCCGAGGTCGACTGGGTGCTGGACCGGGTCGGCGCCGAGCTGGACGCGTTGCGCGCCAGGGTGGCCGAGTTGGAGAGCGACCGGGACGCCGCCGAGCCCGAGGCCCGATGACCCGCGAGCGCTGTCCCTGGGCCAACTCCACCGCGGACTACATCGCCTACCACGACGAGGAGTGGGGTGTTCCGCTGCGCGGCGAGGCGGCCCTCTACGAGCGGCTGACGCTGGAGGCGTTCCAGTCCGGCCTGTCCTGGATCACGATCCTGCGCAAGCGCCCGGCGTTCCGGGCCGCCTTCGCCGGCTTCGACCCGGCC
>NZ_DASTBH010000360.1:0-5977 GCF_035712165.1 Actinophytocola sp. | reverse complement strand
GGCCAACGGCACCCGGCTGCAGCTCTGGTCGTGCACCGGCGCCGCCAACCAGAAGTGGACCGCACCTAGCGGCGGCACCCAACCTCCGCCGCCGGCCGGGGCGATGGCCGTCGCGCCGTACTACTACAACGGTTGGGGCAGCCCGCCCAACCCGACCACGGTCATGTCCGCCACCGGAGTCCGCTGGTTCACCATGGCCTTCATCCTCAGCAACGGCGCCTGCAACCCGCAGTGGGACGGTTTCCGGCCGCTGACCGGCGGCGTGGACCAGAACACCGTCAACACCGTGCGGGCGGCCGGCGGCAACGTGATCCCGTCCTTCGGCGGCGCCAGCGGCAACAAACTCGAGGCGTCCTGCACCACCGCGGCCGCCCTCGCGGGCGCCTACCAGCAGGTGATCAACGCCTACGGCCTGCGCGCGATCGACATCGACATCGAGGGCGCCGCCTACGACAACCCCACCATCCAGCAACGCACCATCGACGCGCTGCGCACGGTCAAGGCGAACAACCCGGGCCTGACCGTCTACGTGACCTTCCCCAGCAACCAGAGCGGCCCCGACCCCAGCATGATCAACCGGGCCGCCGCCGCCGGCCTGACCGTCGACGGTTGGACCATCATGCCGTTCGACTTCGGCGGCGCCGGCCAGGACATGGCGCAACTGACCATCCGCGCCACCGATGGCCTGAAGAACGCCGTCCGCGCCGCCTACGGTTACACCGACGACCAGGCGTACCGGCACAGCGGCATCTCCTCCATGAACGGCATCACCGACGTGTCCGAGACGGTGACCCAGAACAACTTCCGCACCATCCTCGGCTACGCCCAGCAACACCACCTGGCCCGCCTGACCTTCTGGTCGGTCAACCGCGACCGCCCCTGCGCCAACGGCCCCGCCGACAGCTGCAGCGGCGTCCCCCAACAGAACTGGGAGTTCACCCGCATCCTCGCCGCGTACACCGGCTGACCGTCACAGGGGGAGTCTCCTGTGGCCGGTGGTCGGCCGGGGAAGCCTTGACCTCGGCCGACCCGCTCGGGGGCATTCTGCCCACCGCCGTTTGCCGTCGTCTCCGGGGGGTATGTCCGGTTCGTGGTCGATGAGTCGCTTGCGCTGGCGGAGGCGTTCCCGGAGTTGGGGGAGGGCGTCACGGTCGACTACAGCGACGAGGAGCCGGTGCTGCGCCGGGCGGACGGCGCGGAGGTGGACACCTGGCGGGACAACTATCCCTACGAACGGCGGATGGGCCGCGCGGAGTACGAACGCACGAAGCGCCTGTTGCAGATCGAGTTGCTGAAGTTGCTGTACTGGGTGGAGGCGACGGGGCAGCGGATGGTGATCGTGTTCGAAGGCCGCGACGCCGCCGGCAAGGGCGGCACGATCAAGCGGTTCACCGAGCACCTCGACCCGCGCGTGGCCCGGGTGGTGGCGTTGGGCAAGCCCAGCGACCGCGAGCAGGGCGAATGGTATTTCCAGCGGTACGTCAACCGCCTGCCGACGGCGGGGGAGATCGTGCTGTTCGACCGGTCCTGGTACAACCGCGCCGGTGTGGAGCGGGTGATGGGCTACTGCACCGACGAGCAGTACGAGCGGTTCATCCGGCAGGCGCCCGCGTTCGAGCGGATGCTCGTCGACGACGGGGTGTTGTTGGTGAAGCTGTGGTTCTCGGTGTCGCAGGCCGAGCAGCGGACCCGGTTCATGATCCGGCAGGTCGACCCGGTGCGGCGGTGGAAGCTGAGCCTCACCGACATCCAGTCGCTGGACCGCTGGGATGCCTACACCCAGGCGAAGGTGACCATGTTCCGGGCCACCGACACCGACATCGCCCCGTGGACGGTGGTCAAGAGCAACGACAAGCGGCGCGCCCGGCTCGAGGCGATGCGCAGTGTGCTGGCCAGGTTCGCCTACGACGACAAGGATTCCGAGGCCATCGGCGTTCCCGATCCGCGTATCGTCGGCGCCGCGGCGACCCTGCTGGAGGCCGGCGAGGACGACACCGACCTGAGCCCCACCCCGCTGGCGCACCGCCCGGGCCAGGCCCCCGGCCCGGGCCACCACCCCGCGTAGTTCACTGGTCGTACACCACGTGGTGCACCACGAATGTCTCGCGGTCCACAAGGAACTCGTCGTCCTCGGGATAGAACCTGGCGACCGAGATGTCCTCGCCCGCGAACTCACGGATCACGTCCAGCGAGTCCCACCAGCTGAGGGTGATCACCTCGCTGCGGCCGTCGCCCAGCTCGCGCGCGACGAACTGGCAACCGCGGTTGCCCCGCACCGCGCGGTACGCGCGCAGTCCGGTCCGCTCCACGTACCGCGCGTACTCCGCTACCCGCGCCGTCTCCACCCATCCGCGCCAAGTCCTGAGAATCACGCTCATGACGATCTCATGTGCGGGCGTCTGTCGCGTGTAGCCGGACCGCGTCCGGGGCATCCCGTGATCATGTTCGAGGGCTTTCAGGCGGAGACGGTGGACGGTGCCGGGCTGCCGGTGTTCGTTCGGCACGCGGGCGCCGGGCCGGCGGTGTTGTTGTTGCACGGGCATCCGCGAACCTCGGCGACCTGGCATCGGGTGGCTCCCCGGCTGGTGGCCGAGGGGTTCACCGTGGTGTGCGCGGACCTGCCCGGTTACGGCCGGTCCGGCAAGCCGGTGCCCGCCGATGACCACGAACCGCATTCCAAGCGTGCCGGCGCCCGCCGGCTGCTGGCCGCGATGCGCGCGCTCGGCCACGACCGGTTCGCCGTCGTCGGGCACGACCGGGGCAGCTACTTCGCCCTGCGGCTGGCGCTCGACCATCCCGAGCACGTGGTCCGGGCCGTGCTGGTGGACTGCCTGCCGATCAGCGAGCACCTCGAACGCATCACACCGCGGTTCGCCACGCAGTGGTGGCACTGGTTCTTCTTCGCCCAACCGGGAACGCCGGAGCGGGTGATCAACGCCGATCCCGACGCGTGGTACCGCGGCGACCCGGAGATCATGGGAGCGGAGAACCACGCCGAGTGGCGGGCGGCGATGCGCGATCCCGAGGTGGTGCGCGGCATGCTCGAGGACTACCGCGCCGGGCTGACCGTCGACTACCGCGACGAGCGCGCCGACCGCGCCGCCGGCCGACGGCTCGACCAGCCGGTGCTCGTCCTGTGGTCCCTGCGCGACGACCTCGAACAGCTTTACGGCGACCCGTTGCGCATCTGGCGGGACTGGGCCACCGACGTGACCGGCCACGGCATCGACTCCGGCCACCACGTCGCCGAACTCGCCCCCGGCGACCTCACCGCCGCCATCGCGGACTTCCTCGCCCGAACACCGTTGCCGGATGCCTGAGCCTGGGCGGTGTCCGTATCGTGTCCGCGCATGGCCACGTTGCTGCGCGGTTCGGTCCTCGTCCGCACCTGGTTCGGTGATGACGCCGGCTGGGCGACCCTCCTTCGTGAGGTTGGGACGCCCAGCGAGGAAGGGTTTCTGGCCGATGTCCATCCGGTCAGCGATCCGGCCTTCGAAGGCCTCAGCACCGATGACCTGACGGCGAGACACGCCGGCGGGGCGATCACCTCGTTCCTGGCTGACGAGAAGACTTTCGGCCACCCCGAGCACCCGATCCTGGCCGTCTGGGTCTACCAGGTCGGCGCCGACGACCCACGCGATCTCCGCCCGTTCCGGGTAGTCCCCGCCGCGCTGTGGGGCGTGGAGAACAACATCAACCTGGGAAACATGGACTGGCACGAGTTCAGAAACGCCACAGCGGAGGACGGCGTCTTTCGCGGCTTCTGACGGCGGCTCAGCCCGGGAGGCGTCCCCACGCCGAGATCAGCGGCGCGAGGGTGAGGTCGAGCTCGCCGGCATCGACGGCGGCCAGGTGCGCGTCGATCTCGGCGTCGGTGGCCAGACCGGCGGCGAGCAACTCGGCGCGGACCATGCGCACCGTCGCGGCCTCCAGCCGGTCGCAGGCCGGTCCGCCGACCGGGAAGCAGCCGGCCGCCGTGACCTCGACCAGGCCCGCCGCACGCAACACCCGCGGCAGGGTCCGGCCGTAGCGCAGATCGGCGCCGCGGCGGGTCAGCAACTCCCGCACGGCGCGCCGCAGCCGGTTGGCGTCGCGCTGCGCGGGGCCTACCTCATCGAGGCAGGCCAGCGGCTGCAGTTCGGTGTCGGCATCCTCGACCAGGAGCCAACCGCCGGGCCGCAGCGCCGCCACCATGGTCGCCACCGCGGCGGCCCGGTCGGGCACGTGCACGAGCACGAGCCGCGCATGGACCAGGTCGAACGTGCCGGGCTGCGGCGGCGGGTCGGCGACGATGTCGTGCCGGAGCACCTCGTAGCCGCCGTGCGGGTCCAACCAGGCCGGATTGATGTCGGTGGCCAGCACGTAACCGGTTGGACCCACGGCCGTGGCCAGTGCCTCGGCAACGCTGGGGCCGCCGGCGCCCACCTCCCAGCAGCGCCAGCCGGCGCCGACCCCGAGCCGGTCGAAGTGTCCACATGTGACACCGTCGAACAGCTCGGCCAGCCAGGTGAACCGCTCGCCCGCCTCAGTCCGGGCGTTGTCGAGCAGGTAGCGCTGATCGTCCGCCGGCTGCGATGAACTCATGCCCACATCCTCACCACCTACCGCGCGCCCTGCCAGGTCGGCTCGGTGAACCCCCGATCCGGGTTTCGGGGCCGGGCGGTTGGCAGATTGGTCGAAATTCGGGCCATCCGAAGTTGGCACGGCATCGAATGACCGGGTAGACGCCAGCCAACGATCAGGAGACGTGCAAGTGCCGAGGCCCAACGTCATACGTGAACGTGCTCGTCAGATGCCCGCCCAGGAAGACGCCGAGGCCCTGCTGCACCGGGTCGCTCGTGGTGACGAGGTCGCCTTCGCGCGGCTCTACGACATTCTGATCGGGCCGGTGTTCGGCCTGGTTCGGCGGGTGTTGCGGGACGAGGCCCGGTCCGAGGAACTGGCCACAGAGGTCATGGTGGCGTTATGGCAAACCGCGTCACGGTATTCCCCGGAGCGGGGCAGCGTGTTGACGTGGGCGTTGACGCTGGCGCACCGGCGAGCCGTCGATCGGGTGCGGCGCGAGGAGCCGCCCGGCCGGTTCGACGAGGTCGGCACGCTGAGGGAGGACGAGCAGGTGGGCCGGTGCCTGGGCACGCTCACCGACGCGCAACGGAAGTCGGTCGTACTGACCTACTACGGCGGCCGTAACTATCGTGAGGTAGCTGAACTGCTCGGCGCTCCGCTGGGTGGCGTGAAAGCCGGGCTTCGGGACGGGTTGATCCGGCTGCGGGACTGCCCGGCGGTGACTCGATGAGCCCCGACGTGCACGTCCTGACCGGCGCCTATGTGTTGAACGCCGTCAGCGAGCTGGAACGGGTCGAGTTCGAGCGGCACCTCGCCGCGTGCGAGGCGTGCGGCGCAGAGGTCGGTGAGCTGCGGGAGGCCGCGGCGAGGCTGGGCCGGGCCGCGACCCTCCCCGCACCGCCCCACCTCAAGGCCCGAGTGCTGGCCGAGATCGGCCGGGTCCGACAGCTTCCGCCGACGCTGACGCCGTTGCGTACCCGGCGGACGCCGTCGCGGTGGGCGTTACGGCTCAGTTCCGCGGCCGCCGCGGTGTTGTTGGTCGTCTCGGCGGCGCTGGGCGTGCTGCTGGTGCGGGAGCAGCAGTCCGGCGAGGAGAGCCAGAAGATCGTGGCGATCCTGCAGGCCGACGACGCGCGGGTGGTCACCGCCGAGGTGGACAACGGCGGCTCGGCGACGGTGGTGATGTCTCGCTCGCAGAACCGGGCGGTGGTGTTGACCGCCGGTATGGGCCGGCTGCAACCCGGCCAGGTGTACCAGGCGTGGATGGTCGTCGAAAACGAGAACAACCGCGAAGAGATCATCAGAACCAAGTCGGCCGGACTGGTGGCGGGCAGCAGACTGGACATCGACGTGCTCGGAGCCGCGAACGCGTTCAGCATCACCGTGGAGCCGCAGGGCGGCTCCACGAAAC
>NZ_DASTBH010000359.1:0-2273 GCF_035712165.1 Actinophytocola sp. | reverse complement strand
CCGCTGGTCGTGGCGCTGCCCGCCGGCCATCCGCTGGCCAGGCGGGTGCGGGTGCCACTGCGGGCGCTGGCCGGCGAGCCGTTCGTGCTCTACACCCGCGCCTCCGGCCCGTCCGTGCAGGACGCGATCGTCGGCCACTGCGTCGCCGCCGGCTTCACCCCTCGGATCGTCCAGGAGGGCGCCGACGTGCAGACCATCATCACCCTGGTCGCCGCCGGGATGGGTGTGTCGCTGCTGATCGCGCCCACCCCGCCGAGCGCCCGCGACGCCGTGGTCTACCGCCCCCTGAGCGACCGCCTGCCGCCCTGGGAACTGGCCCTGGCCTGGTCGACTACCAACTCAGCGCCGGTACTGGCCCGGTTCCTCGCGGTGGCCGAGGAGGCATACTGAGCGTGGCTGTTGGGAGGGCGGATGACGACAGAACTGAAGGTGCTGGGCGCCTGCCCGCTGGACTGCCCGGACACCTGCGGCTGGGTGGTCACCGTCCGCGACGGCCGGGCGGTCGGGCTGCGCGGTGACGCCAACCACCCGTTCACCCGGGGCGCGCTGTGCGCGAAGGTCAACCGGTACCTGGAGCACGCGGCGGCGCCGGACCGGATCACCCATCCGCTGCGCCGCACCGGGCCCAAGGGCAGCGGCCGGTTCGAGCGGATCACCTGGGACGAGGCGCTGGACGAGGTCGCCACCCGGCTGCGGGACATCGCAGGCGAGTTCGGCGGCGAGGCGATCTGGCCGTACTGGGGCACCGGCAACATGGGCTACCTGCAGGGCGTCGTCGGCTGTCCCGGGCGGCGGCTGTTCAACGTGCTCGGCGCGTCCGAGCACGCCATGACCATCTGCTCGGTGGCCGGTTCGGCCGGCCTGACCTACACCGTCGGCACGCCCGCCGGGATCGACCCGGAGGACCTGCGCCGGTCCCGGCTGATCATCCTGTGGGGCACCAACCCGCTGACCACCGGCCACCACATCTGGCGGTTCGTCCAGGCCGCCCGGCAGGACGGCGCACACGTGGTGGCCATCGACCCGTTGCGCAGCCGCACCGCCCGCCAGGCCGACGAGCACCTCGCGCCGATCCCCGGCACCGACGCCGCACTCGCGCTCGGCCTGCTCAACGTGGTCGTGCGACTCGGCGCCGAGGACCGCGCGTTCCTGGCCGGGCACACCGTGGGCTGGCCGGAGTTCCGCGCCCGGATCGAGCAGTACCCGCCGGAGAAGGTCGCCGAGATCACCGGCATCCCGGCCGAGCGGATCGTCGGCCTCGGCACCCGGATCGCCACCACCCGACCCACCGCGATCCGCACCACGATGGGTATCCAGCGGCACGCCGGCGGGGGGACGGCGCTGCGCACGCTGGCCTGCATTCCGGGCGTCACGGGTGACTGGGCGCTGCCCGGCGGCGGGCTGTCCTACTCCACCAGCGCGCACTACCCGCTGGACAAGGCCGCGCTGTACCGCGACGACCTGCGCCCGCACCCGGTGCGCACGCTGTCCATGACCCGGCTGGCGCACACGCTGTCCACAGTGGACGATCCGCCGGTCAAGGCGTTGTTCGTGCTGGCGGCCAACCCCGCGGCCAGCACGCCGGACCAGAACGCGGTGCGCCGCGAACTGTCCCGGGAGGACCTGTTCACGGTGGTGGCCGAGCAGTTCCCCACCGACACCGTGGACTACGCCGACATCGTGCTGCCGTCGACCATGCAGACCGAGCACGCCGACCTGCACACCGGCTACGGACACCTCTACCTGGCCTGGAACGAGCCGGCCGTGCCGGCGCCCGGGGAATGCCTGCCGGCGACCGAGATGTTCCGCCGGCTGGCCGACCGGCTCGGCCTGACCGAACCGTGTCTCTACGACAGCGACGAGCAGTTGGCCAAGCAGGCACTGGGTTCCGGTGACGGCGCGCTGGCCGGGATCACGCTGGACCGGCTGCGCGCCGAGGGTCACGTCCGGCTGACCGTGCCGGACCCGTTCCTCCCGTTCGCCGCCGGGTTCCCCACGCCGTCGGGCAAGCTGGAGTTCCGCTCGGACCGGGCCGCCGCCGACGGGCTCGACCCGCTCGCCGGATACGTCCCGGCCGCGGAGGTCGCCGACGACGGGCTGGCCGCCCGCTACCCGCTGGTGCTGATCTCGGTGGCCTCGCACGAGTTCCTCAACACGGTCTTCGGCAACAACGCCGAGTTGCGCCGCCGGGCCGGGACGCTGCGGGTGGTGCTGCATCCCGACGACGCCGCCGCGCGCGGCCAGCCGGCCGGCGCCCGGGGGCGGGTGGCCAA
>NZ_DASTBH010000358.1:0-4829 GCF_035712165.1 Actinophytocola sp. | reverse complement strand
GGTCAGCGCGAGCAGCGACTCCGAGCCGTCCCACTCGACCTGGCAGACGCTCTCCGCCGGCCCGCCCGCGAGCACCCGGTGCGGCCCGAACACCCCGTCCGGCCCGATCTCGGCGACGCACAACTCCGTTCCGTCCCAAGGCATCCGCGGATGCTCCCAGCCGATCCAGGCGGCGCGCCCGCCGTCCGGGCTGACCTTCGGGCCGGTCATGAAGTGGTGGCTCGCGCCGAGCACGCGCACCGCGTCCGGGTCGGTGGCCGCCGCACCGGAGGTGGGCAGGCCGACCAGGTCCCGCCGGATGTCGGTCGGCCGGTCCCCGGTGACGGTCTCGCGCACGCACCACACGTGGGTGCCGTCCGGCCCGGCGGTCAGGTCGGCGTAGCGCAGGCCGTGCCGCCGCTCGGGTCGCGGGCTCAGCGGGGTCGGCGCGCCCCGCTCCGGGTCGGCCAGATAGACCCGCTGGTCGTCCCAGTTGGTGAACGCGATCCCGGCGTCCAGACCGGTCCACGGGCGGCCGCCGTACTCGTGCACCCGGTTGCGCACGTTCCACGGCTCACCGAGCAGTTCGGCCGGAGGCCCGCCGGGAACCCCGCGCAACAGCGTGACCCGGCCGCCTTCCTCCGGCCGGCTCTCGGTCCACCACACCGAACCCGCGTGCGCGCCGACCCACTGCGGGGACCGGTGCGCGGTGGCGGCGATGGTGGCGGACACCGGCGAGATCCAGGTTCCGTAGGGTGCGATCTTCACCATGCGACGACCCTAACGGCTTCGCCTGGTCACCGTCCGCCCACAGCTGAAACAGTCGGCAACTGGGGACGCGGAACGGACCTGCTCCACGCCGCCGTTTGCCCTAGGGTCAGAGGTGTTATGGCACGGGTTATTCATATCTTTCGCCAACCCGACCGGTTCGTGGCCGGCACGGTCGGGCAACCCGGCGACCGCACGTTCTACCTGCAGGCCTCGGAGCACGCCCGGACCATCAGCGTGACGCTGGAGAAACAGCAGATGGCCGTGCTCGCCGAGCGGATCGGCTCACTGCTGGAGGAGGTGCACCGGCGGTTCGGCGCGGACCTGCCGGACGAGGTACCGGACGACCAGGTGGACAGCGACCCGCTGGAGATCCCGCTGGAGGAGGAGTTCCGGGTCGGCACCATGGGTCTGGGCTGGGACTCCGAGTCCCGCGCCGTGGTGATCGAACTGCTCGCCGTCACCGAAGGGGAGGTCGACGAGTCCGTCGTGCTGGACGACACCGAGGAGGGGCCGGACGCGGTGCGGGTTTTCCTTACCCCGACCAGAGCGCGCGCGTTCGCCGAACGGGCCGACCGGGTGGTGCGGGCCGGCCGCAAGCCGTGCCCGCTGTGTGCCGAGCCGCTCGACCCGGACGGACACGTGTGCCCTCGGCAAAACGGGTACCGGCGCGCCGAAGAGTCCGACTGAGGTGTTGCCGAGCGACCCCGCGGCCGTCGAGCTGGTCACCTGCGGAAAGATCGAGATCGAAGGCCGGTTGGTCGACGCCTCCAACGCCACCCTGTTCTGCGGGATCAGCGCCGAGGGCGTCGATGCCAAGTGCGTGTACAAGCCGGTCAGCGGGGAACGCGCGCTGTGGGACTTCCCGGACGGCACGCTGGCCGGCCGGGAGGTGGCCAGCTATCTGCTGTCCGAGGCCGCCGGCCTGCACCTGGTGCCGCCCACGGTGTACCGGGACGGCCCGTTCGGGCCCGGCATGGTTCAGCTCTGGGTGGACACCAAGGACGGCGACGACCTGGTCGACGTGGTCGCGCCGCGGGACGTCCCGGCCGGCTGGCGGCGGGTGCTGCGGGCCATGGACCGGTTCGGCGACCCGGCCGTGCTCACCCACTCCGACCATCCGGACGTGTGCCTGCTCGCCGCGCTCGACATCGTGCTGAACAACGCCGACCGCAAGGGCGGCCACGTGCTGCACGGCACCGACGGCCGGGTCTACGGCGTGGACCACGGGATCTGCCTGCACGCCGAGCCCAAGCTGCGCACGGTGCTGTGGGGCTGGGTGGGGGAGCGGCTGCCGGACGAGGCGGTCGAGGCGTTGCGGACGCTGCGCACGGCGGTGCGCGGCCCGCTGGGCTCCGCCCTGGCCGAGCACCTGACCAGGGCGGAACTGCGGGCCCTGCAGCGCCGCCTGACCGACCTGCTGGCCGACCCGGTGTTCCCCACCCCGAGCGCGGACTGGCGGGCCATTCCCTGGCCGGCGTTCTAGGGACGGGGTTCTCCGGCGCGTCCTGACGGCCTCCGGGCCGCCGCTCGCCTAGCGTTGTCGGCCGTGCGCTCCCAGAACTACGGCCGCGACGTGCTCGCCGGTCGCTCGCGTCGGCCGGCGGCCGAGATCCCCACGATCCCGGCCGAGCCGGGCCTGGTGGTCGAGGAGCCGGGCAGCGGGTTCTGCGGCGCGGTGGTGCGGTTCGAGCAGGGCAACGTGGTGCTGGAGGACCGCGCAGGCCGGCACCGGCTGTTCCCGCTCAACCCGGCCGGGTTCCTGGTCGACGGGCGTCCGGTGACGCTGGTGCGGCCCACCGCTCCCGCGGCGCGGCCGACCCGGTCCGCGTCGGGCTCCGTGCGGGTGGCCGGCGTGCGGGCCCGGACCGCGCGGGACAGCCGGCTGTGGGTCGAGGGGATCCACGACGCCGAGTTGGTGGAGCGCGTGTGGGGGCACGACCTGCGGGTCGAGGGCGTGGTGGTGGAGCCGCTGCACGGGATCGACGAGCTGACCGCCCGGGTGGCCGAGTTCGGCACCGGTCCGGGCCGGCGGCTGGGCGTGCTGGTCGACCACCTGGTCGCCGGCAGCAAGGAGGCGCGCCTGGTCGGCCAACTCGACGACCCGCACGTGCTGGTCACCGGCCATCCCTACGTGGACGTCTGGCAGGCGGTGCGGCCGGCGGCGGTCGGCATCGCGAGCTGGCCCCGGATACCGCGCGGGACACCGTGGAAAGAGGGGATCTGCGCGGCGCTGGGCTGGGGCGAGCCGGCCGACGGCTGGCGGCGGGTGCTCGCCGGGGTGAGCAGCTTCCGCGACCTGGAGACACCGTTGATCGGCGCGGTGGAACGCCTGATCGACTTCGTCACGGACGGCGGCTGACCAGCCGAATTTGACCACCATCGGTAGCGACAGTCCCGGAGGCTTCACCATGTTGCGTTCACTTTCCGAAACCATCTCCATATCCGGCGTGACTTTCTGAGAACATAACGAGCATGGCCGCGCTCATCTGGTTGATCGGCGGAATCGTCCTTGTCGCAGCAGAGATCCTCTCCGGTGACTTCTTCCTGCTCATGCTCGGCATCGGCGCGCTCACCGCGGCGCTGGCCGAGGTGCTGTTCGGCAACACGCTGATCAGCCTCGGCGTGTTCGCCGTGTCGTCCATCGGTCTGGTCACGTTTGCCCGCCCGTGGTTCAAGGCGAGGTTCCACGGCGCGATCGTGCCCGACAACGTCCAGGCACTGATCGGCGGAAAGGCCACCGCACTGTCCCGAGTGGACGATTCGGGCGGCCAGGTAAAGCTCAACGGCGAGGTCTGGTCGGCCCGGTCGTTCGACGACAAGCAGGTGATCGAGCCGGGCACCTCGGTCACCGTCATGGAGATCACCGGGGCCACCGCGATCGTCTGGGCGGAACCGGTTTGACCAGTTCGGGACCGCTCCCACCGCCGTGCTCGAGCGATGATCATCGCCGGGTAGAGTCTGCAGCCCAGCGCTGAGTGGAGGAAAGATTGGCCGCCCTCGTCATCGTCGTCGCCATCGGTGTGCTCCTGGTAGCGATCATCGTGGTCAAGTCGATCCTGGTGATCCCGCAGGCGCAGTCCGCCGTGATCGAACGACTCGGCCGGTTCCGCACCGTCGCCGAGCCCGGGTTGAACTTCCTGATGCCGTTCCTGGACAAGGTCCGGGCCCGGATCGACCTGCGCGAGCAGGTGGTGTCCTTCCCGCCGCAGCCGGTGATCACCCAGGACAACCTGACCGTGTCCATCGACACCGTCGTCTACTTCCAGGTGACCGACTCGCGGGCGGCGGTGTACGAGATCTCCAACTACATCGTCGGCGTCGAGCAGCTCACCACCACCACACTGCGCAACGTCGTCGGTGGCATGAGCCTGGAGGAGACGCTCACCTCGCGTGACTCGATCAACCAGCAGCTGCGCGGGGTGTTGGACGAGGCCACCGGCCGGTGGGGCATCCGGGTCGCCCGGGTGGAGCTCAAGGCGATCGACCCGCCACCGTCCATTCAGGACTCGATGGAGAAGCAGATGCGCGCGGACCGGGAGAAGCGCGCCATGATCCTGACCGCCGAGGGCTCCCGCGAGGCGGCGATCAAGACCGCGGAAGGCCAGAAGCAGAGCCAGATCCTGTCGGCGGAGGGCGCCAAGCAGGCCGCCATCCTGGCGTCGGAGGGCGAGCGGCAGTCCCGCATCCTGCGCGCCCAGGGCGAGCGTGCCGCCCGGTACCTGCAGGCGCAGGGTCAGGCCAAGGCGATCGAGAAGGTGTTCAACGCGATCAAGGCGGCCCGGCCCACCCCCGAGGTGCTCGCCTACCAGTACCTGCAGACCCTTCCGCAGATGGCGCAGGGCGACGCGAACAAGGTCTGGATGGTCCCGTCCGACTACGGCAAGGCGCTGGAGGGTTTCGCCCGCATGCTCGGCGCGCCCGGCGACGACGGCGTGTTCCGCTACGAACCGCCCGCCGACACCGGTGAGCGGCCGAAGCCGGAGGAGGACGACCCGTCGGTCGCCGACTGGTTCGACACCGCCCCGGACCCGAAGGTCGCCGAGGCCGTCGCCGCCGCGGAAGCCGTGGCACGCAAGGAG
>NZ_DASTBH010000357.1:0-3505 GCF_035712165.1 Actinophytocola sp. | reverse complement strand
GGCCCGGCGGAGGCTTTGCGGTTGGCGCGGATGTTCACGCAATCGGTGCGGGCGTTCGGCAACGAGCGGTTCGGCGGTGAGGGCGGGCCGTTGTTGTTGGCGGGCAACGCGATGCACACCGATCTGGGACCGGATCGGGCGGGCGGTGCGCTCTTCGGCTGGATGTTGTCGATGCTCGGCCAGGACGTCGGGTTTCCGGTGCCGGAGGGTGGCGCGGGCCGCATCACGGACGCGCTGGTGCGCCGGCTGGAGGAGCGGGGCGGCCGGGTGGAGTGTGGGCGGCGGGTGCGTCGGGTGCTCATCGCCAATGGACGTGCGGTGGGGGTGCGGGACACCGACGGCACCGACGTCAGGGCAGGGCGGGGGGTGCTGGCGGACGTGCCGGCACCGGCTTTGTACCGGGAGTTGGTGGGGGTGGCCCACCTGCCGACGCGGATGGTGGCCGATCTGGACAACTTCCAGTGGGACGATGCGACGGTCAAGGTGGACTGGGCGCTGAACGGGCCGGTGCCGTGGGCGGTGGCTGAGGCGGTGGGGGCCGGGACCGTCCATCTCGGTGGCGATGTGGACGAGTTGGCGGGGGCCAGCAACGATCTCGCTTGTGGACGGGACCCGGACGATCCGTTTCTCCTGATCGGGCAGATGACGACGGCCGATCCGAGCCGGTCGCCGGCGGGTACTGAGTCGCTGTGGGCCTATACGCACGTCCCGCGCGGGCAGGACTGGCCGGCGGACCGGGTGCGGCGGGTGGCCGACCGGATGGAACTGGCCATCGAGCGGCACGCGCCGGGGTTCCGGGAGCGGATCATCGGGCGGGTGGTCGTCGGGCCGGCGGACTTCGAGCGGCACAACCCGAGCCTGGTGGAGGGCGCGATCAACGCGGGCACCTCGGCGCTCCACCAGCAGTTGGTGTTCCGGCCGGTTGTGGGGCTCGCCCGGGCGGACACGCCGATCGACCGGTTGTACCTGGCCGGCGCCTCGGCGCATCCGGGGGGCGGGGTGCACGGGGCTCCGGGCGCGAACGCCGCACGGGCGGCGCTGGCCCGAAACGGTGCGGGGGGCGGGCTGTACCGCCGAGCGGTCCGTGCGGGGTTCCGGCTGCTCACACGGTGATCGCCCGGCCGGCTCCGAGGGCGACGACGGCCTGCGCGGTGATCAGGCCGGCGAGGATGAGCAGCGGCAGCGTCCAGTCGCCGGTGCTGTCGTGCAGCAGGCCGAACAGCAGCGGCCCGAACGCGGCCAGCAGGTAGCCCAGCGACTGGCCCATGCCGGACAGGGCGGCGGCCTGGTGGGCGTCCCGGGCCCGCAGGGCGAAGAAGGACAGCGCCAGCGTGATGCCCACGCCCTGGCTGAAGCCGACCGTGGCGCTCCACAGTGGACTCAGAGCCGGGGCGAAGACGAAGCCGAGAAAGGACACCGCGCCGAGCAGTGCCGCGCCGGCCGCGTACAGGCGCTGGTCGGGCAGGCGGCGCACGATGGCGGGGGACACGGCCGAGGCGAGCAGGCCGGTCAGCTGCATCAGCGCCAGGTACCAGCCGGCCAGGGCGGGGCTGACTCCGCCGGCATGCAGGATCGAGGGCAGCCAGGACACCGCGACGTAGAAGCCCAGCGACTGCAGGCCCATGAACGCGGTGAGCTGCCAGGCCAGCGGCGAACGCCAGTGCGAGCGGTCCGCCGGGCGCGGCGGTGCGGCCGGCGCGGCGGCCCGGGCCCGAAGCTGGGGGATCCAGGCGACCAGGGCGATCAGGACGAACACCACCCAGACCGCGAGCGAGGTGCGCCAGCCGCCGGGCGCGGCGTCGGCGACCGGGACCGCGAGGCCCGAGCCGAGCATCGCGAACGCGCCCATCACGGTGGTGTACAGCCCGGTGAGCGCCGCGGCCCGGTCCGGATGGTCGCGCTTGACCAGACCGGAGAGCAGTACGTTGATCAGTCCGATGCCGACCCCGATCAGTGCCGTGCCGGTGAACAGGGTTACCCGGCCGGGCCCGGAGCGCAGCGCGACACCCACGCCGAGCACCAGCAGCGCCAGGGTGATCGCGCGTTCCAGGCCCAGCCGCCGGGCGAACCCCGAGCCCAGTGGCGACACGGCGGCGAAACCCAGCAGCGGCAGCATGGTCAGCACGCCGGCCGCCGCGGCCGACATGCCGAGATCGGTCCGGATCGTGTCCAGCAGCGGCCCGACCGCGGTGATTGGCCCGCGCATGGTGGTCGCGACCAGCACGATCCCGGTGAGCACCAGCACCGCCGGGGTGGCTGTCCGCAGAACCGTGGATCGCTGTGGCACAGCGTTCAGTCAAACAACTGCGTTCAGTCAAACATCTGTCCGCCCAGCGCGCGGCGCACCAGGTCCATCAGCGGGGCGTGCAGGCTGGGCAGGTCGGCCGCCTGCCCGATGCCGACCCGGTTGGTGACCAGCGAGCTGATCGCGGCGACCAGAGCCTCGCAGGCGAACCGGGCCTGCGGGGTCCGGGCGCCCAGCATCTCCGAGGTCACGTCGACGAACCGGTCCATCAGCGCCATCCGCCGCTTGATCGCCGCCGGCCCGACGGCGTAGACCTCGACGTTGAACGTGCGCGCGATCGCCGGGTCCCGGCTCAGCGTGTGCAGATAGGCCGCGAGGGCCCGGCTGTACACCTCGGCCGGGTCGTCCGCCACCTCGCGCAAACTCGCCTGCATGGCCCGCAGCACCGACTCCACCCCGGCGTCGTAGGCGGCCAGGAAGCACTCCTCCTTGCCGGCGAACTGCTCGTAGAAGGTCTCCCTGGACACCCCGGCGATGGCGATCACGTCGGCCACCGAGGTGTGCGCGTAGCCCTTGTCGCTGACCGCCTGGCTCATCGCCTTCACCATGCGTTTGCGCTGGGAGGCCACCACCTGCTCGCGGGTCAGCCCGTGCCGGCCGCGCGGCAGTTGCTCGGCGTCCTGGGCCCCTCCCATGGCGCGCAGAGTACTTGAGGCCACAACCCATCTATCACGAACACGGATGTTCGCTAAGATCCGCGCATGGCGTCCCCGGAGGACCCGGCAGCGCGGCTCACCGAGCTCGCGCGCGCCGAACCCGACCGGACCGCGCTGATCTGCCCGAACACCGGACAGTCGATCAGCGTTGCCGGTCTTGAGGAGGACAGTGACCTCCTCGCCCGCGGCCTGCTGGCCAGCGGCGTCGGTCCGGGCTCCCGGGTCGCCCTGTTCGTGCCGTCCGGCCGGGATTTCCTGTCCCTCGCCTTCGCGCTGCTGAAGATCGGCGCCGTGGCCGTGGTCGTCGACCCGAGCCTGAGCCGCCGCCGTCTGGCCGAAAGCCTCGACCGGATCGGGCCGCTGACCTACGTCGGTGGTCCCTCCGTGCAGCTCGGCCGGCTGTTACCCGGCCGGGGCCGGCGGGGCACCCGCACCTCCGCCGCCGAGTTACGGGCCGCCGCGGCACCCGTTGCGCTGCCGCGGCCGGACCCGGCCGGACCGGCCATGGTCGCGATCTGTCCCGGCGGCACCGCCGCGCTCTACC
>NZ_DASTBH010000356.1:0-2608 GCF_035712165.1 Actinophytocola sp. | reverse complement strand
CAGGCCTCGGTCGACCGGTGGTGGTGGCCGTCGCTGATGATGTTCGGCCCGCCGGACGCGAAGTCGGCCAACACCGAGCAGTCCATGGCCTGGCGGATCAAGCGGCACACCAACGACGAGCTGCGCCAGCGGTTCGTGGACATGACCGTGCCGCAGGCCCAGAAGCTCGGGGTCACGCTGCCGGATCCGGCGCTGGCCTGGAACGCCGAGCGCGGTCACCACGACTTCGGCGAGATCGACTGGGACGAGTTCGCCCAGGTGGTCGGCGGCAACGGACCGTGCAACGCCCAGCGCGTCGCGCATCGCCGGGCCGCGCACGACAACGGCGCCTGGGTGCGCGAAGCCGCCGCCGCCTACGCCGCCAAGCAGGAGGTGCGATGACGGAGCCCCGTTCGTCCTGGCCGCTCTACGAGGTGTTCGTGCGCAGCAAGCGCGGCCTCAACCACGTCCACGTCGGCTCGCTGCACGCCCCGGACCCGGAGATGGCGCTGCGCAACGCCCGCGACCTCTACACGCGGCGCAACGAGGGCGTGAGCATCTGGGTGGTGCCGGCGGCGGCGATCACCGCGTCCAGCCCGGACGAGAAGGACCCGTTCTTCGCACCCAGCGGCGACAAGGTGTACCGCCACCCCACGTTCTACGCGATCCCCGAGGACGTGCCGCACCTATGAGCCGCGCCGACGTACTCTTCGCCGCGGAGGCGCCATGAGCTTCGACAACGCCTACGAGTCGATCACGGAGTCGAACGACGAGCAGCACTGGGCGTTCGGCACCGGCTTCGACGACCCGTTGTCCGATGTGGACAGAGCGGTTCCCCCGGACGCGGACCGCGCGGACCTCGCCGCCTACTGCCTGATGCTCGGCGACGACGCCCTGATCCTGTCCCAGCGCCTCACCGAGTGGTGCTCCCGCGCGCCGGAGCTCGAAGAGGATGTCGCCCTCGCCAACATCGCGCTGGACCTGTTGGGCCAGGCCAGAATGCTGCTCACCCGGGCCGGCGAGGTGGAGGGCGCGGGCCGCGACGAGGACGCCCTGGCCTACCTGCGCGACGAGCCCGAGTTCCGCAACGTCCGCCTGGTGGAGCTCGACTGCGGCCCCGGCCCCGGCGGCGACTTCGCCACCACCATCGCCCGCCTGCTGCTGTTCTCGACCTGGCGGCTGGCCCTGTTCGACCGGCTCACCGGCTCCCGCGACCCGGTCCTTGCCGCCATCGCCGCCAAAGGCGTCAAGGAGCTGGCCTACCACCGCGACCACGCCGCGCAGTGGACCCTGCGACTGGCCGGCGGCACCGACCACTCCCGCGCCCGCATGGTCGCCGGCCTGGCCACCGTCTGGCCACTGGCCGCCGAGCTGTTCACCCCGCACGAGATCGAGCTCAGGCTGGCCGCCGCCGGCATCGCCGTCGACCCCGCCACCCTGACCGCCGAGGTCGACGCCGTGCTCGACCAGGTCTTCACCGCCGCCGGCCTGACCCGCCCGGATGTTCCCGCCCTGTCCTCGGTGGCCGGCCGGTCCGGCCGCCACGGTGTCCACACCGAGGCCATGGGCTACCTGCTCGCCGAGCTCCAGCACCTGGCCCGGTCCCTGCCCGGAGCCACCTGGTGACCGCCACGGCCCGGGCGCGGGCGGTCGCGGAGCGGGTCGTCGATCCGGAGCTGCCGGTGTTGACGCTGGCCGAGCTGGGCGTGTTGCGGGACGTGCGGGCCGACGACCGCCGGGTGGTGGTGACGATCACGCCGACGTACTCGGGGTGCCCGGCGCTGGCGGAGATGGCGACGGATCTGCGGGGCCAACTCGCCGCGGCGGGGTTCGCCGAGGTCGAGGTGCGCACCGTGTTGCGGCCGGCGTGGAGCACCGACTGGATCAGCGACGCGGGGCGGCGCAAGCTGGCCGAGTACGGCATCGCACCGCCGGCGCGGGTGGGCGGCCGGGTGGGGCCGGTGCCGTTGAACCTGACGCCGCCGCGCGCCCGGGTGGCGTGTCCGCGGTGCGGGTCGGCCCGGACGACCGAGCTGTCCCGGTTCTCGTCCACCGCGTGCAAGGCGTTGCGCCGGTGCGAGGACTGCCGCGAGCCCTTCGAGCACCTGAAGGAGCTCTGACATGACCAGGCCGACCTTCCATTCCCTGCGGGTGGGCCGGATCGACCGGCTGTGCGCGGACGCGGTCGCGATCACCTTCGAGGTGCCCGACGAGCTGGCCGGTAGCTTCGCGTTCCGGGCCGGGCAGTACCTGACCCTGCGCCAGGATGTGGAGGGCGTCGAGGAGCGGCGGTCGTACTCGATCTGCGCGCCGGCCGGCGCGGCGCCGCGGATCGGGGTGCGCCGGGTGGACGGCGGGCTGTTCTCCGCCGAGCTGGTCGACTCGCTGCGCCCCGGTGACGTCCTGGAAGTGTTGCCACCGCTGGGAAAGTTCAGCCCGGTATTGGACACCCCCGCGCATCACTGTTTCGTGGCGGCCGGTTCCGGGATCACGCCGGTGCTGTCGATCGCCACCTCGCTGCTGGAGGCGTCCGGCGCGCAGGTGAGCCTGCTCTACGGCAACCGGCGTGCGAACACCGTGATGTTCGCCGAGGAACTGGCCGACCTGAAGGACCGCTATCCCGACCGGC
>NZ_DASTBH010000355.1:0-20016 GCF_035712165.1 Actinophytocola sp. | reverse complement strand
ACGCTGTACCAGCGGGTGCCGGACGAGTTCCAGACGCGGGTGTTCGGCCTGGTCGCGGCGATCTGTTACGCGGGGTTCCCGATCGGGGGCGCACTCGGCGGCGCCGCCGTGGCCGCATTCGGCCTGCACACCGCGGTCCTGCTGGCCGGGTGCCTCTACCTGGTGGCCACCCTGGTGCCCATGCTGGGGTACCGCACGTCGCGAACCCGGTGCGCCCCGGATCGGGGCGCACCGGCCGGAAAAACATAGGACCAGCGTTTCCCGCTGGCCCACAGTGATTACCGGTCGGCACTTTCGTCGCCGACGGTGATTTGGTTACGCCGAGCCGTTCGCGTTGTTACGCATAGGGCACCTCCCACCTGGACACGCTCGGTTATCGTTAAGGGGGTGACAGCCGGTTTACCAGCATCACCCCAATGGCAAGGTAGTTCCGTCAAGACGGCAAGTAAATAGCCCAAACAGCCCGTCGGAGACCCCCGTCCGGCTGGCGTGAACCGGTTGTTTAATGGTCGACCGAGGGTTGCTATTTGAATGACCAGGGTGCACCTTCGGGCATGGCGGGGGGCCGAAAGTGCGCCTGGGCGTACCTTCTGTCTGGTCCGGGGTGCGCAGAATAGTCACGACCGTGGATGATCTTGTCGCGGGCCTGGCGGTGCTGCTGGGCGTGTTGCTGTTCGCGGCGGGCGTGCCGAAGGTGGTGGCGCCGCGGTACGCCGGCAGTGCGGTGCGCCGGGTCATTCGCCGCCGCGACCTCGCCAGCGACACGGTGATCCTGGTGGGCGTGCGGGCACTCGGCGCGTGGGAGATCGCGCTCGCGGCGGCGCTGGTGAGCGGCCGGTGGCCGGTCTGGATCGCGACGGCGACCGTGCTGACGTTCGTCGGGTTCCTCGGGTTCGTGGTGGCCGCGGTGCGTCGGGGCGCGTCCTGCGGCTGCTGGGCGTCGCTGACCGAGGGTCCGGCCGGCGGCGCGGAGATCGCCCGGACGGCGCTGCTGCTCGGCTACGCCGGGTTCGTGCTGGTCGGGCGGTCCCTGGAGTATTCCGGGCGCACCGTGGCCGCCCTGGGATGGGCGGCCGTGGGATTCGCCGGGCTGATGGCGGCCGCGGCGATCGGCGGTCTGGTCGCGCCGGTGCGGGCCGAGCGGGTGGTTCGGCAGTTGCGGTACCAGGCGCCGGCGAGCCGGACCGCCCGGTTCGGGGTGTGGCTGGGCTTTCTGGGCGGTTTCGTGCACGCCGGCACCGATGCCGGGCGACGGCGCTACGCACTGGCCAGGAACGCGCCTGGCCGGGTAGGAAAACGATCACTACGACGGCAAAGGAACGACGATGGCGGGCGAGCCGGATCTGTCACCGGGACAGAGCTCGGAATGGGTGCAGTACCTGCAGCGCATGCTCAACCAGCACTACCAGCAGTCGGTGGTGCCGGAGAACGGTGAGTTCGACGAGGCCACCGCGAACGCGGTCGAGCATTTCCGTTCGCAGAACGGCCTCGGCGGCGGCTCCCATGTGGACAGTGCGGTGTGGGGCCGGCTGGTTCCCGCCGGGCACGGACCCAGCGAGGGGCACCACACCGGCGGGCATTCCGGACACGCCTCGGAACACGGGCACGGCACGAGGCATCAGGCGGAACCCATCGCCGATCCGGTCGCCGGGGTGCACAGCGGCGACCCGCACGATGCCGGTGTTCCGCTGGACCAGCCGCACGGCGACGACCCGGCCACCGGCATCGACACCCGGGCGGCCAGCACGCACTGGCCGGACGCGCACAGTGTCAAGGTGTGGCTCAAGGTGTTCATCCCCGGCAGCTACCACGGCAACGTCGACGGCCGGGGCGCCGCGGCCGGGCACCGCCTGCTGCCCGGGCCGAGCCAGTGGTTCAACGACTGCTTTCACACCGACGACCGCGAGTTCAGCGCCGACATCGGCGCCTCGGCGCGGGCGCACTCCGAGTTCCGGCTCGACCTGCGCACCGGCGAACTGCACGAGGTGCACTACTGCGGCGAGTCGGTCGAGTACGACTGCGAGGACGGCGACGAGGAATGCCGCGACACCGCGCCCAGTGGCCGGATGGCGTGGTCGAACCTGCGCCAGCACGGCGACAACATCCACCTCGACCTGGCCGGTGCGACCAGCAACCCCTGCTTCGGCGGCTCCCCGGACATCGACTACAACGGCACGGTGACCATCGACCTGACCGGCCACACGATCTCGTTCAACGGTCAGGTCAACGGGTTCCCGGCCTACGAGGCGTATGCCACCGTCAACGACGGCGCAGGCGAGCCGCTGTTCCACTACGGCCCGCGCGGCACCCCGATGGACCTGTCCGGTGACGCCGCCGACCCGGTGCACGGCAGCGCGTCGTTCTAGGATCGCGGTCTGGCGACGGCGGGTGCGCGTTAGAGTGGGTGGGTGCCGAAACCGTGGGTGGAACTGGTCGGAGAGCATCGTCGCGAGACACACGAAGCGATCCTTGACGCCACTGCGGCGCTGGTGCACGAGCGCGGGCTCGACACGGTGACCATGGCGGCGATCGCCGAGCAGGCCGGGATCCCCGAGGCCCGGCTGGCGCGGCATTTCCCGGACGTGGACGCGGTGCTGCAAGCCTGGCACCAACGCCAGATCGGCCAGCATCTCGCCTACCTCGGCGAAACCGGTGACCAGCCCGGCACTCCGATCGAGCGGCTGGCCGCCGTGCTGCGCTCCTACGCGGTGCTCGCGCATCAGGCACACCGGCAGCACTCCGCCAAGTCCGCGGCCGTGCTGCACCGGGGCGAACACATGGCCGAGGCCCAGGACCACCTGCACGGCATGATCCGCGACCTGCTCGCCGAATGCGCGCGCAACGGCGACATCCGCGACGACGTGACCCCGGACGAACTGGCGAGCTACTGCACGCACGCGCTCACCGCGGCGTCCGGGCACACCTCCACCGAGGCGATCCGCCGGCTGGTGACGGTGACCCTGGACGGACTGCGGAAACCCTGACTACCAGTACAGCAGCCAGTGCGTGTCCAGCCGGACGCCGTGGCCCTGCAGGGTGATCCGGCGCTGGCCGGGCGTGTGGCAGTGCGAGGCGCCGATCCGGTGCCAGTGCTCGGCTTCGGTGAACAGCATGGTGCCGGGCCGGTAGGGCACGGTGACGGCGGCGCCACCGCCGGGCGCCCGGGCGCCGGGCAGGTCGTCCTCCAGGTCCATGCCGCTGCCCCCGTCCGGAACCTCGAACGGCACGGTGAAGTTGACCACGTCCGCGATCCGGAAGTGCCGGCCGGCGAAGTACGGCACCTGAGTGTGCAGCAGGTCCAGATGCCAGCCGCCGCCGTCGAAGTCGCCGGGGCGTTCGAAGTCGAACACGTGGAACCCGGGCACGGCAAGCTCCTGGGCGTAGACCACGGGCGCGCCGTAGCGTTGTTCGAAGAACGCCGCCACCCGGTCGTGCGCGAGCCGGAAGTGTTGGTACAGCACGTGGTTCTCGGCCCGGGCCCGGTCGGTGTAGTAGCCGAACCGCTCGCGGTTGCGGTACAGCGGCTCGCCGATGGTGGCCATGCCGTTCGAACCGGGCACCCGCCAGCATTCCCGGCGCAGCCGGTCCGGCACGTCCTCGATCGCGGCGACGGTCCGCGCCACCTCGGTCGGGGAGAACAGCTCGACGGTGAACGCGCCGGCCCGGCCGAACCGGGTCTGCTGGGCGACGGGAAGTGTTGCCGTCATGGGGAAGTCTCCTTCAGCACAGGGCCGCCGCCGCGAGCAGCCCGGCGATGGCCGTCGCGATCGGCGCTCCGGTGGACGACTCGTAGTAGGTGAACCCGGGCGAGGGGTTGACCTCGAAGCAGTACCACTCACCGTCCGGGGTGCGGCGCAGGTCGATGCCCGCCACCGGAAGGTCGAGCGCGGCGCAGAGCGCCACGCAGCGCCGCGCGACCTCGTCCGGCACCTCGATCCCGGTCAGCTTCGGGTCCGGATGGCCCTGCACCCGGGCATAGCGGTAATCGTCGGCGGCGCTGTCCACCTCGGCGGCGAAGACGCTGGCGCCCACCACGTGCACCCGCACGTCCACCCCGGGAACCCGGCACTGGAACAGGGTCGGGCAGGTGGCCACGGCGGCGAACCGCGCGGCGTCGGCGGCGACCACCCGGCGCACCCGGCTGCGGACCCCGCTGACCGACTTGACGATGACGTCGCGGTGCTCGGCGACGAACGCGGCGACCCGGTCCGGGTCGGTGCTGACCAGGGTCCGCGGCACCCGGAACCCGGCCGCAGCGACGGCACGCAGTTGGAACGGCTTGGACCCGTTGCTGGCCGCCGCCCGCGGCCGGTTCAGCACATACGCCGGCGTACGGTCGGCCCAGGCGTTCAGCGTCAGGTCCACCGCGGTGGCGTGGGTCCGCTGCACCGACGAGCGCGGCTGGCCGCGCAGTGCCGGCAGCCGGGTGCTGTCGTGCGGGCGCAGGTACAGCGCACGCACCTGGTCGAGGTCAAGCTCCTCGTCGCCGACCAGAACCCGGTTGCCGGCGCCGGTGTCCAGCCGCACCGTCATGTCCAGCACCCGCCGCTGGTCCAGAAACCGCACCGGGGCGCCGATCCGCAGCAACCGGTCGCGCACCGCGGCGATCGGCCGGTCCCGGATCAGGCCCCACAGCAGGATCATGCGCGCACTCCGACCAGGTCCAACGTCTTGGCCAGCGCGTCGGCCACGGCGGGGACGCCGAGGTCCGGCCAGGCGCAGATGTCCCGCACCCGGGCGTCCCGGCCGGGACCGGACACGGCCGCGCCGAGCAGCGGCGTGCCGGCCAGCCGGCCCAGCGCGCACAACCGTTCCCCCACCGCGGGATGCACGTCGCGCAAGCACCAGTCGCCGACCACGTTGGCGTAGATCATGCTGTGCCACAACGGTTCCGGTCGGGACGGACCGCCGACCCGGCGCCGGATGGGCGCGGGTCGCAGGCCCACCGACTCGGCCGCGGCCGCCCACTGCTCGGCGTGCCAGGGTGGCCCGTTGAGCGACCCCGCGGTGGGCCGGTTCAGCACCGGCGCCGGGCAGGCGTCCAGCCAGGCCATCAGGAACGCGGTCAACTCGGCGGCGGCGTAGCTCCGGTCGTCCGGATGCACCCCGGGCAGGTCGGCCGCGGTGACCACGCCCAGCCTGCTGACCACGGCGGCCGGCTCCCCGGTCGTGCTGGTGCGCACCGTTCCCTCGGGGTCCAGCTCCAGGGTCCACCGGTCGCGGCACAGCTCGGCCGGGGTGCGCAGGACGGCCCGGCCGGCCCAGCGGTGCGCCAGGGTCCGGGCCGGAAGGTCGTTGGCGTGGGCGAGGATCAGCCACATCTCACTCGTCCCCGTCCGGGTCGGACAGGGCGGGCCGGCCGACCTCGGGCCGCTCCTCCAAGGTGATGAAGGTGCGCTCGCCGGTGCCGGACCCTTCGTCCACATCGGACCCCGCCGGGAGCGCGTCGGTCAGGTCGGCGAACTCCTTGTGCCCGTCCTTCTCGCCCTCCTTCTCCTTGTCCTTCTCCTTCTCCTTCTCCTTGCCGTCCTTCTGATCGTCCTTGCCGTCCTTGCCCTCCTTGTCCTTGCCGTCCTTCTGGCCGTCCTTGTCCTTCTCCTTGGTGTCCTTGCCCTCCTTCTCCTTCTCCTTGTCCTTGTCCTTGGCGTCGATCCGGGCCTCGATCTCGGTGATCTTCACCTGGAGCTCCTGGACGATGCCGAACAGCTCCAGGCGCAGCTCCGCGACGCCGTTGCTGGCGGTGTGCAGGTCGTCGGAGATGTCGTCCAGATCGGACTCGATGGCGTGGAACCGTTGGTTGAAGCCGATCTCCTCGGGCGTGGCCGCGGCCTGCACGACCGTGACGCCGTCGATGAAGTCCGGATGCGTGAAGGTGCGCACGAAGCTCAGCTCGACGTCCGGCGCGGTCTGGGCGACCTGCGTCTGGAACACGAACGGCGGCCGGTCCGCCTCGACGGTCACGCCGGCCGACGCCGCGATGCCCCGGCCCACCACGGCGACCACGTCGGCGTCGGCCATGCCGGCCCCGCGCAGGGCGTCCACCAGCGCCTGGGCCGGGACGCCGAACACCACCTGCTCCCGCTCGCCGCTTTCCCGCTCGCTCATCAGCTTTCTCCTTGTCCTGCCCGCGCGGAACGCGCGAGGCGGTAGTGCCGGTAGGACCGGGCGGCGGCGGGTGACAGGCCGGTGGCCCGGCCGGAGCCGTCCACGTCCACGTGCTGGCGGCGGATGGCGAAGGTGTCGGCGCGCACCCCCACCGGGGTCACCAGCTCGACGATGTTGAGCAGATGTTCGTACTGGCGCAGCGAAAGCAGCGCGCCGTCGGGCAGCGCCGGGCGCCACTCGTAGGGTTCGTTCGCCCCGGTGTGCTGGCTGACCAGGCAGGACACCACGCTCACGCCCTGCCCGGGGAAGGCGACCGTGACCCGGGAACCGCGCCGCGGGCGGACCTGCGCCGGGGTCAGCGAGCGCAGCGCGCGCACCTGCCAGCGGTGGATCAGGGTGTGCCGGGCCGACAGGTTGCTGCCGGCCAACGGCAGACCGGCCACCCCGAACATCAGCGCCAGCGTGCCGGCGGCGGTGGCCAGGCCGACGACGCTGCTCGCGCCGCCCGCCACCGCGGCGGCCAGGATCGGGCTGAGTGCGGTAGGCGTGGCGATCACGGTCGCGGTGCGCGCCGCGCCCAGGTCGAAGATCGCGTAGTCCCGGCCAGAGGTGGCGCCCAACTGCTGGGCGAACGCCGCGACCGCGGTCACCCCGGGCAGCGCCCGGCTGGTCAGCGCCTCGGCGAGGCCAGGCACCGAGGTGACCGGCCGCGCGCCGGCGAGCACGGTGGCCGGCGCCGCGACCGGGGTGAGCGCCGCGGCAGCGAGCGCCTGGATCACCGCCACCATCGGCACGTCGTGGTCCGGGTCGGCGGCCGAGACCAGCCGCGCGGTCAGGGTCAGCGGCACGTCGTGTCCCGGGTCCGGGTCGACGTCCAGCACCAGCGGACCCATCAGCACGGTGCTGACGAACACGGTGCCGTCGCTGTCCCGTTCGGCGGTGCGCAGCCCGCAGGCGTTCAGCAGCCAGGCGCCGGCCGGGTCCTCGGACCGCGGCCTGGGCACCAGGGCCGGGTCGTGCAGGGCGGTCGCGGCGGCGACCGCGGCGTCGAGCTGTGCGGCCACCGGGGCGGCCAGCCGGGCGCCCAGCCCGAGCTCGAACCGGGAGCCGCCGTCGTCGCTCTGCCCGGCGAGCAGCCGGGGCCACGGCCGGGCGCCCAACCGCACGCACCGGTCGTCGAGCGTGGTCAGCGCCGCGGCCAGGGCCGGCGCCACCGGCTGACCGTCCGGAAGCTGCCAGGTGGCCAGCGCCGCCCGCTGGGCGCTCACCCGCTTCGCGATGGCCGGGGGCAGCAGCCGCTGCTCGTGCAGGGTGTCCCCGGTGGGGCTGTCGGCCGGCCAGATCAGCTGCACCCGGCGGATCGCGTCCAGCAGGTCCGGCACCGCCTCCGGGTCGCCCGGCGCGATCAGCCGCAGGGCGAACTGCTGCGGGTTGACCACCTCGTCGATCACGGCCCGGCCGGTCACGCCGACGTCGGCCAGGAACCCGTTGACCACCGAGTCGATCCACGGCGGGCTGGGCAGCCGCACCCCGCGCAGCACTCGCAGCCGGGCCCGGTAGGACGCGTCGTCCTCCAGGGTTCCGGGCGGTTGCAGGGGCCGGGTGCCGGGGCTCTGCCGGGTGGCGTCCCAGAACAGCTCGTCGGCGAACCGGGGGCAGGACAGGTCCACCCCGATCCGGTCCAGCGCGTCGCCGCCCGCGGTGGCCAGCGCGCGCAGGGTGCGGAGCTGCCGGGCGGTGCGCCGGATCCGGGACTTCTCGTCCAGCAGGACGGTCAGCAGCCGGCCCAGCACGCCCTGGACCAGGTCGACGCGGACGGCGCCGGTCAGCTCCGGAAAGTCCAGGGACACGCCGGCGCGTCGAGCGGAGATCGTGACGGTGAACGGCGTCGCGGTCCCGCCGGCGTCCACCGGCGGCACCACGGCCACCAGTGCCGAGCCGGCCGCGCTGTACGGGGCGAAGGTCAGCGCGGGCGCGGTGCCGGGCGTGACCGTGAGCTCCTGGTCGTCCAGATCGGTCAGCAGGGTCACCAACACCAGCGGGTAGCGGGTGACGGTGTCCACCACCGCCTGGGCCTGCTTCGGCGCGCCGGGCTGGAGGTCGAGCGGGCGGGGCGTGGCGGCCGGGGCCAGCGGGCCGATCAGCTCGGCCGCCGCCGCGGCCAGCGAGCCGGCGCCGACGCGGGCCGGGTCGAGCGGGGACCCGGTCATCGGTCACGCACCGTCAGAAGGTCGGGGGCGTCGACGAACACCGCGATCTGGTCGGCGGCCAGCGTGAGGTTCTCCTCCAGTCCCAGCTCCTGGTTGGGCGAGTCCACCGAGCCGCCCGAGCCCACCCGGTCGACCGGGTTCGGGAACCGGACCAGGTGCAGGTTGACCACGTCCACCACGCCGGGTTCGGCCATCAGCGCCGCGCTGACCGCAGCCGACCGCACCGGCTGGGACAGCCGCAGCCCGTCGACCAGGGCGCGCAGCCGGGCCGCCAGCCGCTGCTTGAGCGCCAGCGCGCTCGGGCTGGAGTTGCGGCTGGCCACCGAGCCGGACGGCAGCGGAACCCCGGAGACGACCACGTCGGCCCGGACGCTGAAGAACACCTGCTCGGCCCGCACCACCTCGGGGAAGATGCCGACCGGGCGCACGTCCCGGATCGCCTCCTGCACCGCGGCCCGCAGCCCGGTCACCCCGTCCCAGATCGCCGCCTCGGTCGGGGCCACCAGGACCGTGACGAAGAACGGCGTGGACAGGTCCCGGTCGGCGGCGAAGAGCCGCTCGGCGAAGTCGAACTCACCGAAGACCGACTGGGACAGGTCCAGCCCGCCCCACCCGTCGCGCACCGCGACCTGGCGAACGCCGGGCACCAGCGCGACGGTGGCCGCGATCGCCTCCGGGGTCCACACCGACCGGGGCGCGGCCAGCAGCAGCGCCCGGTAGCGCTCGTCGTCCCACTGCGCGTTGCCGCCGGTCAGCGCCTCCGTGTGGCTGATCCGGACCAGGCCCTGCCCGGTCGCCGAGGCGCCCGGGGGCAGCCCGGCCGCCGCGTCGGCGGCCAGCATCGCGGCCAGCTTGTCGTCGGCGATCTCCCACCGGTCGATGCGCTGCGGGTGACCGCCGCCGGCGTCGGTCGCGCCGGGGTCGAGGTTGCCGACCGGGCCGGGGTCGAAGCTGGTCACCGGTGCCGCCACGGTGCTCGCCCCGGCGGCCAGCCGCACCGAGGCGGCCAGCGCGATCCGGTGCCCGCCCGACGTGGCCAGCCGGGCGCCCCGGGGCAGCACGAGTTGGGTGATCCCGGCCGGCAGCGCGGCCGACAGGGTCAGCGTCACGGTGCCGGTCGCGGTCAGGAACGGCCGGGTGATGCCGAGTTCGGCGCCCAGGTCGGACAGCGCACGGCCGCGCGCCGACACGACGAAGGCGTCGTCGTACTCGGCGGCCAGCGACGCCCAGGTGCGCGCGTCCTCCAGCGCGGTGACCTCCAGCAGTTTGCGCAGCACGCTGCCGCTGGACAGGTCGAGGTCGGGGTCGATCAACCGCTGGGCGAGCGCGATCTTCTCGGCCAGCAGCCGGGTGAACGGCTTGGGCAGGAAACCGGCGGGCGTCACGCCGAACGCGGCGCTGCCGGTGGACCGGGTCACCGACTCGTCGACGGCCAGCACCTCGGTCAGGTCAAGCGAGGCCTCACTCACCGGGGACCCTCCACACCGGCCGTGCCGAGCACCCCGAACGGCGCGCCGGAGGCCAGCCCGCCGACGTCCAGGGTCACCGGATCACCGGTGACCGCCTCGAACGAGACGGTCACGTCCAGCCGGCGGGACACCCGGTCGTCCTGCGGGCTCGGGGCGGACAGGTCGACCACCCGGCGCACCCGCGGGTCGGCGGCCACCAACTCGACCACCGCGCTGCGCAGCCCCTCCCGGGCCAGCACCGGGGAGGTCTCCTGAACCATCGGGTTCAGCCCGAGGAAACCGAACCGCAGGTTGAACGGATCGCTGCCGCGCAACGTGGTCAGCCCGACCGCGAGGTCCTGGCCGAGCGCGGCGACGCCGTCCACCACGGCCACGTCGACGCCGTCCGGGCCCCGGTGCAGCACCAGGTCGCGGGCGGTGTCGGCCGGGCCGGCCAGATCGGCCCGCAGGCCGACGCCGAGCAGCGCGCGCCGCCGCACCGCCGAGTCGTCGCCGGGCACGGCGGGTGGGGGCAATGGGGTGGTCATCGGATCTCCTTCACGAGGCGGTGAGCTTGGTCTGGCCGGCCGTCACCGTCACCGGGGTGCCGGCGGGCGCGGACCTGGCCGTCAGGGCGTCGAGCAGGACGGGCTCGCCGCGCACGGTGAGCCGGCCGGACCGGCCCGGGTTCGGCGGCGGGTCCGGCGTGGTGGTCGTGCACGGGTTCGAGCCGGGGGGCGAGCCGAACACGCAGCCCGCGTAGACCCCGAAGTTCGCCACGGCGGAGAACGGCAGCACCGTGCCCTGCTGCACGGTGAGCGGCCCGTCCTCGGTCAGCGGGGTGCTGCCGCCCTGCGCGCACAGCACCGATCCGTTGGTCGTCACCGGCGCGGACATCAGCTCACGTCCATGGTGCCGTCGACCGTGACCCGGACATCCTTGGCGTTGAGCGCGATCTGGTCCTCGGCGTCGAACGTGATGGACCGCGCCGAGATGGTCACGGCGCCGTCGGCGGAGAGCGTGATCCGCGCCGGGGTGCCGTCGCCGGACCGGGTCTCGATCAGCACGGTGCCGTCGCCGAGGTCGTCGTCCGGCGCCGGGCGGTCCGGCACCCGGGTGAGCCGGTCGGTCACCCGCAGCACGAACCGGGCGGTCTCGATGACCCGGGTGCCGTCGGCGTCGATCAGGTCGTGGGTGGCCGGGCCGTCGTCGGGCAGTGGCCGGTCCGGGTCGCGCAGGTGCTCCCGGTCCGGGACCGCCACCGGCAGCGCGAGCCAGTAGTCGCCCGGTTTCGCCGCCGGGCCACCGTTTCGCGGCCACAGCGCGCCGACGTCGACGAAGTCGCCCGGACCGCCGCCGACGTTGGCCAGCACGACCCGGGTGCCGGGATAGCGCGGCAGCACCAGGCCGAACCCGCCCCAGGCGAACGGCGTCAGGTACGGCACCTGCGCCACCTCGGCGTGCGCATCGGCGGTGATGGGCGCGCGTTGCGCCGCGCCCGGGTGGCCGTCGGCGACCGTGGTGGCGTACCAGACATCGCTCGAGTGCCGGGGCGAGTCCTGCGACACCGCGTGGTCGTGGATCATCGCGGGCCGGGACCGCACCTCGCCGACGGCCCGGGAGACCAGGTCGGTGATCACGCCGCCGACCGTGCTGGCGGCTCCGTGCGCGCTGTCGGCGAACGGCACCGCGGGCTGGCGGGGCGTGGTGTTCTCGCCGTCGGCCCTGGCCGGGATGCTGTCCCAGCCGTCATCGGCGCCGGTCAGCAGGACCGCGCGGAACCGGGTGAGGAAACCCTTCTCCCGCGAGACCTGGTGGCTCACCTCGACGATCCGGCAGGTGGCCGGATCGCCGGCGGCGAAGTCCTCGGGCGGCAGCACCAGCCGCACGGTGTCGCCGGGCTTGAGGTCCGGGCGGCCGAGCGCGGTGACGGCGACACTCTGCCGGGGCGGGGCCGGGCCGCCCGTCAGGACGGGCGGCACCCGGGAGTCGCGCGGAACCGCCGCGCCGCGCTCGATGTTGAGCAGGCCGCTGTCGTCGGCCAGCGAGCGGATCCGGTCCAGCCCGGTGCGTTGCGCGCTGGTGGTCCACTTTCCGAGGTGCAGCCGGCCGTCCCGGATCATCGCGACCGGCTGCCCGGCCAGCCGCAGCGCGGACTGCAGTTGCCGGGTGAGCACGGTCATGGCGGTCAGCGCGTTGCCCGGCGGGGTGGTGGCGAAGTCGGCTTGTCCCGCAACGGGTTCGGCGGCGGCCAGGCCGTAGCCGACCACCGGCACCACGCCGGCCGTGACCACGTCGACGGCGCGCTGCAGGGTGGCGAAGCACCGGCCCGCCACGAAGTGCTCGGCGAGCCGGCCGACCACCAGTTCCACCGCGTCGACCACCACCTCGATCCGGCGCTGGCCGGGCCGGCGCCACAGCCGCTCCACCCGCAACCGGGCGACCAGGCTGTCCTCCGGTGGGTCCGGTGTGGTCGCGCTGAGCGAACTGTTCAGGCCGGTGAACCGGGCCAGCCCGCCGCGCCGGCCGCCCGGCGCGTCCTGCCACCACAGGTGCAGGTCGGCGGTCAGCGGCGGGCGGCGGATCTCCTGGTAGTCCTCGGGGGTCAGCCCCTCGACGACGATCTCGTAGCTGCCGCCGGCGAGTCCGGACGCCAGCGTGGCGCTGACCGAACCGACGTAGCTGTCGCTGCTGATCAGGCGCAGCTGTCGGTCGGTGGTCGCGTCGCGGAACACCAGCGCCCAGGCGGGGACCACCCCGACGGCGAACTCGGCCGGACCGAGGATTCCGGTGGGCAGGCTCATCTGCGTCCCTCCTGCGGTCCGGGCAGCGCGAACGGCACCGGGATGCTCGGGTCGCCTTGCGGCTGCGGTGGTCCGGCGTCCGGGGCGACGGTGAGATCCCGCCAGCGCAGCTCGATCCGGCTGCCGAACCGGCCGGGACCGCGCAGGGTTCCGGCGGTGATCACCAACCGGTCCACGGTGACCTCGACGGCGGCCGCGCCCGGCGAACCGAAGCGAACCGGGATCCGGGGCAGCACCGGCACGGTCTCGCCGATGGCGCCGGTCAGCGCCAGCGTCAGCCGGGGCCAGGCGGCCAGCCGGTCCCGGCCGGCGGTGAGGTCGGCGGGGGCAGCCACCGCGCTGTCGAACAGCACCTCCGCCGGGTCGGCCGCGATCACCGCGCGGGCCACCCCGAGCGGGACGGCCAACACCAGGCCGCGCACCGGATCCAGGTCGATCCGGGCCGGCAGCCCGGCGGACAGTTCCAGCCGCAGCAGGAACTCGGCCGGATCGGTCACCGGCGCCGGCGGGTCGTCCAGCGGCGGTCGGCTGATGACAGCGGGCAACGTGGGCATGGCTCACCTCAGAACGGCAGCGCGTCGGTCAGGGCACCCACGCCGATCGCCGCGACGTCCAGCAGCTTCGCGCGGCTGTCCGGACGGGGCAGGTGCAGCATCTTCAGGGTCACGTCCAGGGCGTCGCGGCGTTGCGCGCTCTGGGCGAAACCCAGCGACAGCACGGCGAGATCGGTGCGGATGGTGGCGGTCGTGGTCAACACCAGGCCGCTGGTGGTCCGGCTGGTCTCGGCCAGGCTCTCCAGCGCCACCTTCCAGGCGAACCGCAGCGGGCCGAGCAGCACGGCGGACAGCGAGATCGTGTCGTCGTGGCTGACCACCGCGATCCGCCGCCGGGTGCCGTCGATCTGCGGCACGAAGTAGGCGGACTCGATGGACAGCTGGGTCACCGCCCAGAGCGGCACCAGCCGGAAACCGCTGGACAGCACCGCGCTCGGGGTGTGCAGGTAGGGCTCGAAGAAGCTCATCGGCGTCTCTTTCGCTTGCGCAGCGGGCGCATTCCGGCGTCGAAGTCCACGGCGCGCAGGTCGGCGAGGTCCACCTTCATCTGCTGCAGCCGGGCCTGCAGGTGGGTCAGCTCGCCGCCGGCGTTGGTGATCACTCGCCGGATCCGTAGCTCGTCGAGGATCCTGGCCACCCGGGCCTGCAGCCTCGGGTCGTCGATCTGCTCACGGGACAGCCGGCCGACCACCTCGTCGACCCGGTCGCGGGCCTGGCGCAGCCGGGTCAGCGCACCACGCACGGCGGTCAGGTCCCTGGCGGGCAGCGCCGTGTCCCGCAGACCGGCAACGGCCTCGGCGAGGCCCTCGACGTCGGACTCGAGGTTCCGGCCGAGGTTCTGGATCAGGCTGCTCACCTCGCCGAGCCCGTGCTGGGACAGGGTTTTGTTGTCACTGAGCCAGATCTCACCGGTCCGCGGGTGCAGCACGATGAAGTCGGTGCCCGGGTCGGTGACCCGGATGTCCGGAGCCTTGAGCACCCACAGGTCGTCGGCCAGTTGGAACACCGCGTTCAGCTCGCCGGACATGCCGCGGATCTGGGTGGTCATGATCCGGTCGCGGACGTACACGTCGAGCGGCTCCGGCGGCCTGCCCTGCTCCGCCCGCCGGGCCGCGTTCACCAGCCAGTCGCTGGCCAGATCCACCAGTTGGGCGGGGTTTCGGGTGGCGAGGTCACGCAGCAGCGGCGAGCGCCGCAGCGCGGTGACGATCCGGCCGCGCTCCGGTAGGCCGAGCGCGGCGGCCTGGTCGTCGAGCGCGGCGGCCCGGGAACGCGCGTCCCGGCCGGTGCCGGCGCCCGCCTCGATGTCGGCCCGCTGACCGCGGTGCACGCGGTTGACCCGGATCAGCGCGTTCTCGAGATCGGCCCGCTGCTGCGCGGGAAACCCGCTGTCGGCAAGGAACCGGTCCATCTCCTCGGCCCGCCACGGCACGGGCTGGTCCCGCACGGTGCCCTGGGCGTGTTCGCCGTGCACCATGGCCCGGACGAACTCCGGGTCGGCCGCGGCGGCCCGCTCCAGCGCGGACCGCTGGGTCCGCGGCAATGCCTGGTACATCGTGGAAATCGCGGCGTTCGGTCGCGCACCGCCGCGCAGTCCGCCACCCAGCGCGTAGGGCAGGCCGGGATCGCGGAGGATCTCGATGGCGGTCCGCGCCCGGGTCAGGTCCGCCGGACCGAGCACGTGCCGCAAATCGTCGAGCAGTGCCTCGGCGCTGTGCTCGCCGCGCAGCACGGCATCCACTGTGGACTCCTGCAGCGTCCGCGCGCGGAGCATGGCGGTGCGCAGCTGTGTTGGCAGCGCGGCGATCCGGCGTTCGAACCGGCGGGTGGCCCAGCGTGGCGCGGCGGCCGGGTCGCCGGCCGGCAGCCGCATGGCCGGGCGTCCGGGTGGCCGGTTCTCGGTGACCGAGAACCGGTTCAGGTTCGTCATCGGGGCCGGAGCCGGACGGCCGTGCCGGCGTTGCCTGGCAGCCCACTCCTGCGGCGTGACCAGCTCCCGGGTGCGGTCCTTGAGCAGGTCGAGCGCCTCGGCGAGCTTCGCAAGACCCGGGGTGTCCAGCTGGCCGGCGAAGGCGCGCTCGTAGTAGTCGTGCACCGCCCTGCGCAGCTGGCTCACCTGCTCGATCGCGTCACCCATCTCCCGCAGGTACCGCGCACCCAGCCGCTCCAGCGCCTGGACCACGGACGCGTCGAGGTGCGCGCGCAGCACGGGCTCCGGAATGCCGGCTCTGGTGGAGATGCTCTCGATCGCGTCCCGCAGCCGCGGCGCCTTGCGCAGTGCGGCGGCCACCGCGGCCGCCGACGGGGTACCGGCCACCCGGACGTTCACGGCGCCTCCTCGGTGAGCTCGGCCGCCTCGGTCAACGCCTGCTCGATCAGTGCCCGCATCGCGTCCGGATCGAGCGACCCGCCCGCCTGATACCGGTACTGCTCGGCGACCGACCGGGCGACCGCGCCGACGGCCTCCGACACCGCCAGGCCCAGCACGTTGGCCGTGACGAGCTCCTGCAGGAACATGGCGGTCAGCTGCGGGACGGTGAGGGCGCCGAGGCGGCTGGTGAACTCCAGCAGCGCCTCGCGGGCGAGCCTGGCGGCGGTCGTCTCCCCGCGCGCGAGCGCCCCCGCCGCCCGGGTCGCCGAGGACAGCCTGCCGACCAGCGGCAGCAGGCCGAGGCCCAGGCCGATCCCGGCGGCGGCACTCTCCATCTCGACGTCCGCGCGGGACAGGATCTCGTCGCCGCCCAGCATTCCGCGCTGCAGCTCGACGTGCTCGTGCGCGGTCCGCGCGCCGAGTCCGGCCTGGACCAGCCCGATCCCGCCGGCCACGACCGGGAAGAACACCGCCAGCAGCGGTAGACCGACCATGTTCACCCAGTGCATGAAGTTGTCCTTGGCCAGCTCGTGGGTGGCCAGGGCGCGAAGGCCGTCGAGGTAGATGTCCTCGTCCACATAGGACGGTTCGTCGCCCGCCGGCTGCGCGGTGCGCTGGAACTGTTGGCGCAGCCAGGCGTCGGCACTGGCGTGCACGCCGCGCAGGTCGGCGCCGACCGGGCTTGCGGCGTTCCCCTCGAAGGTGGCCAGGCCGAAGGCGATGGACCGGTCGGCGCGGACCTCCCTGGTGTGCTTGCGGTTCAGCTCCCTGATCTCGCCGAGCACCGCCCTGAGCTCGGCGGTGACCGCCGCCGAGATCTGCTCACCCTCGGGCCGGCCGAGGTCGGACAACCGTTGCGCCGCGCGCAGTCTGGCCACCACCTCCGGAAGATCGGCCAGCTTCTCCAGGAACGGGTCGGCGGCGAAGGCCTCCGAGATGAGCGCCCTGATCAGCTTTTCGACCTCGTCGAGCGTGCGCAGCACCCCGTGCGCGTCCCGGGTCGCGACGACCAGGTTCAGGACTCCGGGGCGGCCCGGGATCGGCTCGTACCGGATCGTCGCGCCCTGGAACTCGTAGGTCTGGGTGAGGTCCAGCACCATGGCGGTGCTCGTGCGCCAGAACTCCTTGATGCCGGCCAGCTTGCGGCGCAGCTCGTACAGCTCGGGCAGGTCCTCGAGCAGCACGGTCAGCACCAGGCGGGTCGCCGGCAGCCAGTCGTCGCCGGTCAGCCGGTGGCCGATCTCCGTGGCGCTGCGCTCCAGCACGTCCAGCAGCGCGTCCTGGCAGGCGGCGATGAACAGCGCCGCGACCACCCGCCTGCGCCGGGGGAAGTACTCGCGGTGCAGGGCGCCGAGCCAGGCCGAGCCGTTGCCGGCCAGCGGCGGCGGAAGCGTGCCGGCGCGGGCCCGGCGCGACACCATCCCGGTGTAGGTGAGCAGCAGCTTGTTGAGCGCCTGTACGGCCAGCGCGTGGTACTTCAGCTCCGCCTTGCGGTCCGCGGATCCGGTCCACCAGCCGAGTTGCTCGGCCTTGCGTTCGATGCCGGCGAGGGTGGCCAGCACGAACGAGCCGACGAAGCGGGGCGGCGCACCGCCGCCGGTCTGGGCGAGCACCTCGTCGATCAGCGCGCTCAGCTCGGCGTACTCGGCGGGATCCCAGTCCGCCAGAGCGAGCTCGTGGCCGAACGGCCGGTCCGGGTCGAGGTCCGCGACGGCGGGCGGCGGCAGCGCCGGGGCCGGTGGCCGGGTGCGCGCCGCCGGCTCGAACGGCGCATCCTCGGACAGTGTCACCACGGGTATCGCCGACCGGGTCGGCTCGTTGTCGCCGACGTAGATGTAGGCCTTGATCGGGCTGCCCTGCGACATGAACTCGTACAGCACGGTTTTCGGGCCACGCCACGGATAGCGCGCGGCCCGGTCCCGGGCCTGCGCGGCGAGCCGCTGCTCGGACAGTGTCGGGAAGGCCGTGCGCTGCGTGTCGAGCAGCACCCGGGCGAGCCCGGTGCGGAACGCCGGCTCGGTCTCCGCGGCCGTGACGAAGCGCAGCTCGTCGGCGTTCAGTCCACTGTAGCCGGTGACGAGCTCGGCATCCCTTCCGTCCGGCTGCGGCTGCCACTGGGCCATCGCGTGCAGCACGGTCACCGCCTGATCGGCGACCAGGAACAGGTACGCCGTTCCGGCCCGGTCCGCGGCGATCACCAGCAGCCGGGGCGGGACCGGTTCGCCCGCGAAGTACCGCTCCAGCGCCCGGTACAGCTCCTCCGCCGTGCCGAACCTGCTCAGCTGTCTGGTCAGCACGATCGGCGTCACCGTCATGGTGCTCGCCGGCGCGGCGGCCGCGAGCCGCTGGCCCGCCCGCACGGCCGCGGCGCGGACGTGCGTTTCCAGGTGGCCGGCGACCCACTCCGGCACCGGGTCGCCGCGGAACCGGACACTCACCTCGGGCTCCCGGCCGGACCAGGCTGCCCCGGTGCGCGCGACGGTGCGCCCGGCCCGGTCCACCGCGCGGGCGCTCGCCCGGCCGGTGGCGGCGCCGACCAGGTCGAGCAGCCCGGCGTCGAACCGGTCACCGGGAAGCTCGAGCCGGATCCGCACCGGCACCCGCACCGTCGTCATGCCAACCCCCGCAGCGCCGAGGTGAGCCGGTCCAGCGTGGTGCTCACCAACTCGTCCGGGTCGTACGGGGCCACCATGCGAACCTCGATCTCCACCGGGAACTGCAACACCAGCCCGGACGGCGCGTCGCCGTCCGGCGGCACGACGATGCCGCTGCCGTCTTCGAACGCGAGATCGTCGAACACCGCGAACCCCCGTGGTCGGTCAGAGTGCGGCCTGCAGCGGGCCGGATGTCTTGGTGCCACCGGCATCGGTGGCGTCGACGTGCATGGAGAACCCGCTGAACGTGGCCTGCGGGGCGCCCATCACCGTGGCGGCCGTCGGCGACACGCTGGTGATCACGCACCGGGTCAGCACGATGGTCGAGAACGACCAGTCGTTGCCGGACCGCTCCTGCACGGCGAGGCTGAACTCGGTGCCGTTCAACGCTAGCGCGGTCAGCTGTGCGGTCGCCGGCCCGATCGCGTTGACCGTCATGGAGAACGTCAGCGCGTACGGCTGGGTCACCACGCCCACATGGGTTCGCTCGATGCTGTGCAGCGGTTCGGCGGAGGTGGCGAAGGTCGGCGTGAACGACTGGACCGGCGAGATCTCGTGGTCGCCGGTGTCGTCGGTGTAGTGCACGGCGAGCCGGGTGTTCCAGTTGGTGTCGGGGTTGGTCATCGTTGCTCCTGATCAGAACTGGGGGGCGAGCGTCACGTTGAGCCGGTGCACCGCCGGCCCGTAGGTGATGCTGACCAGAACGGAGACCTGACGGGTCTGCCGGGCGGTCACCACCTCGGCCTCCTCGGCCGGGGTGCGGGCGCTTTCCGGCAGCGCCAGGATCGACAGCAGCGGGATGCCGACCGAGAAGTCGTCGATCACCGCGCCGAGTTGCAGCGGGCCGAGGATGCCCTCCACCCGGATCCGCACGGTGGTGAGCCCGGCCTTGGTGATCCGCGCGTCGCCGACCGTGCCGATCAGCCCGGCGCGCAGCCGGAACTCGATGTCGTCGAGCACCCGGATGACGTCGACGTAGTTGCGCGCGGCGTCGCTGGAGAACACGCCGCCGTCGGCCATGAACAGCCCCGAGCCGGGCACCAGCGTCGGGTCGATCAGCGGAATCGTGCCGGCCGCGGCCAGCCCGGTGATCTCCGCCGGAACGTACTGCTGCTGCACCGGAATCGTGCAGCCGCGCACCTGCTTGAGCACCATGCTGGTGCTCGGCGCGAAACCGGCGATCGCCCCCATGGTGGCCGCGGCGGCGTCGGTGGTGGCGCCGCGGGCGGCGACGAGGATCATCCGGCCGGTGGCGCTCTTCAGCGAGCCGTAGCTGTTGGCGGCCAGCACGGTGTCCACATAGGTGGCGGTGCGCGCGATGGCCGGGTCGATCATCGCCACGGCGATCCGGCGGTTCCCGGCGGCCGACATGGTCTCCACGTGTTCGGCCAGCGCGTGCAGCCCGGTCGCGGGCGTGCCGCCGGAGGTGGCCTTGCCCACGCCGGACTCGCCGGCCAGGCAGACGAACGTGACGTCGTCGGCGGCCTCCAGCCCGGCCAGGGCCGTCGCGTACTCCCCGGCCGCCGGCGTGCGGACGCCGTAGATCCGGCTCGGCCGCGGGTCCTGCGCCAGCACCAGATCCAGGCTGGTGGACAGCGGCGTTGCGGCCTTGTTCTTGCCGAACAGGCCGATCACGTCGTCATGGTTGGTGACCACCAGCGGCGTCGAGGCCGGGGCCGCGGCACCGTCGGCGTTGCCGACGACGGCCACCACGCCCGGCGAGCGCTGCGCGGCCGGCACCAGCGCGCTGGTGTCGACCAGGACGTCGACGAAGGGAAAGGCCGGTTGAACCAGGGTTGCCATGTCGGTCTCCGTGCGGATTGTCGGCGCGCGTCGGGCGCGGGATTTGGTCGTCATGTGGCCTCTTCGG
>NZ_DASTBH010000354.1:0-8502 GCF_035712165.1 Actinophytocola sp. | reverse complement strand
GATCGTCACGCACAACATCAACGTGGCTCGGACCGTGCCGGACAACCTGGGCATGCTGTTTCGCCGGGAGCTGGTCATGTTCGGCCCGCGCGAGGTGTTGCTGACCTCCGACGAGCCGGTGGTCGAGCAGTTCCTCAACGGTCGCCGGATCGGCCCGATCGGCATGTCCGAGGAGAAGGACCAGTCCATCGTGGACGCCGAGCTGGCCCACCACCAGGCCACCACGACGCGCACCCGGCCGGAGATCGTGCCGCAGCTGCAACCCAGCCCGGGCCTGCCGCCGCGCGACGCGGTGCGCCGTCGCCGCGAGCGGGTGCTGCGCCACCTGGACACCCTGCCGCTGTCCGCCCAGCAGGGGATCATGGCCAGCTTGCGGGCGGAGGAGGTTTCTTGACCAGTCCTCCGCTGCGGGTCGCCACCTCGGCCGTCGGTGAGTTCGGCCGGCTGTTCGCCATGGGCCTGGACGTGGTCGTGGCGATGTTCAAGCGGCCGTTCCAGGGCCGCGAGTTCGTCCAGCAGTTCTGGTTCCTCGCCAGCGTCTCGATCCTGCCGGCGATGCTGGTGGCGATCCCGTTCGGCGCGGTGATCACCTTGCAGCTCGGGTCGCTGACCGCGCAGATCGGTGCGGAGTCCTTCAACGGCGCGGCTTCCGTGCTCGCGGTGATCCAGCAGGCCAGCCCGATCGTCACCACGCTGGTGGTGGCCGGGGCCGGCGGGTCGGCCATGTGCGCCGATCTGGGCGCGCGCACCATCCGCGAGGAGATCGACGCCATGGAGGTGCTCGGGGTCTCGCCGATCCAGCGCCTGGTGGTGCCCAGGGTGCTGGCCGCGATGGTCACCGCGGTGCTGCTCAACGGAATGGTCAGCGTGGTCGGCGTGGTCGGCGGCTACTTCTTCAACGTCATCGTGCAGGACGGCACCCCGGGCGCCTACCTGGCCAGCTTCTCCGCCCTGGCGCAGTTGCCGGACCTGTGGATCGGCGAGATCAAGGCGGTGATCTTCGGGTTCCTGGCCGGTCTGGTCGCCTGCTACCGCGGCCTGCATCCGCGCGGCGGGCCCAAGGGCGTCGGCGACGCGGTCAACCAGTCGGTCGTGGTGACCTTCCTGCTGCTGTTCTTCGTCAACCTGGTGATCAGCGTGATCTACCTGCAGCTGGTGCCGGCGAAGGGGGCCTGAGCGAGCTTGCGAGCGAACCAGATCGACACTGCCCCGGCGCCGAGCTTGCGAGGCGGCGGGTTTCGCCAGCACCGAGCCTGCGAGGGGGTGGCGTGATGGCCACGACCACCCCCGGCGGCCTGGAACGGCTGGGCGACCAGTTCGGCTTCTACGTCCGGGCGCTGTGCGCCACGCCGCTGACGCTTCGGCGCTACCCCAAGGAGATCGTCCGGCTGCTCGGTGAGGTCAGCTTCGGCAGCGGTGCGCTGGCCGTGATCGGCGGCACCATCGGCGTGATGGTCGGGCTGTGCGTGTTCACCGGAACCGTGGTGGGACTGCAGGGTTTCGCGGCGCTCAACCAGATCGGCACCTCGGCGCTGGCCGGGTTCGTCTCGGCCTACTTCAACACCAGGGAGATCGCGCCGCTGGTGGCCGCGCTCGCGTTGTCGGCGACGGTCGGCTCCGGCTTCACCGCACAGCTCGGCGCGATGCGGATCTCCGACGAGATCGACGCGCTGGAGGTGATGGCCGTGCGCAGCATGCCCTACCTGGTCACCACCCGGATCATCGCCGGCTTCGTCGCGATCATCCCGCTGTACGTGGTGGGACTGCTGACCTCCTACCTGGCCGCCCGGACGATCACCGTGACGTTCTACGGCCAGTCGGCCGGCACCTACGACCACTACTTCGGCCTGTTCCTGCCGCCGGAGGACGTGGTCTGGTCGTTCGTCAAGGTGCTCATCTTCAGTGTGGCGATCATCCTGACGCACTGCTTCTACGGTTACCGGGCCAGCGGCGGTCCGGCCGGGGTGGGGGTGGCGGTGGGCCGTTCGGTGCGTACCGCCATCGTGCTGGTCAGCGTGCTCGACTTCTTCCTCAGCCTGGCGATCTGGGGCGCCACGACCACGGTGCGGGTGGCCGGATGAAGGCACGGATCCGCGACCGGACCCTCGGGCTGATCTTCATCGTCCTGTTGGGACTGCTCGGGATGCTCGCGATCGCCATCTACGACAAGGCGTTCACCGGCGACACCCTGGTCCGGCTGCACACCGACCGGGCCGGCAACCAGCTCAAGGCGGGCGCCGACGTCAAGGTGCGGGGCATGGTGGTCGGCTCGGTGCGCGAGGTGCGCACCACCGGCAACGGCGTGGACGTCGTGCTGGCGATCTCGCCGGACCAGCTCGATCAGTTGCCGCGCAACGTCTCCGCCCGGCTGCTGCCCAAGACCCTGTTCGGCCAGCGCTACGTCAGCCTGGTCCTCCCGCCGAGTCCCGAGGCGCGCCGGCTCACGGCCGGTGACCTGATCCAGCAGGACCGCACCGCCGAGGCGATCGAGCTCGAGCAGGCCCTGCGCGACCTGCTTCCGGTGCTGCAGGCGGTGCAGCCGCAGAAGCTGGCCAGCACGCTCGGCGCGGTGTCCACGGCACTGCAGGACCGGGGCAAGCCGCTCGGTGAGACGCTGGTCGCGCTGGACGCCTACTTCGCCCAGCTGAACCCGAAGATGCCGCAGCTGCAGGACGACATCGCCAAGTTCGCCGACACGCTGAACACCTACTCCACCGCCGGCCCGGACATCATCGACGCGCTGTCCGACCTGACCACCACCAGCCGCACGATCGCCGAGCAGCGGCAGAACCTCGACGCCCTGTTCAGCACGCTCACCACCGCCGCCACCGACCTGGAGAGCTTCCTGCGCGCCAACGGGTCGAACGTGATCAACCTGGCGGCGGTCAGCAGGCCGACGCTGGACCTGCTGGCCAGGTACTCCCCGGAGTTCCCCTGCCTGCTGGACGCGGTCACCCGGTTCAAGCCGCAGATCAACCAGGTGCTCGGCGCCGGGACCAACCAGCCCGGGCTGCACATCGAACTGACCGTCAAACCGCGGCGCACCGGCCCGGGCGGCGCGGTGCCGCCGGCGCGCAGCGGCCCGCGCTGCTACCCGGTGACCGGCGCGGCGCAACTGACCACGCCGTCCGCGGCCGTCGACTCTCCGGCGAACTCCCCGCAGGAGAACCAGTTCCTCACCGAACTGCTGGCACCCGCCTACGGCCTGGCTCCCACCGAACTGCCCGGCTGGAGCAGCCTGCTGCTCGGCCCGCTGTTCCGCGGCGCGGAGGTGAGTCTGCGGTGAAGGGGTTCATCGGGCCGCTGCTCAAGGGACTGGTGTTCACGGTGGTCACCGCCGTGGCGACGCTGCTGCTGGCGGTCACGATCGCCAACCGGGGCGGCGGCGCCGAGGTGACCTACCGGGCCTGGTTCTCCGACGCCACCTCGGTCAACGCCGGCGACGACGTGCGGATGGCCGGAGTGCGCGTCGGGCAGGTCAACGACGTGCGGATCGTCGAGCGCCGGTTCGCCGAGGTGGAGTTCGCCGTCGACGCGGGACGCAAGCTGTCCGCCTCGGTCACCGCGACGATCAAGTTCCGCAACCTGATCGGCCAGCGGTACATCTCGCTGGACCAGGGCGCCGGTGACCCCAACGCGGTACTGGACCCCGGATCGCTGATCCCGCTCGAGCGCACCCGCCCGGCGCTCGACCTCACCGCGATGCTCAACGGGTTCAAGCCGCTGTTCCAGGCGCTGTCGCCGGACGACGTCAACAAGCTGTCCTTCGAGATCGTGCAGGTGCTGCAGGGCGAGGGCGCCACGGTGGACAGCCTGTTGCGCCACACCGCCTCGCTGACCACCACGATCGCGGAGAAGGACAAGGTGATCGGTCAGGTGATCGGCAACCTGAACACGGTGCTGGACCAGGTGACCCCCCGGCAGGACAAGCTGTCCAGCCTGATCAGCACCACACAGCAGTTGGTTTCCGGGCTGGCGAGGGACTCCGCGCCGATCGGCGCGGCCATCGACGGGCTGGCCGAACTGACCACGAGCACCGCCGGGCTGCTGGTCGACAGCCGGGAGCCGCTGCGCAAGGACATCGACGCGCTCGGCGACCTGTCCAAGAACCTGGCCGACGGAACACCGGCGTTCGAACGGTTTCTCAGCAACCTGCCGGTGAAGTACGAGTCCATCGGACGCACGGCGAGCTACGGGTCGTGGCTGAACATGTTCCTGTGCTCGGCGGCCTCGGACGCCCCGCAGGCGCCCGGCGGCGGCCCGGTCGGTATCCCGCTCACCGAGCCGAGGTGTCTGCGATGAAGCACTTCCGGGAGCGCGATCCGGTCAAGGTCGGGGTGGTCGGCGGGCTGCTCATGGTCGCGGTCGGCCTGCTCACCTTCTACTACGAGGAACTGCCGGTGATCGGCGGCGGGACCAGCTACACCGCCGAGTTCGGCGAGGCGGCCGGGCTCAAGCCCAACGACGAGGTGCGGGTGGCCGGCGTGAAGGTCGGCGAGGTGACCGACGTGGATCTCGACGGCGACCACGTGCGGGTCACGTTCCGGGCCAAGGACGTGTGGCTGGGCGACCAGACGGTGGCCGCGATCAAGATCAAGACTCTGCTCGGGCAGAAGAACCTGGTGCTGGATCCGTTGGGCGGCAAGGAGCTGGATCCGGACACACCGATTCCGCGGGAACGGACCATGACCCCCTACGACGTCAACGACGCGTTCGGGGACCTGGCCAGGACCGCGGCCGCGATCGACACCGACGCCCTGGCCACCAGCTTCCGCACCCTGGCCCAGACGTTCACCGCGACCACGCCGAACCAGGTCCGGGACACGCTCAACGGTTTGGCCGCGCTGTCCAAGACGATCTCGTCCCGGGACCAGGAGCTGCGCAGGCTGCTGACCAACACCAGCGGCTTCAGCAGGACCATCGCCGACCGCACCACACAGATCGAGGCGCTGATCCGGGACGGCGGCGTGCTGCTGCAGGAGATCAGCAAGCGCCGGGCGGCGATCAGCGCGCTGCTGACCGGAACCCGGGAGCTTTCCCAGCAACTGTCCGGGCTGGTGGCCGACAACCAGGCCCAGCTCGGCCCGGCGCTGCAACAGCTCGACCGGGTGACCGACGTGCTGCAACGCAACCAGGACAACCTGGACCGCAGCCTGCGCCTGGCCGGACCGTTCTACCGGCTGGTCGGCAACAGTCTGTCCACCGGCAGCTGGTTGGACACCTACCTGTGCGGCCTGGTGGAAGCGCCGGGCGGCGGATGCATGCCACCGAAACCGGGAGGAGGTCGGTGATGGCCGCCATCCGTTCCCGTACCAGGCTGTTGCGCGTGCTGGCGGTGGTCGCCGCGGTGGCGGTGCTGGCCGCCGCGGCCTTCGTCACCCTGGCGCGCACCAGCCGGTCCCAGCATTTCGTGGCCTACTTCACCGCCGCGGTCGGGATCTACGCCGGCTCCGACGTCCGGGTGCTCGGGGTCGCCGTCGGCACGGTCGACTCCGTGACACCGCAGGGCGAGCAGGTCCGGGTGGAGATGTCGGTGGACCGCGACGTGCCGCTGCCGGCCGACGCCGGCGCGCTGGTCGTCACGCCGAGCCTGGTCAGTGACCGCTACGTGCAACTCGCGCCGGTCTTCACCGACGGGCCGCGACTGGCCGACGGCGCGGTGATCCCGGTCGAGCGCACCGCCGTCCCGGTCGAGCTGGACGAGCTGTTCACCAGCCTGGACAAGCTCACGGTGGCGCTCGGCCCGGACGGCGCCAACGCCGACGGCGCGCTCGACGAACTGCTCAACAGCACCGCGACCACCCTGGACGGCAACGGAAAGCGGCTCGGTGACCTGGTCCGCGAGCTGGGCAAGGCCGCGCACACGCTGACCGGCTCGCAGGACGACCTGTTCGCCACCGTGGACAACCTGCAGAAGTTCACCACCATGCTGGCCGCGAACGACCAGCAGCTGCGCACCTTCGACCAGCTTCTGGCCACGGTCAGCGAGTTCCTGGCCGGCGAGCGGCAGGACTTCGCCGCGGCACTCGCCGAGCTGAGCACGGCACTGGGCACCGTGCAGCGCTTCGTCCAGGACAACCGGGCCCGGATCAAGTCCAATGTGGACAAGCTGGCCGGTACCACCCGGCTGCTGGTCGAGCAGCGGGCCTCGCTGGAGGAGGCGCTGGCCCGGGCCCCCCAGGCGCTGACCGACCTGCTCGGCTCCTACGACCCGGCACAGGGCAGCATCGACGTGCGGGCCAACCTCAACGAGTTCAGCCTCGTCCCGCCGCCGCCGCTGCCCCCGGCAGGAGGTGTCCGATGAGACGCGCCGCCATCCTCGCGCTGCTCGCCACGCTGACCGCCGGTTGCACCTCCTTCGGTGGCATCTATGAGGTTCCGCTGCCCGGCGGCGCCGACATCGGCGGCTATCCGTACCGGGTGACCGCGCACTTCCGCGACGTGCTGGACCTGGTGCCGCAGTCCGGGGTGAAGGTCGAGGACGTCGCGGTCGGGCGGGTGGAACGGATCGAGCTGGCCCCGGACGGCCGCAGCGCCGCGGTGACCATGCTGGTGAACGGATCCGTTCGGCTGCCGGCCAACGCGATGGCCCGGCTGCGGCAGTCCAGCCTGCTCGGCGAGAAGTTCGTCGAGCTGGACGCGCCGCCCACCCCGACGAGCGCCCGGCTCACCAACGGCGCGCAGATCCCGCTGGAGCGCACCAACCGCAACCCGGAGATCGAGGAGGTGTTCGGCGCGCTGTCGATGCTGCTCAACGGCGGGGGGGTCGGCCAGCTGCAGAACATCACCCGGGAGCTCAACCAGGCGCTGAACGGCAACGAACCGGAGATCCGCTCGTTCCTGACCAATGTGGACACCTTCGTCGGCGGGTTGGAGGCGCGCCGCGCCGACATCACCCGGGCGCTGGACGGGCTGGACCGGCTGGCCGCCTCGTTCGGCGGGCGCACCAGGGACATCGCCGACCTGATCGACAACCTGGGCGGCGGCATCCAGGTGCTGGCCGACCAGCGGGCGGCGTTCACCCGGATGCTCACCACGCTCGACTCGCTGTCCGGGGTGGCGGTGAACGTGGTCGAGTCGGCGCAGGCGAACCTGGTCGCGGACCTGCGCGCGCTGGAGCCGACCCTGCGCCGGCTCACCGAGGCCGGCCAGAACCTGCCGCAGGCCATGGAGCTTCTGCTCACCTTCCCGTTCCCGGACGCGGTTCTGGACGGCATCAAGGGTGACTACCTCAACGTCTACCTCAAGCTGAACACCAACAAGAACGCCCCGGCGGCGGCTGTGGTGCCGCTGCTGCCGCCGGTGGACTCGTCGGGAGGCAGCCGCTGATGATCACCAGGGTGGTGCGGGTCCAGGTGCTGCTGTTCACGGTGATCGCGCTGGTCGGGATCACCTTCGTCGGCGCCCGGTACGCGCGGCTGGACCAGCTGTTCGGCGGCTCCGGGTACACGGTGAAGGTGCGCCTGGCCGACTCGGGCGGCATCTTCACCAACGCCGAGGTCACCTACCGCGGGGTGGCGATCGGCCGGGTGGGGGAGCTGCATCTGGTCGACGACGGGATCGAGGTGGACCTGCGGATCGACTCCGGCGCCCCACCCGTACCGTCCGATGTGGACGTCGCGGTGGCCAACCGCTCCGCGGTCGGCGAGCAGTACCTCGACCTGCGGCCCCGGCGTGACGGCGAGCCGTACCTGACCGAGGGCTCGGTCGTGCGCCAGGACCGCACCACGCTGCCGCTGCCGGTGGAGCAGGTGGTGCGCAACCTCGACCGGCTGGTCGCCTCGGTGCCCGAGGAGGATCTGCGCACCGTGGTCGACGAGCTCTACGACGCCACCCAGGACACCGGTCCGAGCCTGCAGGTGCTGCTCGACTCGACGGCGAGCTTCACCGACCTCGCCACCGAACACCTGCCGCAGACCCTCCAGCTGATCACCGACGCCGGGCCGGTGCTGACCACCCAGATCGAGCAGTCCGACGCGATCAAGTCCTTCGGGGTCAACGCGAAGCTCATCGCCGAGCAGCTGCGGACCTCCGATGCCGACCTGCGCCGGCTGCTGTCCACCGGGCCGGCGGTGGCCCGGCAGGTGAGCGAGCTGATCCGGGAGACCGGGCCGACGCTCGGCGTGCTGCTCGGCAACCTGCTGACCACCTCGACGGTGCTGCTCACCCAGCGCGACGGGGTGGAGCAACTGCTGGTGGTCACGCCGGCGGCGGTGTCGGCGGCGTCCACCGCGCTGCGCCCCGGCAACACCGAGGTAGGCCTGACCACCACCTTCTTCACCCCGCTGCCGTGCACCCAGGGCTACGAGGGCACCACATACCGCAACGGTCGCGACACCTCGCCGGCGCCGCTCAATACCGCGGCCCGCTGCACCCGCTGAGTCCGCGGGCGCGCCGCGCCACCGGGATGGCGAATCAACACGGCGGCTCGCTGCACCCGTTGAGCCCCTGGGCACGCAGCGCCACCTCGATGTCGAACCGGGCCTGCGGGTCGCCGAGCCG
>NZ_DASTBH010000353.1:0-2846 GCF_035712165.1 Actinophytocola sp. | reverse complement strand
GGAGCCGTGGACTTCGCGGGGCGGCTCGTCGGCCGCCGGGTGGAGGCGGTGGACCGGCGCGGCAAGTACCTGTGGGCGCGGCTGAACTCCGACGAGGCGCTGCTGGCTCATCTGGGTCTGAGCGGGCAGATGCTGATCCGGCCGGGAGGCGCGCCGATCGAGACCCATCTGCGGGTCCGGTTGCGGTTTTCCGACGACGGGCCGGAGCTGCGCTTCGTCGACCAGCGCACGTTCGGCGGGCTGTCGGTGGAGGCGTTGACCGAGGCCGATGGCAGCGTGCTGCCGGTGTCCGTGGCGCACATCGGCCGGGACCCGATGGACCCCCGGTTCGACGCCGAGGCCGTGGTGCGGTCGTTACGCCGGCGGCACACCGAGGTCAAGCGCGCGCTGCTGGACCAGAACCTGGTCTCCGGGATCGGCAACATCTACGCCGACGAGGCGCTGTGGCGCGCCCGGCTGCACTGGGCCCGGCCGACCGACCGGCTGTCCCCCGCGAAGGCCCGCGAGCTGTTGGCCGCTGCCACCGAGGTGATGGCCGAGGCGCTGCGGGCCGGCGGCACCTCGTTCGACGCCCTGTACGTCAACGTCAACGGGGAGTCCGGCTACTTCGACCGGTCGCTCGCGGTGTACGGCCAGGAGGGTCTGCCGTGTCCCCGGTGCGGCCGGCCGATCCGGCGCGAGCCCTTCATGAACCGGTCCTCGTTCTCCTGCCCCCGCTGCCAGCCCCGGCCCCGGTCCTGAGCCCGGCCCGGACGTCTGCCGGTGCTGAGTTACACGCACTACTGCGCAATGCGTGGTAGTCTCCTTCACGGAGAACTGGGAGGCCCGGATGGAGATCAGCCAACTGCTCAAGGGCGTCCTCGACCTCGCGGTGCTCGCGGTGCTGCGGGACGAGGACGGGTACGGCTACGACGTGCTGCGCCGGTTGCGGCAGGCCGGACTGGAGGAGGTCGGGGACGCGTCGGTGTACGGCACGCTGCGCCGGCTGTACAACGCGGGGGCGCTGACCTCCTATGTGGTGCCCAGCGAGGAGGGGCCGCACCGCAAGTACTACGGGCTCAACGAAACCGGCCGGGAACGGCTGGCCGACTCCGGCAAGACGTGGCGGGCCTTCGCCGACACGATGGACAGCCTGGTGGGAGCGGCGGCATGACCATCAAGACGGACCCCGCGGTCGCCGAGTACCTGGCCCGCACCAAGACGGCCCTGGCCGGCCTGCCGGCCAGCGAGGTCGAGGAGATCATCGGCGACATCGGCCCGCACCTGTCGGAGATCGCCGACGAGCTGGACGAGGTGACGGTCGACGCGCTGAGCGAGCGGCTCGGCACGCCGGAGCAGTACGCCGCTGAACTGCGGGCCGCGGCGGGCTACCCGGCCGACGGGCCGGAGCCGGCCGGCTCGAGCACGGCCCTGCCCCGGCTGACGCTGTGGGGCCTGACGGCCGGTGTGTTCGCCGCGTTCGTGCTGGGGTTGGCGGGGCCGTTCGGCCGCTATCCGCCCGTTCCGATGTCGGTGTTCGCGGTGTTCGCACTGCTCGGGGTCGCGCTGCTGCTCAGCGGCACGGTGCGGGTGGGCGACCTGTACGACCTTCCCGAGGCGGCGGCGGCGCGCCAGTCGGGTCGCCGGTTCGTGGCGGCCCTGCCGGCGCGGCTGGTCGGCTTCTTCCGGTCGCTGCGCCCGGCCTGGGGGGTGTTGCGAACCCTGGTGCTCGCCGCCGCTCTGCTGCTCGGCCTGGCCCGGGCCGAGGCGGCACAGATGTTCCTGGTTGTGGCCGCACTGGTGCTCACGCTCGGCTTCCGGTCCCGGACCGATCAGCGGCTGCGGTGGGGCGTGGCGGCCGCCAACGCCTTCGCGATCGGCTACACCCTCGTGCTGACCGCCTGGCTGGTGTCCGTCATTCCCTACCGGAACGACGTCTACCTGGTGGACAGCTCGCCGAACGTGCCGCAGCAGCGCAACGTCTACGTGTTCGGACCGGATGGCCGGCCGCTGTCCGAGGTGTACCTCTACGACCAGGACGGCAACCCGATCAACGTTCTGAAGATGAGCTGCGACGAGATCTACGGGGACGTCACCAACCAGGTTCCGCAGCCGATCGTCGAGCGGCTGGACACCGGTGAGTGCGTCGAGCGGACCGGTCCGCCGTTCACCGTGGTGATCCCGCGCGCGAGCACCCCGCCGTCGGTCCTCACCTCGATACCGCCGGCATCGGCCCCGCCAACATCAACACCGCCAGCAACGACACCGCCAGCAACGTCACTGTCGGCTCCGGCGTCCAAGTAACCAGGGGGCGGATGGGGAGTGCGCAATCGGGGGCGCACTCCCCATCCGTAATGCCATCACCCTGGCGGGTGAGAAAGTTTTGGCCCAGCGCGACCTCATGGATACGATCCGTCGCGATCATTCGTCGTGACGCTCTGTTTCCGGTTGCTTGCGTGGAGGTGTTCCGGTGGCTTACGTGGAGGTCAGGCCCGTGCGCGTGGCCGATCTGCTGTTACGCGAAGGCCATCCGCTGACCCCCGGGATGACCACCGGTTCGGGGTCATCCGATCCGGGCTGGACCGCCCGGCGCACGCTGGGTGTGGCCGCCGGCGCGTTGCTGGTGATCGGCACGGTGGCGGCCGGCGCCCTGGGGCTGGGCGGTGGGCCGGTCTCCCCGCCGAGCTCGGCCGGCGAGCCGCTCGGCGTCGTGCCGCCCGGCGTGCCGCAGCGCGAGATGCCGGCCCCCGAGCAGCGACCGGTCGAGGTCCCCGCCGCTCCCGAGGCGGCCACCCCGCAGTTCACCAACTCCGCGTCCACCGGTGCCGCGTCGCCCGGGGAACCGGCCCGGCGGGCCCTCCCCGCTC
>NZ_DASTBH010000352.1:0-16416 GCF_035712165.1 Actinophytocola sp. | reverse complement strand
GTATAGGCGATCTCTCAGCCGAGTAGGGGTATCCGCGCACGTGATAATCACGAGGTTCCGAACTGCCCGCACCGGTAAGCCGACGAATGCGCAGTGGTCGACGCGGTCCGGATGTTGCCCTGGCTGCCGGCAAGCGAGGCGGCCCGTTTCCCGCCGAGCTGTTCGCGCGAGTGGACGAGGTGTACCGGGACGGCATGGCACTGCTCCCCGCCCGACCCCGAAGCGGGATCGCGGGCCAGTTCGGCTGGCTGGGCCGGTGATCGTTCCCCACCGGAGCCCGGTGACCCGGCAGGCGACGTGGTCTTCGACCACGCCCGGATCCGTCCGCGGCTCGCCCTGGACGCCGAGGCGTTCGCCCGCCGCAGGCGGCCTGCGGGGCAGCGGGAGGACCCCAACCATTCCGATCGCGCCAGTTCCGCTGAGACACAACAGGCCGCACGGTCTCAATGGACCTGGCGCAGCCCAGGTCAACGATAGGCTCACGCGTCAACCACGACGAGACAGGACACCGTGGAACGGCGGACCGGGATCGTCCTCGACCGCGTGCGGACTCTGGCCTAAAGCCTTCCCCACTGCACCCGGGGCGGTCCTGCCCCCACTTACGTCACTTTCGTCACTGTGACGAATTGGCCGCGTGTCCGTCCGGTTCGGGGATGACCTGAGGCCGGCGCATCCAGGAGCCCTGCGGGCGGGCCAGCAGGTCGGCGAGCGGTTCCGGGCGGCCGAGGTGGAAGCCCTGGGCGACCCGGACGCCGAGCCGGGCCAGCGCGTCGACCTGGGACGAGCGTTCCACCCACTCGGCCACGACGGACAGCCCGAGGCCGCGCGCGATGTCGACGATTCCCTGTACCAGCACGGTGTCCCGGCTGCCGTAGTCGATGCCCCGGACGAACTCGCCGTCGATCTTGACGCCGGTGATCGGTAACTGTTTCAAGTGGACGAACGAGCCGAAGCCGGCGCCGAAGTCGTCCAGCGAGATCCGGCATCCGTTGGCGCGCAGGCGTTGCGCGAGGCTGCGCGCGGCGTCCAGGTTGGTCACCGCCGCGGTCTCGGTGATCTCGAAGCCGAGCCGGCCGGGCGCGACCCCGGCGGCGGCCAGCCGGTCCAGCACGAACCCGCCGAAGTCCTCGTCCTCCAGCGTGCGGCCGGACACGTTGATGTTGAACCGCAGCCCCGGATACGGGTGGTCGACCAGCGCGTCGATCGCGGTGCCCGCGACCCACCGGTCGATGTCCAACACCAGGTCGCCCCGCTCGGCGGCGGGCAGGAACTCCCCCGGCCCCAGCCCGGGCAGCCGGTCGTCCTCCAGCCGCAGCAACAACTCGTGCCCGACGACGCGCCCGCTGCCCAGCTTCACCATCGGCATCGCGTGCAGCGCGAGGTGCCCGTTGTGCAACGCCGCCCGGACCCGGTCGAGCACCGTCACCCGCAGCGCGGTGTCCATGTAGTGGCCCTGCTCGTACACGGTCACCCGGTTGCGGCCGGCCGCCTTCGACGCGTACAGCGCCAGGTCGGCGTTGGCGAGCACGGCCTGCCAGCTCTCCCCCGAATCGAACTGGGCCACGCCGGCGCTGACCGTCGTGCTCGTCGAGTTGGCCCCGCCGACCAGCGGAACCGTCGCGATGGCGGTGCGCAGCCGGTCGGCCACCTCGAGGGCCTGCTCCTCGTCGGCACCCGGCAGCACCACGGCGAACTCGTCGCCGCCGAGCCGGCCGAGGGTCTGCCCGTCGCTGAGCCGTTCGCGCAGCACGTTGGCCAGCATGGCCATCACCCGGTCGCCGGCCGGGTGCCCGCGCAGGTCGTTGATGTCCTTGAAGTTGTCCAGGTCGAGCAGCAGCAGCGCGCCGGGTCCGCCGAGCGCCAGCTGGTGCTCGAGCGCCCGGGTCAGGGTCCGCCGGTTGGGCAGCCCGGTGAGCGGGTCCTCCTCGGCCATCCGCAGCAGGTCGGTGCGCAGGTCCCCGCCGTCCTCCTGGCTCCGCCAGCAGGTGATGTCGATGACCCGGTAGAGCAGCCGCCCCTCGGTCAGCGCCGTGCACCGGATGTCCAGCCAGGCCGGCTCGTCCTCGACACCGTCGGTGCCACTCGGGCGGAACGGGACGACGACCCCGGGGTGCGGCGCCTCGGGAGCGCCGGGAAGCAGCGCGGGCAGCGACCGGTCGACGCCCTGCTCGGCGGTGAGCCCGACCAGCTGGGCCATGACCCGGTTCAGCCAGCGGACCCGGCCCCGCTGGTCGGTGACCGCGAACGCGGCGTCCGTCGCGTCCAGCACCTCAGCCAGCGCGGGGCTGTCAGTGCTCATGCGGTCACCCTTGGCCGTCGTCGACACCACGATGTGCAGGAGAGGCTACTGGACAAACACAGGTCAGCGCAGCCGCTCAAGGTCGGCCGCAGTCTTGATCACGTGCGCGGCGAGGTCGCGCAGCTCACCCGGACCGGCGCCGTCCCCAGCCGCGGTGGCGACGTCCTCCGCCGCACAGCGCAACTGGAACAGCCGATCTTGCAGGTCAGCGAGCTCGGTCGGGGACAGCACCACGGCGTCCTCGGGCAGCCCGCCGCGCTGGACCGCCGCGCGCCGCTCGTAGGCCCGCTGCCGGCAGGCCTGGGCGCAGTACCGCCGGGGCCGGCCGACCTTCCCGCCGGCCCGGCCGTCGTCGGCCAGCCGGGCGCCGCACCAGCCGCAGTGCCGGGCCGGTAGGGGTCGCCGGAAACCCGCGGGGGGATCGAACAGTGCCGCCATGACGGAAAGTTACAACCTCGCCGAGGCGGGCCGGGTGCCGCCACGCCGCCGCCCGGTCCAACAGCGAGCCGGCGAGCGACACTCGGCCGACACCGCGCATGCACCCGCGGGTCCCGCCGGTCAGGCAGACTCGACCCCATGACGGTGGACCACGCCTTTCTCGCCGGCCCGTATCCGCGCGCGTTCGTCCACCGGGGCTGGCATGCCGACGACCTGGACGGCATGGAGAACTCGCTGACCGCGTTCCGCCGCGCGGTCGCCGAGGGTTACCGCTACCTGGAGACCGATGTGCACGCCACCAGCGACGGTGTCGTGGTGGTGCACCACGACGCGGCGCTGGACCGGACCACGGACGGTTCGGGGCCGATCGCGGCACTCCCCTGGAGCACCGTGCGCCAGGCGCGGATCGGCGGCCGGGAGCCGGTCGCGCGGCTGACCGACCTGCTGGAGGAACTGCCCGGGGCGCTGCTCAACATCGACGTGAAGACCGACGCCGCCGTTGGGCCGCTGGTGGACACACTGCGCCGGGCCGGGGCACTGCACCGGGTGTGTGTGGCGTCCTTCTCCGAGGCGCGGCTGGCCCGGGTGCGCCGGCTGGCCGGCCCGGACGTGCTCACCTCGATGGGCACCGGAGCGATCGCCCGGTTGTGGATGTCCGGGCGGCTGCCCGCGGTGTTGTTCCGCAACACCGGGCGCGTGCGCCTCGCCCAGGTGCCGGTGCGCCAGGGCCGGCTCACGGTGGTGGACAAGCGGCTGATCGCCACTGCCCGCCGGCGCGGCATCGAGGTGCACGTGTGGACCATCGACGACGCGCCGCGCATGCACGAACTGCTCGACCTCGGCGTGGACGGGATCATGACCGACCGCCCCGGGGTGCTGCGCGATGTCCTGGTCGAGCGTGGGGTGTGGGCCTCCTCTCACTAGGGCACGGCGGCAAGTACAGTCCGCGTGCCGGCGGTGGGCCGGGATGGCGCGCGTGGAGGTCGGCATGAGTGTGGTGGACGGCGAGCGGACCGCGGAGGACGCGGCGCAGCGCCGGCGGGAGCAGACCGGTTGGGTCTGGTACGACTGGGCCAACTCGGTGCTGCCGACCTCGGTGACGACGGTGTTCGGCGCGCTGTACCTGACCGCGGTCGCGGCCCAGGCGGCGATGGCCGACACCGCGCACAACGGTCCCAACGCCTGCCCGATGGACGCCGAGGGCAACCGGGACAAGCTGCGCGACTGCGACATCAGCGTGCTCGGGGTGCATCTGCCGGCCGGTTCCTTATGGGGCTACCTGCTCGCCTTCGCCACCGTGATCCAGGTGCTGGTCGTGCCGCTGATGGGCGCCATCGCCGACCGGACCCAGAACAAGAAGCGCATGCTCGGCATCTTCGCCTTCGGCGGGGCCACCGCGACCGCCCTGATGGCGCTGGTCGCCGGGTCCAACTGGGGCCTGGGCGTGCTGCTGTTCGTGCTGGCCAACGTCGGCTACGGCACCTCGGTGGCGATCTACTACTCGTTCATCCCGGACATCGCCACGGCCGACGAGCGGGACGGGCTGAGCACCCGCGGCTGGGCGTTCGGCTACCTGGGCAGCGTCCTGTGCCTGCTGCTGCAGTTGGTGATCTACCTCTACCGCGAGGATCTGGGCGTCTCCGAGGGTGACGCGGCGCGCCTGGCGTTCCTGATGTCCGGCGTGTGGTGGGCGGCGTTCACCCTGATCCCGCTGCGCCGGCTGCGCCAGCACCAGCCTCCGCACGGCGCCGAGCACGGCGGTTCGGTGGTCACCGCCGGGTTCCGCGAACTGCGGGACACCCTGAAGGCCGCCCGGGCCTACCCGCTCACCCTGGCCTTCCTGGGCACGTACCTGATCTACACCGACGGCATCGCCACGGTCGCCAACGTCTCGGCGCAGTACGGCAGCGAGGAGTTGGGGTTCGCCGCCGACGTGCTGATCACCACCATCCTGATCGTGCAGTTCGTGGCCTTCTTCGGCGGGGTGCTGCACGGTCTGGTGGCCCGGCGGCTCGGCGCCAAGAAGACGATCATGCTCAGCCTGTGCGTGTGGGTCGTGGTGATCGGTGCGGCCTACTTCGTGCCGGCCGGCGAACCGCTGCAGTTCTACGCGCTGGCCGCGGGCATCGGCCTGGTGCTCGGCGGCACCAACGCGCTGTCCCGGTCGCTGTTCAGCCAGATGGTGCCGCGCGGCAAGGAGGCCCAGTACTTCTCGGTGTACGAGGTCGGCGAGCGGGCGACGTCGTGGATGGGTCCACTGCTGTTCGCCGCGATGGCGCAGATCACCGGCTCCTACCGGCCGGCGATCATCTCGCTGGTGGTCTTCTTCTTCGCCGGGCTGGTGCTGATGTACTTCGTGCCGGTGCGCCGGGCGATCCGGGCGGTCGGCAACCCCGAGCCGGCGGTGTTGTGAAAAGCGACCTTCCGTAGGCCCGATGCCGGATCACCGGGGCTGCTACGTTCCGTGAGCGGCTTCGGTCCCCCACCCGCGCCCACCAGCCGATCTACCGGCGAAGATGCGACGTGGGACACACCGGAGCAGCCATCCTGCCGAATGTCATCCCCCATGCGGAGGATGTCCGCCTGCTGATTGCTCGAAGCTGCGTCACGATGATGAGCAAACTCTGTCCGAAAGGAGGAAGCTGTTGTTGAGGGGTGAAACATGTCACCCTGAGCAACGATACTTCGGCAGGCGGGAACGAACGGGCCGCTTGTGCCGTTGCTCTAGGTGAGCGCCGCCCTGGCTCGGCGACGAGCCTAACGAAAGGAACCGCCATGGCCGACAGAGTTCTCCGGGGAAGCCGGCTTGGCGCGGTCAGTTATGAGACTGACCGTAATCACGACCTCGCACCGCGTCGAACAGTACGCTACGCCTGCCCGAAGGGCCACGAATTCGAGGTTCCCTTCTCCGATGACGCCGAGGTTCCCTCGGTGTGGGAATGCCGCTTGCACGGCACCGAGTCGAAGATGATCGACGGGTCCGAGCCGGAGCCGAAGAAGAGCAAGCCGCCGCGCACGCACTGGGACATGCTGCTCGAGCGCCGGTCGATTCCCGAGCTCGAGGACCTGCTCTCCGAGCGCCTGCAGGAGCTGAAGGGTCGACGCAGCCGTTCCGCCTGAGGAACGGCGCTGAGCCGACGGCCGCCCGGGTCCCGCCGGGCGGCCGTCTTTCTGCACCCACCCGCAGAACGACGCGCACCCGCCAACTTGAACGCGGATCACGCTGCGGAAGGGGCGTCCGGATCACGGACAATGATCGTCATGGCGAGCGTGTACTCGATGACCCGGGTTGCCCAAGGCCCGTTGTTGTTCGTGGCCGGTCAGACCCCGGCGATGCCCGGCGGCCAGGTGCCGCCGGGCGCCGGACCGCAGACCCGGGTGGTGCTGGACAAGATCGCGGCCCTGCTGGCCGAGCACGGCGCCGGCTGGCCGCAGGTCGTCAAGCTCACCTACTACCTGCGTGACCTCGCCGACCTCGACGCGGTCCGCGCGGCCCTGCTCGAACGGCTGCCCGAGCCACGCCCGACCGCGACCCTGGTCGAGATCAGCGGGCTGGTCGACGAGCGGTTCCTGGTCGAGATCGACGCGGTGGCCGACCTCGGTTAGCTCTTCGGGCGCACCAGCGAGCGCACCTGGTGGGCGCGCCGGCGCAGGCCCCACTTGGTGACCCGGATCAGCGCCTCGCGGACGATGGGGCCGCTCATCTTCGACTCGCCGATCTCCCGCTCGGTGAAGGTGATGGGCACCTCGACCACGGTGAACCCGGCCTCGACGGTCCGTAACGCCAGGTCGATCTGGAAGCAGTAGCCCTGCGAGGCCACGTTGCCGAGCTTGAGCTTCTCCAGGACCTCACGGCGGTAGGCCCGGTACCCGGCGGTGATGTCCTTGATCCGCGCGCCGAGCGCGATCCGCGAGTACAGGTTCGCGCCGCGGGAGAAGAACTCGCGGTGCTTGGGCCAGTTGACCACCGTGCCGCCCGGCACGTACCGGGAGCCGATCACCAGGTCGGCGTCGGTCAGCGCGTCGAGCATCCGGGGCAGGTCCTCGGGGGCGTGCGAGCCGTCGGCGTCCATCTCCACCAGCACGGCGTAGTCGTGCTCGATGCCCCAGTTGAAGCCGGCCACGTAGGCGGTGCCCAGACCGCCCTTGCCGGAGCGGTGCAGCACGTGCACCCGCTCGTCGGAAGCCGCCAGCTTGTCGGCCACCTCGCCGGTGCCGTCCGGGCTGCCGTCGTCGACCACCAGGACGTGCGCGTTCGGCAGGGCCGCGTGCAGCCGGGTGACCGCCTTCGGCAGGTTCTCCCGCTCGTTGTAGGTGGGGATCACCACCAGCACCGGCTCGAGCGCGTCCGTCATTCGTGTTCCTCCTTGTCGGCGCCTGCGCGCCGGTCCCCGACCGTTGTTTCGTTGCGACTGCTCCGGGGGCGACTGCTCCGGGGGTGACGGCGCCGCACGACGAGCGCGACGGCCAGTGCGGCCAGCCCGGCGACGACCATCACCCACTCGGGCAGTGCGCCGAGTCGATCTGACAGCGTAGTCGTTGCCTTCAGCGGCACGCGCTCGACCAGGGCACCGGGCGTGAACATGCCGGTCCGCTGGCTGACCGAGCCGTCCGGCCGCACGATCGCGCTGACCCCGCTGGTGGCCGCGACCACCACCGCCCGGCCGTGCTCCACGGCCCGGACCCGGTCCATGGCCAGCTGCTGGTAGGTCATCTCGGTGTAACCGAACGTGGCGTTGTTGGTCGGCACCGCGAGCAGGTTGGAGCCGTTTTCCACGTTCTCACGCACCAGGCCGTCGAAGGCCACCTCGTAGCAGGTCGCCATGGCCAGCCGGGCTCCGCCGGCGTTGAACACGGTCGGCGTGTCCCCCGGCACGAACCGGCCGGCCCGGTCGACCTCCTTGGTGAACAGGCGGAAGAACGACCGGTACGGCATGGTCTCGCCGAACGGCTGGAGCTGGCGCTTGGTGTAGTAGTCGACCGGGCCGCGCTGCGGGTCCCACAGGATCATCGTGTTGCGCGGCAGCCGGTCGGCGCCCTGCATGACGCCGCCGACCACGATCGGCACCCCGATCGCCCGGGCCGCCCGGTCGATCACCGCGCGCGCGTCGGCGTTGCGCAGCGGGTCGATGTCGGAGGAGTTCTCCGGCCAGATCACCAGATCCGGTTGTGCCGCCCGGCCGGCACGCACGTCGTCGGCAAGCTGTTCGGTGCGCCGGGCGTGGTTGTCCAGCACGGCCCGGCGCTGGGCGTTGAAGTCCAGGCCGGCCCGCGGCACGTTGCCCTGGATCGCCGCGACGGTGACCTCGCCGGCGTCCGGCGCGGTGGACACCAGCGGGATGGCGGCGAGCCCGGCCAGCAGCGGCAGCACCAGCGCGACGGCCGGGCCGGCGAGCCGGCGTCCGGACCGCTGGCCGGCACGCAGCCGGTGCACCAGTTCGGCGGCGCCGAACCCGGTCAGGGCCACGGCGAAGCCGATCAGCGGGGCGCCGCCCACCGCGGCCAGCGGCAGGTAGAGCCCGTCCGGCTGGCCGAACGCGATCTTGCCCCAGGGGAAGCCGCCGAACGGCACCACCGAGCGCAGCGCCTCGCCGCACACCCAGATCAGCGCGGCCCACAGTGGCGCGCCGGGCAGCGCCGACACCAGCACGATGGCGGCGCAGGCCAGGCCGACGAACACCGACTCGGCCGCGCTGAGCGGAAGCCAGGCGACCGGGCCGACGAACTCGCCGGTCCAGGCCAGCAGCGGGGTGAAATAGGCCATACCGGCGAGCAGGCCGTAACCGAACCCGGCGCGGGCCCGGGTGGTCGAGCGCAGCACCAGGCCGAGCACGGCGAACCCGAGCGGCGCGAGCCACCAGGTCGGGCGGGGCGGGATCGCGAGATAGAGCAGCGCGCCGGCGGCGCAGGCGAGCAGGCAGCGCAGCAGGACCGGCACGGCACGGCGCGGTCGCGCGTCGCCGGCAGGAGGGTCGAGGGGAGCGTCCGGCTCGGACGACACCGTGGGGGCTGCCACCTGCCCAGGTTACGTGCCGGCCCGGCGGGCGCTCACTCCTCCTCGGCGCTGAGCAGCCGCTTGACCACCTTGCCGGTGGCGTTGCGCGGCAGGTCGTCGAGGAAGACCACGTCGCGGGGCACGGCGAAGCGGGGCAGGTGGTCGTGCACGTAGTTGCGCACCGTCGTGGCGTCGAGCCGGCTGCCCTCCCGCACCGCGATGTAGGCGGCGAACCGCTGGCCGAACTCGCGGTCCGGCACTCCGACCACGGCCACGTCCAGCACGCCCGGCAGGGTCAGCAGCAGCTCCTCGACCGGTCGGGGGAAGACGTTCTCCCCACCCGAGATGATCATGTCGTCGTCCCGGCCGGAGACGAACAGCCGGCCGTCGGCGTCCAGGTAGCCGATGTCGCCGGTGACCATGAGCTGGTCGTGGACCTCGCTGGTGGTGCCGTTGGTGTAGCCCTCGAACAGCATGTCGTTGCCGACCGCGATGCGGCCGACCACGCCGGGCGGCACCGGCCGGCCGCGCGTGTCGAGGATGCCCACCCGGGTGCCGATCGGGCACCGGCCGGCCGTGGTGGGCGCGGCGCGCAGGTCGGCCGGGTCGGCGATGCTGGCCCAGGACACCTCGGTCGAGCCGTAGAGGTTGTAGAGCACGTCGCCGAAGGCGTTCAGGAACGCGGTCACGAACGGCCCGGGCAGCGCCGAGCCGCTGCTCGCCACCACGCGCAGCGACGAGGTCCGGTACTGCCGGCGGGCCGGTTCGGGCAGGTCGAGGATGCGTTGCAGCATGATCGGCACCGCGAACATCGACGTGCAGCGTTCCCGGTCGATCGTGGCCAGCGTGGTCGCCGGGTCGAACCGGCGGTGCAGCACCAGGGTCGCGTGCAACGCCATGCCGAGCTGCAGGGCGGCCAGGCCCCAGGTGTGGAACAGCGGCGCGGCGACCAGCGTGCGCTCCCCCGCGCGCAGCGGGATCCGGGACAGCAGCGCGGCGGCGGTGCTGAACCCGCGCGGGTTGCGCCGCTTGGCGCCCTTGGGCGCGCCGGTGGTTCCGGACGTCAGCACGATCACCTTGCCGGCCAGGGCCGGCGGCTTGAGCTGTCGAGATGTCGATTTGTCGATAAGGCTATGAATGCTGGTCTCGCCGGCCTGGGTGCTCCAGGTGGAGACCCAGGGCAGCGAGGTCGGCAGGCGGTAGAACAGCGGCGCGAACTCGTCGTCGCCGAGCAGCACCGCCGGCCGGTGCCCGGTGATCACCGCCTTGACCTGGTCGGCGGACAGGCCGGTGTTGAGCAGCAGCACGTCCGCGCCGAGCTTGCCGCAGGCCACCACCGCCTCCACGAAACCCGCGTGGTTGCGGCACATCAGCGCCACCCGCCGGCCCTGGCGCACCCCGAGGCCGGCCAACCCGTTGGCCAGCCTGGTGGTTCGCTGGTCCAGTTCGGCGAAGGTCAGCCTGCGCCGCTCGTCGATCACGGCGACCTGGTCCGGGTGCCGCACGGCGTTGGCCCGGTATCCGCCCGCGATCGTCATGCCCCACTTGGCCAACGCGTTGACCTGACGGAGCACCTTGTCCGGGCGGCCGGGCTTGAGCACCCCGGCACGGACCAGGGTGGTGGCGACCGCCATCGAGGACTGCGACTGGGCGGTCTGGTCGAGCCCGGTGCGGGTCATGGTCAGCGCCCGCCCGGACAGATGGTGGTCGATGAGCCCCAGCGCCTCCTTGACCCGCCGGCGCAACCACGACCCGGTCAGGCCGGTGCCGGCGGTCAGCACGTCCGGAATGGACAGCGTGACCTGCACCTCGGTCCGGGCGCGCTGCGCGGCGGCGAACCGGATCGACAGGTGGCCGCCCTGCCAGCGCGGGCTGACCAGGACCAGATGTTCCCGGGGGCGGTAGACCAGGATCTCCACCTCGTCCTGCGCCGTCCCCGCGCCGTCGACGGAGTACCGCACGCGGTAACGGGTTCCGGCGCCGACGGCGCCCGAGCCGATCTGCTCGGTCCAGGTCACCTCCCGGACGAACCTCGGGTACAGCCCCGGGTCGCCCAGCACCTCCCAGATGCCGTCCGGTGGGTGGGCGAGCAGCTTGACGACCTCGACCAGCTCCGTAGACATGCGGACCCCGTCCCGTTGCCAGTCCCCCATCATTGGTGCCCCGGTTCAGGGTTTGTTAGCAGGATTGCGCCATTCGGAGCAAGATCGGGGTTCCACCATGTGGGAAATGGTGTGCGGGCAACACGTCGGGAAACCCGGGTCCGGCAGTGCCGGACCCGGGTCCCATACCTGCGCTGACCTCAGCCGGCCGCCACCGGCTCGGCCTTCTCGGCACTGGGGGCGGGCGGCGGGCTGTCGGGTTCGTCACCATGACCCGGCCACCAGGCCTTGTGGCCCAGCAGCGCGGTGATGCTGGGCACCAGGAACATCGCCATGACGAACGCCGAGATCAGGATGCCGATGGATACCGCGAAGCCCATCTCCATCAGGAACGAGATTCCGGCCAGCAGCATCGAGGCGAACGTCCCGGCCAGGATCAGCCCGGCCGCACCGATCGACGGGCCGCCGTGCTCGACGGCCAGGTCGGCCGCGGTGTGCGGATCGTTGCCCTCCCTGGCTTCCTCGCGCAACCGCGCGATCATGAGGATGTTGTAGTCGGTGCCGATCGCCACGACGAACAGGTACAGGATGATCGGCAGCGAGAACGACACACCGGCCTGCCCGCCCAGCCCCACGAACGCGATCACCGTGGCGCCCAGCGTGCTGAAGAACCCGAGCACCACGGCCAGCATCAGGTAGACCGGGGCGACCAGGCTGCGCAGCAGCAGGCCCAGGATCACCATGATGAGCAGGCCGGCCACCGGGAAGATCACCGCGAGGTCCCGGTTGTTGGCCGCCCGGACGTCGGCGAAGATCGACGTCGATCCGCCGACCAGGGCCGTCGTGCCGTCCGGGGCGGCGTCGTGGGCGACCGTGCGCAACCGGTCCCCGACCAGGTCCAGCGCCTCGGAGGTGTACGGCCGGTTGGCCAGCAGCAGGTCGACCTTGGCCACCGTGCCGTCGTCGTTGAGCGCGGCCGGCTTGCCGTCCGGGCCGGGCATCACCCCGCCGATGCCGGGCACCTTGCCCAGCTCGCCGGCGAACCGGGCAAGCTGGTCGGCGTCCAGCGCCCGGCCGTTGTCGCTGCGGACGTAGACCGAGGTCGGGTTGAGCGCGCCGGCCGGGAACCCGGACTGCAGGTCCGCGAAGCCTTCCGAGGACTCGGTTCCGCTCGGGAGCTGGCTGGACTGGTCGTAGTCGGTCTTGAACCCGAGCATGCCCAGCGCGAGCACGACCATCAGGCCACCCGAGACCAGCGCGACCAGACCGGGCCGGCGGCCGGTGATCTTGCCCAACCGCTGGAAGGTCGTCCCCTTCGGGGTGCGCTGCCAGGACTTCGACGGCCAGAACACCTTGGTGCCCAACAGGGACACCACGGCCGGGATGAGCGTCACCACCGCGAGCGCCATCAGCGCCACCGCGATCGACAGGCCCGGGCCGAAGCTGCGGAACCCGCCGAAGACGGCCAGCAGCAGCGCGCTGAACGCGATGATGATGGCGGCGGCCGCGGAGACGATCACCTCGCTGATCCGGGTCAGCGCGTTGACCAGGGCCAACTTCGGGTCTTCGCCGGCGCGCAGCCGTTCCCGGTAGCGGAACAGCAGGAACACGATGTAGTCGGTGCCGATGCCGTACAGCACGATGGTCAGCAGGATCTGCAGCGACTGGTCCACCTGGAAGTTGAACGCCTTGGCGCTCCACGCGATCAGGCCGGGCGCGATCGCGGTGACCAGACCGACGGTGAACACCGGCAGCACCGCCGCGACCGGGCTGCGGTACATCAACGCCAGCAGCGCGATGATCAGCACGATGGTGGCGAACCCGACGATCACGAACGCGTCCTCGAAGGCGTCCTGGTTGTCGGCGAACATCGCCACGTCCCCGGTGACCGACATCTTCAGCCCGGTGCCGTCGACCACCGGCCGGGCGGCGTCGCGGATCTTCGTCACCGCCTCGAGCAGCTTGGGGTCGTCCCCGACGCCCTGCAGGCCGACGCTGACCAACTGCACCTTCTTGTTGGGCGAGACCGCCTGCGGGCCGGTCAGCGCGGCGGTGACCCGCTCGATCCGGGCGTCCTGCACCTTCTGCGCGATCTCGGCGGCCTTGGCCTGGTCGGCCTCGGACAGCGGCGCGTCGTCGGCGCGCTTGACCACGATGGTGGCGCTGGACTCGTTGCCGCGGCCGAAAGCCTGCTCGGCAAGTTGGATGGCCTGCACGGACTCGTAGTCACTGGGCAGGAAGTTGCTCTGGTCCTGGACCGTCACGTCCTTGAGCGTGGGCGCGAAGGCCACGATCGCGATGGTGGCGAGCACCCAGGCCGCGATCACCTTCCAGGGGTTGTAGACGACAAATCGGGCCAACCGTTCGAACATCGAGTTCCTCCCCGCAACGATGCCTACTTACTTGCCGCACGGTAAGTAAGATCAAACGGTACCGCACGTGCGGATCGAAACGTAGCGTGGGGCACCTGAGAAGATGTTCAGCACGAGGAGGTGCGCTGGTGGCCAGTGACACGCGCGATGCCATTCGGGGCGTCGCTGTGGAGCTGTTCTCCAGGCACGGGTACGAGAAGACCAGCCTGCGCGAGATCGCCGAGCAACTCGGCATGACCAAGGCCGCGCTGTACTACCACTACCCGTCCAAGCAGGCGCTGCTGATGGCGCTGATCGAGCCGCTGATCGAGAACTGGAAGGCGGTGTCGGACCGGACGGTCGGCCTGCCGCTCACCGAGGCCAACGTCGCGCAGATCCTCGGCGACTGCCTCGACGTGCTGCTCGGGCACCGGGCCATCGCCGGGATGTTCAGCAGGGACGCGCCGGCCATGTTCGAGGCGATCGGTCCGTTCTACCAGGACCTGATGGATCTCACCCAGCGCCTGCACACCTGGCTGGCCGGACCGCACCCGTCCACCGCCGACCGGATCCGCGCCGTGGCCGCCACCGAGGTGCTCGGCTCCGCCCTCGGCTGGAGTCCCACGATCGCCGAGGTTCCCGACCACGAGTTGCGCGCCGTCCTGCTCGACGCGGCCATCACCGTCCTGGGCACCCCCGGTTGACCGGGCTCAGGACAACGTGCGGACCAGGTACTCGGTGCCGACCGTCGGGTCGCTCTCCAGCGGCTCGCGCTCGCCGGTCGGGCTGAACCCGTTGCGCAGGAACAGCTTGCGGGCCGCGTCGTTGCCGTCCGCGACCCGCAGCTCGACCCGGTCGTGGCCGTGCTCCCGGGCCCAGGCCAGCACCTCGGCCACCAGCGCGTCGCCCACCCCCTGACCGCGCAGGGTGGGCGCCACCCACGCCGCGATCAGCTGCACCTGGCCGGTCCCCGGGGTGTACGCGCCGATCGCTCCCACCGTGTCCGGTCCGGACACCGCGACGGCGGTCATGCCGTTGTCCGGGGCGAGCCGAGCGCGCCAGGTCGCCTCGTCGAACTCCCGCTCCCGGGCCAGCGTCGACCCGTAGGCATAGGGCGCGTCGGCCAGCGACGCCAGCCGCACCTCCCGCCAGACCCGCCAGTCGTCCGGCCCCAGCCGTCGCACGATCACGGAATCACCCGGTAATGCGTGGTCAGCCGGCCATCGTCGTCGAGAATGTGGAAGGCGACGGCGGGCGGCAGGTCGTAGTCGATGTCGGTGTGCTCCCACGGCAGCATGATCGTGCTGACCACACCGGGGGCGACCAGCAGCGGCCGCCCGGCGAAGGTGGTGGCCGCCGGGGTGTGCGCGTGCCCGCACAGCAGCGCGGCGATCCGAGGGTGCCGCTCGAGGATCGCCGCCAGGTTCCGCTCGCCGTGCTGGCGGATCTCGTCGAGCCACGGGACGTGCAGCGGCTGCGGCGGATGGTGGAAGCACAGCAACGCCGGACCATCCGGCCCCCCGCCCAGCGTCGAGTCGATCCAGTCCAGCGTCTCCCGGTCGAGTAACCCGTCGTCGCGCCCCGGGATCGTCGAGTCGCACATCAGGATGCTGACCCCACCCACCCGGTGCACCCGGTTGATCGGCCGCTCGCTCGCCGGCTCCTCCAGCAACACCTCCCGGTAGGCGCCCCGCACGTCGTGGTTCCCGGGACAGATCAGCACCTCGTGCGGCCCCGTCAACACCTTGCGCACCTGCTCGTACTCGGCAGGCAGACCGTGATCAGCCAGATCCCCGGTCACCAGCACCGCAATCTCGCCCGGCAGGCCCGCCAGGTACCGCATCACGCGCTGCGCCCGATCGAAGGCCCGCTCCCCCAGATCGAGATGAATGTCCGAAACATGCGCCAGAACCATCACGTCCCCCACGCTAGCCGCCTGCGCACCGGCCTAAGGTCAGGGCATGCCAGGCAAAGGCCGATGGCCGAAGACCAGCCAGGACAGCGCGCCTGGGGACATGGCGTTGCTCATCATGGAGTGGCTCGCCGAGCAGGGAATCAACGCCCTGCTCAAAGTCGACCCCGTACGCCTGGCGGAGGACGGCCGCCCGTGGACCTTCATCGCGAGCGGCGGCCCCGTGCCTGACTTCGTCCGCGCCGAGGCCGCCACCCCGGAGCTGTGCGTCTCCATGGTGGTGGCCAGGTTGCGCGAAGTCGGCGTGGACGTGCCCTACTGAGCCTCAGGCCGGCCGGGAACCACACCACCCCAACAACCCCCGCCAAGCCGGCGCACCGAACCCCAGCACCGGTCCCGCCGGATCCTTGGAGTCCCGAACCGCCGTAGCCGAGTCGCTGAGCGCCACCTCGACGCAGTCGGTGTTGCCACCTTCGCTATAGCTGCTCTTCCTCCACCTCATCACGCACGCTCCCTCGGTCGTGGTCGTTTGCCAGGACGGCAAGGAACTCCCGAGATTCTCGCCCACTCAGGGCAGCGTTGGCGATGTCTGGCACCAACCGGCAGTAGCCGCTGGTGTACTCCTCGTCTTCGAGGAAAAGCCCAGAGAATTGGGCGGAGAGGTAGACCAGCGGCTTGTGCTGGGCGTAATGCAGCAGCCGGAAGGCCCCGCCGAAAACCTCCCCAGCTGGCACGACACGAATCTCCATGTGTGGCAAGCCATCCAGCAGCATGAGGGCTAGGAGTTGTTCATGCATGGCGGCAGCATCTCCAACCATTAGTCGGAGTGCGTGCTCGTGGAGGAAAAAGGTGAACCGCGCGGCGGCCTGGCGGCGCAGGAGATGTTGACGCTCCAGCCGGGCGCGCACACAGAACTCGACGTTCTCCTCGGCTCGCCAAGGATCCCGGCGAATCATGGCCCGGGCGTACGTCTCGGTCTGGAGCAGGCCGGGCACGACGTTCGGCTCATAGCTCACCGAGGCGATCGCGGTGGACTCGTGATAGACGAGTGAGCGCACCGAGTCCTCCAGGCCCGGCCCGTGTGGGCTGAGCCAGTGGCCGAGCATCAGTTCGGCGTCGTGATAGAGGGCGGTCAGGCTTTGATCTCTGCGGTAGGTTCCGCAGAAGGCCAGGTAGAGGATCAAGTCGACCTCGGAGAGCGCGACCATCCCGGCCTCGATGCGGGAGATCCGCGTGGGGCTCCAGCCGATGTCGTGGGCGAGCTGCGCGCCGCTGAGGCCGGCGGCCTCGCGATACCTACGCAACTCGGCGCCCAGCTC
>NZ_DASTBH010000351.1:0-4949 GCF_035712165.1 Actinophytocola sp. | reverse complement strand
TCATCGACTCCCTGGCCTCTTGCTCGAACCCTGATCAACATGCCCTCGTCGTTTGACCGGTCAAACGACCGGCATAGAGTGTCCCACCGAAGCCCCGGTGTCAACCCCGGGCGGTCGATCTTGACTCAAGGAGTTATGCGTGGCACCCAGCCAGCAGGCCCTGCACGACCTGCTCACCGTGTTGTCCGCACCCGATCTCGTGCTGTCCGCTTCGGACGGTCAGATCGGCTGGCCGGGTTCACCCGGTTGGTACAGCAGGGATCGGCGCGCACTCGCCCAGTTGGAGATCGGCGTGGCCGAGGGCGAACTGGTCCCGGTCGGGCGGCGCCGGGCGGGCCCGGGCGCGGTCACCCTGCACGCGGTGCTGTCCGGCGGCGCCGGCGATCCGACGATCATGGCCGAGCGGCGCCGCGCGGTGTCGCCCGCGACCCTGGCCGAGCACCTGCGGCTGACCAACTTCGGGACGACCACGGCGAATCTGACGGTGTGGGCGCAGGTCGGCAGGTTTCGAGCAAGGTGCAGGGAGTCGATGATGACTCAGCGGTCGGTCCGGCAGCGGGCGGTGACCCTGCGCGAGGTGGCGGCCCGCGCCGCCGTCTCCCGGCAGACCGTGTCCAACGCCCTCAACGCGCCGCACCGGCTGGAGCCGGCCACGCTCGCCAAGGTCATCAAGGCGATCGACGAGCTCAACTACCGGCCCAACCGGATGGCCAGGAGCCTGTCCACCGGCAGCGCCGGCCTGATCGGCTACTGCATCCCGCAGCGCTCGGTCGGCTACGCCAACTCCATGATGGACTCCTTCCTGCACGCGCTGTCCGCGGCGATGGAGACCGTGGGCCGGCACGTGCTGCTGTTCACCGCCCCGCCGGGCTCCTCCGGTCTGGCCACCTACGCGGACCTGATCGCGCAGCAGGCGGTGGACGGCTTCGTGCTCTCCGACACCGACCGGGACGACCCGCGGCACCAGTGGCTCGCCGAGCGGGACATCAGGTTCGTGTCGTTCGGTCGCACCTGGCCCAAGGACGGCGTGGAGCCCGGCTCGTGGGTGGATGTGGACGGTGCCGGCGCCTGCGCGCAGCTCGTCGACGGGCTGCACGCCAAGGGCCACGACCGGATCGGGTTCGTCGGGCGGCGCGGCCGGTTGGGGGCGGCCAAGGACCGCCGGCAGGGCTGGCGGGACGCCTGCGCGCGGCGCGGCCTGCCGATCGCCGGAATGGCGGTGTCCTGTCCGGGTGACACGGTGGCCGACGGTGAGCGGGCCGCGGAGCAACTGCTCGGCCTGCCGAACCCGCCGACGGCGATCGTGGCGATCTCCGACGTGTTCGCGCTGGGGGTCATGCGCGCGGTGATCCAGCGCGGCGGCCGGCCCGGGACGGACTTCGCGGTCACCGGGTTCGACGACACGCCGCTGGCCGCCGCGGTCAGCCCGGGGCTGACCAGCGTGCGCCAGCCGGTCACCGACATCGCGGCCACCGCGCTGCGGTTACTCCAGGCTCCCTCGGCCGAACCCGAGGGTGTATTGCTACCCGCGACCATTGTCAGCCGCGCAAGCGCTGATATAACGACTGATCTCTCGCCGGTGGACGGCCGGCGAAGTGTCGTCGCCGATCTTCGGCTCGACGCAGGGTTGAAAAAAGATCGACAGGAGAACAAAACATGATTGTTGGAGCAAGGGCCCTGCGTGGTGCCGCCGCATTGGCAGCGGTGGCCCTGCTTGCGGCCTGCGGCAACGACTCCGGTGGCGGCGGCAACGCGGCCGGAAACCCCGATGCGCTCGACGGCCGCGGTGAGATCACCTTCGCCACCGGCAAGGACACCTCGGGCAACATGGTCAAGCTCGTCGACAAGTGGAACGCCGAGCACCCCACCGAGAAGGTCCGCATCGTCGAGCTGCCCGAGTCGGCCGACGGGCAGCGCCAGCAGATGGTGCAGAACGCGCAGGTGAAGTCCGACGCGTTCACCGTGCTGAACCTGGATGTGGTGTGGACGGCCGAGTTCGCCGCCAACAAGTGGGTCGTCGAGCTGCCGCAGAGCCAGTTCCAGCTGGACAAGTTCCTCAAGCCGGCCGTGGACACCGCCAAGTACCGCGACAAGCTCTACGCGGTGCCGGTGTACTCCGACGGCGGTCTGCTCTACTACCGCAAGGACCTGCTGGACAAGGCGGGCGTGCAGGCTCCCAAGACCTGGACCGAGCTGCTCTCGGCCTGCCAGAAGGTGGACGCGCTGCCCGAGGCGACCGGAATGGAGTGCTACGCCGGTCAGTTCGAGAAGTACGAGGGCCTGACCTGCAACTTCTCCGAGGCCGTGCAGTCGGCCGGTGGCTCGCTGCTCAACGCAGAAGGCAAGCCGACCCTGAACACCCCGGAGGCCAAGGCCGGCCTGAACGTCCTGGTGCAGGGCTTCCAGAGCGGCGCGATCCCGCGGGAGGCCATCACCTACAAGGAGGAGGAGGGCCGGCGCGCCTTCCAGGCGGGCAAGCTGCTCTTCCACCGGCAGTGGCCGTACCAGTGGGCCCTGGCCAACAAGACCGATGGTTCCTCGCAGGTGGCCGGCAAGTTCGACGTCGCGCCGCTGCCCGGCCAGACCAGTGGCGGTAGCTCCACCCTCGGCGGGCACAACTTCGCGATCTCGTCCTTCGCCAAGAACAAGGCGACCGCGCTGGACTTCATCAAGTTCTTCACCTCGGAGGAGAACGAGAAGTCCAACCTGATCGCGACCTCGCAGGCGCCCACCCTGGCCAGCCTGTACGAGGACGCGGAGCTGACCAAGCAGTTCCCGTACCTGCCCACGCTCAAGGACTCCATCCTGAGCGCGAAGCCGCGCCCGCAGGCGGTCAAGTACGGCGACGTCACCTCGGCGATCCAGGAGAACGCCTACGCGGCGCTGACCGGTGCGAAGACACCGGACCAGGCGCTGGCCGACATGCAGAAGAAGCTCGAAGAGCTCACCGCGCAGTAGTCGAATGAACGGGAGGCCCGGCCGGGCACACAGCTCGGCCGGGCGCTCCCCACTCGTTTTTCCGCGTGGCCCAAGGAGATCGTCGTGACCACAACCGCTGCCCCACCAGCCGGGCCAGCGAAGTCCAAGAAGGCGGCAATCAAGCAAAGCCCGCAGGGATCGGGAAAGCTCGCGGCCCTGCTGCTGTCGCCCACGTTCTTCGTGCTGGGACTGGTGATCGTGTATCCACTGATCGCCGCCCTGCGCGAGTCGCTGTACCAGCGCGGTGAAGGCCTCGACGAGAGCGGCTTCGTCGTCGAGGGCGAGAACTTCGTCGGCGCCGACAACTACTCGGCGGTGTTCTCCGGCGAGACCGGAGACCGGTTCTGGAACGCCTTCGGCAACACCACCTGGTTCACGGTGATCTCGGTGCTCATCGAGATCCTGATCGGCGTGTCCATGGCGCTGGTGATGCACCACGCGCTGCGCGGCAAGGGACTCGTCCGGGCCAGCATCCTGGTGCCGTGGGCGATCCCGACCGCGGTGTCGGCCATCCTGTGGCGCTGGATCTTCCAGACCGACGGCATCGCCAACGAGATCCTGCGCTCCGAGGTGCTGTGGACCGCCGAGGGGCAGCAGGCCTTCTGGGCGGTGGTCATCGCCGACACCTGGAAGACCGCGCCGTTCATCGGGTTGCTCACCCTGGCCGGACTGCAGCTGATCTCCAACGAGGTCTACGAGGCGGCCAGGGTGGACGGCGCCAACGCCTGGCGGACCTTCTGGCGGATCACGCTGCCGCTGGTGAAGCCGGCGCTGCTGGTCGCGGTGTTGTTCCGCACGCTGGACGTGCTGCGCATGTTCGACCTGCCGTTCGTGATGATCGGCCCGCGCAAGTACGCGGTGGAGACACTGTCCATGCTGGCCTACGAGGAGGCGAACAACCTCCGGTACGGGCCGGCCGCCGCCTACGCGACGATCCTGTTCGTCTACGTGGCGCTGGTGGCGTTCGCGTTCGTCAAGCTGCTCGGCGCGGACGTGATCGGGGCGGCCCGGTCGGAGACGAAGGCCAAAGGCAAGGGCCGGCAGGAAGTCCTGGCGGCGCCGGTAGCGGTTGGAGGGTCGACCATATGAGTGCCACCGCAACCCAGATGCGCAGTGGTCGCCGCTGGTTACTGAATCTCGGCATCGCCGTCATCGTCCTGTACTGCCTGGCCCCGTTCTACTGGATGGTCGTCTCGGCGTTTCGCCGGCCGGGCGACCAGGGGGCCAACACGCTGTTCCCGGCGCCGTGGTCACTCGAGAACTTCACCGCGGTGTTCGGGCCGGACGTCGGCTTCCAGCGGTCGCTGGTGAACAGCCTCGTGGTGGCCGGGGTCACCACGATCCTGACCCTGCTGGTCGGCACGTTCGCGGCCTACACGCTGGCCCGCCTCGAGTTCCGGGGCAAGGGCGTGGTCGCCGCGATCATCATCGCCACCGCGATGTTCCCCGGCATCTCGCTGATCGTTCCGCTGCTCAAGCTGTTCACCGAGATCGGCTGGATCAACACCTACCAGGCGATGATCGTGCCCAGCCTGTCCTTCGCGCTGCCGCTGGCCATCTGGACCCTGGCCACCTTCTTCCGGCAGATGCCCAAGGAGTTGGAAGAGGCCGCCATGGTCGACGGGTTGACCAGGGGCCAGGCGTTCCGCAAGGTCATCATTCCGCTGGCCGCGCCCGGCATGTTCACCACGGCGATCATCACGTTCATCGCCGCCTGGAACGAGTTCATCATCGCGCTGTCGATGGTCAACGAGAAGAGCATGCAGACCGCGACCGTCGCGATTTCCCGGTTTACCGGCATTACCGGCTTCGACACGCCGTTCGGCACGCAGATGGCGGCGGGGGTGATCGTAACGGTACCCCTCGTCGTGGTGGTGCTGATCTTCCAGCGGCGGATCATCGCCGGCCTCACCGCGGGAGGTGTCAAGTAGTGAAATCCTTACCCTGCATAATAGTTCTGAGTTTGGCCG
>NZ_DASTBH010000350.1:0-8211 GCF_035712165.1 Actinophytocola sp. | reverse complement strand
GCCTGCCCGCGGGCGGTGTCCCGGGCGACCATGAGCACCGTGGCGCCCCGTTCGGCGAGCCCGGTCGCGGTGGCCTTGCCGATCCCGCTGGTCGAACCGGTGATCAGAACGGTAGGGTTAGTCATGGATTATGATAGTCATAGATCATGATCATTGAGCAAGGGTTCGCCGGCAGCTCCGGCTTCCTGCTCGCCCGGCTGGGCGCGGAGGCGCGCCGGCTGTGGGCCCGGATGCTCGCCGAGCACGACCTCACCCCGCACCAGTTCGGCGTGCTGATGGCGCTGGACAGCCTGGGGGAGAGCTACCAGCAGCGGCTGTGCGGGTTCGTCGGGATCGACCCGCGCAACGCGGTGAGGGTCGTGGACGCGCTGCGCCGCCGCGAACTCCTCGTCCGCGCACCCGATCCGGCCGACCGGCGCCGGCACCTGCTGCGGCTGTCCCCGGCCGGCGCCGGGTTGGTCTCCGCGCTGCGCTCGGCGGGCGAGGTGATCGAGGGCGACCTGCTCGGCAGCCTCGACCCCGACGAGCGCGCCACGCTGCATCGCCTGCTGCACAAGGTGTTCGGCTCAGTTCACGGCGGTGCCGAATAGCACGCCGACCACGTAGGCGATCACCATCGTGGTGACGCCGACGGTCACGTTGCGCGCGACCGCCCGACCGATCCGGGCGTTGCCCAGCCGGGCGCTGATCACCCCGGTCAGGATCAGCCCGAGCACCACCGCGACGCCGCATGCCCCGACCCGCAGGGCGTTCGACGGCAGCGCGATCACCAGCAGCGGGATCACCCCGCCGGCACAGAACGCCAGGAACGACGCCCAGGCCGCCTGCCACGGGCTGGTCAGGTTGTCCGGGTCGATCTGCAGCTCCGCCTCGGCGTGCGCCCGCAACGCGTCGCCCTCGGTCAGCTCGCGGGCCACCTCGGCGGCCAGGCTCGGCGACAAACCCTTGTCCTGGTAGATGTCGGCGAGCTCGCGCTCCTCCTCCTCGGGCATGGTGCGCAGCTCGTGTCTTTCCAGCTCCAGCGCGGCCTTCTCGGTGTCCCGCTGGGTGCTCACCGACACGTACTCGCCGCCGGCCATGGACAGCGCCCCGGCCACCAGGGCGGCGACCCCCGCGGTCAGCACCACCACCCGGTCCGGGGTCGCGCCGGCCACGCCGACCACGAGGCCGGCGACCGAGACGATGCCATCGTTCGCCCCGAGCACGCCGGCCCGTAGCCAGTTCAACCGCCCGGCGAGCCCGCCTCCGTGCGGCTCCTGCGGATGGGACAAGTCAGTCCTCGGACTTGCCCGACTGAAGCCCGGCGGAGATCAGGTCCATCACCGACGAGTCCGCCAGCGTGGTCACGTCGCCGATCTGCCGATTCTCCGCCACGTCCCGCAGCAGCCGGCGCATGATCTTGCCGCTGCGCGTCTTGGGCAGCTCCGGCACGATCATGATCTGCCGGGGCTTGGCGATCGGGCCGATCTCCTTGGCCACGTGGTCGCGCAACGCCTTGATCGCGTCGGCGCCCTTCGCCTCGTCCTGCGCCACCCCGCCGCGCAGGATCACGAACGCGACGATGCCCTGGCCGGTGGTCGGGTCGGTGGCGCCCACGACCGCGGCCTCGGCCACCGTGGGGTGCGAGACCAGCGCGGACTCCACCTCGGTGGTGGAGATCCGGTGGCCGGACACGTTCATCACGTCGTCCACCCGGCCCAGCAGCCAGACGTCGCCGTCCACGTCGTACTTGGCCCCGTCACCGGCGAAGTAGAAGCCCTTGTCGGCGAACCGCGACCAGTAGGTCTCGCGGTACCGGTCGTCGTCGCCCCAGATGCCGCGCAGCATCGACGGCCACGGCTGGTCCAGCACCAGGTAACCGCCGCCGCCCTTGGCCACCTCGGTGCCGGTGTCGTCGACCACCTTCGCCGACACGCCGGGCAACGGCCGCTGCGCCGAGCCGGGCTTGGTGGCGGTGACCCCGGGCAGCGGCGAGATCATGATCGCGCCGGTCTCGGTCTGCCACCAGGTGTCCACGATCGGGCAGCGGTCCTCGCCGACGTGCTCGCGGTACCACATCCAGGCCTCGGGGTTGATCGGCTCACCGACCGAGCCGAGCAGCCGCAGCGACGACTTGTCGAACTTGGCCGGGATGTCGCTGCCCCACTTCATGAACGTGCGGATCAGGGTCGGGGCGGTGTAGTAGATCGTGACGCCGTACTTCTGCACGATCTCCCAGTGCCGGCCCTCGTGCGGCGTGTTCGGCGTGCCCTCGTACATCACGCTGGTCGCCCGGTTGGCCAGCGGGCCGTAGACGATGTAGCTGTGCCCGGTCACCCAGCCGACGTCGGCGGTGCACCAGTAGACGTCGCTGTCCGGCTTGATGTCGAACACGTACTTGTGCGTGTAGGCGACCTGGGTGAGGTAGCCGCCGGTGGTGTGCAGGATGCCTTTCGGCTTGGCCGTGGTGCCCGAGGTGTAGAGGATGAACAGCGGGTGCTCGGAGTCGTGTGCCTCGGCGACGTGCTCCTCGCTCTGCCGGTCCACCAGGTCGTGCCACCACACGTCCCGCTCGGCGTCCCAGGCGACGTCCTGGCCGGTGCGGCGCACCACGAGCACGTTGGTCACGCTGGGGTTGCGCGACACCGCCTCGTCCACCATCGGCTTGAGCGCGCTGGGCGCGCCGCGCCGGTAGCCGCCGTCCGAGGTGATCACCAGCTTGGCCGAGGCGTCCTCGATGCGGCCGCCGAGGGCCTCGGCGGAGAACCCGCCGAACACCACCGAGTGCGTCGCGCCGAGCCGCGCGCAGGCCAGCAGGGCCACCGGCAGTTCGGGGATCATCGGCATGTAGATCGCGACCCGGTCGCCCTTCTGCACACCCAGCTCGATCAGCGCGTTGGTCGCCTTGCACACGTCGCGGTAGAGCTGCCCGTAGGTGATCGTCCGGGTGTCCCCGAGCTCACCCTCCCAGTGGAACGCCACCTGGTCGCCGTGCCCGGCCTCGACGTGCCGGTCGACGCAGTTGTAGGCGACGTTGAGCTTGCCACCGACGTACCACCGGGCGAACGGGGCGTTCGACCAGTCCAGCACCTGGCTCCACTTGGTGTCCCAGGTGAGCAGTTCCTCGGCCTGGCTGGCCCAGAACGCCTCCCGGTCGGCGGCCGCGTCGTCGTAGAGCTGTGCGCTGCCGTTCGCGTCGGCCGCGAACTCCTCACCTGGCGGGAACGTCCTGCTCTCGGTGAGCAGGTTGTCCAGAGTGGGGCTCTGGGCCGGCTGGTCGGTCATCTGGCCAGACCTCCTGACGTGCTGGTACCTCGGTGTACCTGTGAACCGTAGTGCGCGGGCCACCTGCCGAACAACGGGCGTAGTGGTTTAGACCATTGTCACCCGATAGTGTCCCGCCCGTGACCGATCCGCTGGCCCCGCTGCTCGCCCTGCCCGGGGTGGACGAGGCTGTCCGGGCCGCCCGGGACGCCGTCGACGCCGTGCACCGGCATCCCACCAACCGGCGGGGCTGGCCGGCCACCGCCGCCGAGGCGTCGGTGCGGGCCGCCCGGGCCTCCGCCGCGCTGGACGGCGGCGCGCCGGGCATCCCGGACACCGGCGAGGTGACCGACCCGGTGCTGGCCGGCGCGCTGCGCATCGCCGAGTCGATCGGCCCGCTGCTGCCGGTCTGGCAGCGGGCGCCGCTGCAGGCCCTGGCCCGGCTGCACGTGCTGGCGGCCGCCGACCTGACCGAGGACGACGCGCTCGGCCGGCCCCGGGCCAGCCGGGGGGTCTCCGCCCGGCTCGACCTGCTGGCCGGCCTGGTGGCCGGCGGCAGCTCGGTGCCCGGCCCGGTGCTCGCCGCGGTCGTGCACGGCGAGTTGCTCACCCTGGCGCCGTTCCCGGTGGCCGGCGGCGTGGTCGCCCGGGCCGCCGCCCGGTTGACCGCGATCGGCACCGGCCTGGACCCCAAGGGCCTGGCCATCCCCGAGGTCTACTACTTCCGGCACCAGGAGCGGTACTCCGCCGCCGCCGAGGGGTTCGGCACCGGCGACCGCGACGCCGTCGCCGCCTGGCTGCTGTTCTCCTGCGAAGCCGTGGAAGCCGGCAGCCGCGAAGCCGTGGCCATCGCCGACGCGGCGCTTACCGGCTGACCACCTGTCCGCCGTCCTCGGCCAGCGCGGTCGCCACGATCCGCGCGTTCGCCGCGAACTCCTCGTCCGGCACCCGGGGAAGCAGGTCGTCCCACACCGACAGCATCGGCCCGCGCATCTGCTGCATCCCCAGCGGCCGGGCCAGGAACCACACGTGGAAGTGCTCCGAGCCGTCGCCGAACCGGCTGAAGTGCGTCCGGCCCACGCCGGGGATCCGCCCGACCGCCACCGCCAGCCGGTGGATCATCGGCCCGAGGGTGGCCACCAGCTCCGGCCCCAGCCGGTGCAGCGTGACGTGCTGCACCGGCATCAGCAGCGCCACCATCGGCAGCCCGATCGGCTCGAACCCCGCGAACACCGCCCACCGTTCGTCGCGCCAGATCAGGCCTTTCTCCGGTTCGGCGCACGCCGGGCACGGCTCGCCGCCCGGTTCCCCCCGGCGCGGCGGTTCCGGCACCACCGGCCGCTCCAGCGGTCGCACGGTGATGTCGCCGTCGAACGGAAAGAACGGATCACCCAACACCGGCTCCGCCGACAGCCGCTCACCGAACGGTAACCGGTCGTGATACGCGGAGTAGCCATCCACCTGAGGTCCTTTCGCCACAGTTGCGAAGCCGACCGAGCGGATCAGCTGAGCGGGAGCAGCTGGGCGGCCACCAGGTCGTTGCCGTCGAAGCCTTCCAGACGCAGAGTGCTGCCGGCGGCGGGCGCCGGGAGGGTGATCTCGTTGTCGCCGTCCTCGACGGCGGTGGTGAGCAGTGGGCGCGAACCGGCGTAGATGTCGATGCTGGACAAGGCTTTCGTGGTGACCGTCAGGGTGAGCTCGGCGCCGGAGACCGGGCCGGCCGTCGCGGACAGCACCCGCACGGTGCCGGCGGCGAGCAGCTCGGCGGCGTGTTCCATCAGGTCCGCGTTGCCCTCCAGCAGGTCCCGCCGGGTGAGCCGGTGCCGGACGTCGGGCAGCACGCCGAGGTCCTCGACCGGCTGGCCGAACCGGGCGCCGACGCGCAGCGACCGGCGCAGCGCGACCCGGAACTCGGCCCCGCCGGGCAGCGCCCGCAGCGGCCCCTTGGTCCACAGCGATCGCAGCGCGTCGTGGGTGAGCACGTTCGCGCCGCCGGCGCCGGTGTTGTCGGCCACGCCCAGCACCGGGCCGATGCCGTTGTCCTGGAACCCGGCGGCGAACGTGTCGGTCGCGGAGTAGCACAGCGCGTCGGTGACCAGCACCACCGGACCGTGGTAGAGCTGGCCGGCGCTGTTGACGATGTCCTCCGAGTACAGCGGCAGCGCGGCGGAGAACTGCGCGGCGGTCTCCACCGACTCCTCGATCGAGGCCCGCCACGGCCCGAAGTCCGTGGCCCGGCGGCACAGGTCGGCGGTCGAGTCGGTGTTGATGAACTGGAACGGCTCCGGCCGGACCCGGTGCGGGGTCAGGAACTGCAGCAGGAACTCGGCCGCGATCAGATACCCGCCGCCGTTGCCGCGCACGTCCAGGATCAGTCCCTCCTCGGGCAGCACGGACAGCAGCCGGGCGACCTCCTCGACGAACGCGCCGACCTGCCCGTCGCTCATGAAGAACGTGAAGATCCGCAGGTGGCCGAACGTGCCGTGGGCGGTGTCCACGGTTCGGGCGAGCAGTTCCTCGGGTCGGGAGGTGGGCAGCACCCCGGCCACCGACTGGGCCGCGGTGGGCCGGGGCACCCGGGCCCTGCCGCGCGACACCCGGGCGACCTCCTTGGCCACGGCCGGCGCGAACAGCGTCTGCTTGGCCCGGCGCACCACGTCGGTGCGCAGGTCCAGACCGATCAGCTCGGCCCCCGGCACCGCGAGCCCGGCCGGCAGGTTCGCCCTGGCCGCCGCGAGCTCGTCGGCGGTCTCGAACACCCGCCAGGGAATCCGGGTCTGGTGGGCGGTGGCGTCCACCAGGTAGCGCAGCTCCACCCAGTCCTCGTCCGGCGGCAGCGACATGCGCACCGGTCGCAGCGTCATGTTCTCCAGGCCGCGCGCGATCCGGGCGGCCCGGTTGCTGCCGGCCTCCCGCTCGGCGTTGCGTTGCACCGCGATCGCGATCGGCATGCCGTTCCAGTGCGTCAGCTCGGCGCCGACGGTCAGGTTCGGGTCGCCGACCAGATGATCGAACACTTTGGACACGATCCAGTGCGGGCCCGCGTCGTCCTCGTACTGCTCGATCAGCACGCCGAGGAAGGCGAAGCCGCGGTAGCGGTCCGGCAGGATGTAGTTGGTGTGCAGGTCGCACAGCCCGAGGAAGATCCGCTGCAGCTCCGCGTGGAACTGGTCCTCGGGCAGCGCGGGCCGGTGGCGCAGCAGCCGCAGCCGCTGCAGCGGGTCCACCGCGTGCATCGCGCGCTTGAGCGGCAGGTGCACGTAGAGCCCCTCGATCAGGATCTCGGCCTGGTCCACCAGGGTGCGCCGGCCGGCGTCGGTCAGCGATCGCTGGGTGGCGAAGGCACGGAACTCGGGCATGGTGCGGACGGTTCCGAGGCCGTGGCCGCGACCGAGCTCCGGTTCATGCTGCGTAATCTCTGCCACACAATGAGTATCGGCCTCGTGCGCCGCGCCGCTACGGTGGCCAGCCACGCACCGCCGAGCATCAGCGCCGCACCGACCGCCTGCACCGGCGTGATCGACTCGCCGAGCAGCAGCCACGCGCAGGTCAGGCCGAACACCGGCACCAGGAACATCGCCGACGACGCCGTCGCCGGTCCCACCCGGCGCACCGCCCAGTAGTAGAGGACGTAGGCGAGCGCGGTGGGCAGCGCCGCGAGATAGGCCTGGTTGAGCCAGAATCCGGTGTCCAGTTCGGACCACGCCACGTCGTCGAACGCGGGCACGGCCAGGATGCCGAGGGCCAGCGCCCCGGCCGCACTGGCGAAGGTGGTGACGGTGAACGCCGGCACCCGCTCCAGCACCGGCGCGCCGAGCATCGTGTACCCGGCCCAGCAGGCGGCCGACCCCAGGAACAGCAGATCGCCGGCCAGCCGGTGGGTGCCGCCCGCCGGGATCGCGAGCAGGAACACCGTGGCGCCGGCGAGCGCCGCGGCGAGGCCGAGCGCCGCCCGCCGGGTCAGCTTCCGGTGGCCTGGCAACTGTGCCGAAAACGTTCCGACCAAGGCGACCAGCCGCGCGCGCCTTCGGCCGGCCCCGGAGATCCGATCGCACGCGCCCGGTAGGACACGGCCGAGCAGCGCGGTGACCGCCACCGTGATCACCGGCGCGGACACCGGCACGATCACGCTGCCGTCCGCGGCCGGGGCCATGGTCAGCGCCAGGAAGAACAGCACGTTGTAGCCCAACACCCCGAGCAGGCCGAGACCGGCGGCCACCCCGGCGTCGCGGGCGGTGGGCCGGTCACGGCCGAGGGCGGCGTGGACGACCAGCAGGATGGCCGCCCCCATGCCGAACCGGAGGAACGCGGCCACCTCGTGCGGCACCGCGTGCACGGCGAGCTTGGACGAGGCGAAGGCGCTGCCCCAGAACGCCATGACCGCGACGAGGCTCAGACAGGTCCGCACCCCGCGATCCTGCGGGCGGCGGGCCCGGCGCGTCTTGAACGGCGGTGCGGCCGGGCGAGGCGGACCGCGCACAATGGACCCATGTCCTCCGAATGGGTGCGCTACCGGCGGCTGCCGGACCGGCCGGTCGAGGCCATGCATGCGCACTTCGAGCGGCACACCTTCGACCAGCACAGCCACGACACCTACTCGTTCGGCCTGACCGACTTCGGCGCGCAGGCCTTCGGCTGCCGGGGCGAGTCCCGGACCAGCTCCGCGGGCCTGGTGATGGCGTTCAACCCCGACGAGCCGCACGACGGCCATGCCGCGACCGAGCAGGGCTTCACCTACCGGATCGTCCACATAGGACCGGAGCTGGTCGCCGACCTGCTGTCCGACCGGGCGGGCCGGGCGAGGGGTCTGCCGCTGTTCCGCGAGCCGGTGCTCAACGACCCGGTGCTGGCCGCCGCGCTGGCCCGGCTCTACGCCAGTCTCGGTGCGCAGGCCAGCACCCTGGCCCGGGACGAGGCGTTGGCGGCGACGGTCGCCGCGATGGTGCACCGGGGCGCCGGCGCGGCTGT
>NZ_DASTBH010000349.1:0-14578 GCF_035712165.1 Actinophytocola sp. | reverse complement strand
CACCCGCCGGGTGCGCGACGGCGAGCCGGTGGGCCTCGACCTCAGCACGCTGCCGTTCGGCGCCGGGCCGCACGCCTGTCCCGGCCGGGAGCACGCGGTGGCCATCGCGTGCGGAATCGTGGCGGGCACGCGATGACGGATTCCGGGGACAAGGTGGCGCACTTCCACCAACTGCACCGGCGCGGCGATCCGTTGCTGCTGCCCAATGCCTGGGACTTCGCCTCGGCCGTCGCGTCGCACGCCTGCACCAGCAGACCGATCCGGGCCGCCGTGGCCTCGTCCCACACCCCGCCGCACGCCTCGACCAGCCGCGCCACCGCGGCGTCGGTGTCCGGCCCGGCGGGCAGGTGCGGGTGGTAGCCGCGGGCCACGGTGGCCACCGCGCCGGCCGGCACGGCGATCCCGAGCGCCTCGGCCAGAACCTCGACGGCGAGCAGGTCGTGCGGGTCCGACCCGGCCCGCTCGCGCGCCCGCCGGCCGAGCGCGGCCGGGTCTACAGTGGCCAGCGCGTCGACCGCGAGCCGGCGCCGCCGCTCGTGCTGCTCGCCCGCGCTGAACCGCGCCACGCCGGCCCGCAGCCACGCGATCCCGCGCGACGCCTGCGGCACCGGCGGCATCGTCAGCCCGGGATCGGTCAGCGCGGCGCGCACCTGTTCGGTGCCGGTGATCGTGTGCATGTGATCACGTTATGACAGCGACGTTTCGGCGTGGACCGACATCCGCGTGCGCGTGGGTAACGTGAGGGTATGGACCCGTTGACCACCGAACGGCTGCTGGTTCGCCCCTGGCGAACGGAGGACGCCGAGGCGGCGCTGCAGATCTACGGCGTCGGTGAGGTGACCCGCTGGCTCACGCCGGCGATGCGCCAGGTCGACGATCTCACCGCGATGCGGTCCGTGCTCGACCAGTGGACCACCGAGGCGGCCGACCTGCTGCCGCCGCGCGGGCGCTGGGCGGTGGAGCTACGCGAGACCGGTGCGGTGATCGGCGGTCTGGCCATCCGGCTGTTACCGCCGCACAAGGAGGATCTCGAGCTGAGCTGGCAGTTGCGGCCCGAGTCGTGGGGGCACGGGTACGCCTCGGAAGGGGCCCGGGCGCTGGCCCGCTGGGCGTTCACACAGGACATCGACGAGTTGTTCGCCGTGGCGCGCCCGGCCAACACCCGGGCCATCGCCACCGCGCGGCGGATCGGGATGGAGTGGGTCGGGGAGACCAGCAAGTACTACGACCTGCGGCTGCAGGTGTTCCGGATCCGGCCGAGCGACCTGCCGGCGTGAGTTTGTCGGTGGCTGCTGGTTGACTGCGCGCCATGACAACCACCCAGCAGGACCGGGCCGCGCGGTTCCACGCACTGCACCATGACGGGGTCCTGGTCCTTCCGAACGCCTGGGACGTGGCCAGTGCCAACCTGGTGGCCCGGGCCGGCGCCAAGGCCGTCGCCACCACGAGCGCGGGGGTCGCGTGGAGCCTCGGCGCGCCGGACGGCAACCGGCTGGACCGGTCGCTGGCCGTCGATCTGGTGGCGCGCACCGCCGCCGCGGTCGAGCTTCCGGTCACCGCCGACATCGAGAGCGGCTTCGCCGACGACCCGGCCGGGGTGGCCGAGACCATCCGGATGGTGATCGAGGCGGGCGCGGTCGGCGTGAACCTGGAGGACGGCGCGTTCGCCGGGTCCGCCCCGTTGCAGGACATCGACACCTACACCGCCCGGCTGGCCGCCGCCCGGTCCGCCGCCGACGGCACCGGCGTGCGGCTGTTCATCAACGCCCGGATCGACGTGTACCTGCGCGGCGTCGGTGAGCCGGCGGGCCGGTTGCCGGCCACCCTCGAGCGGGCCGCGGCCTACGTCGCCGCCGGCGCCGACGGGGTGTTCGTGCCCGGCGTGGTCGACCCGGGCACCATCGCCACGCTGGCCAAGGAGGTGGGGGCGCCGCTGAACGTCCTCGTCGGGCCGGGTGCGCCGGCCGTGTCCGAGCTGGCCGACCTGGGTGTCGCCCGGGCCAGCGTCGGGTCCGGGCTCGCCCAGGTCGCCTACGGCGCGGCCGAGCGCGCCGCGGCCGAGGTGCTCACCGAGGGCACCTACACCGCGCTGGCCGACGGCCTGAGCTTCCCCGACCTGAACTCGCTCGCTGGACGCTGATGTCGCAAACCGTGGCGTTCGGCAGCGTGCCGACCGAGCTCGGTGCGGTCCTGGTGGCCGTCACCGAGCTCGGCGTCGCGGGCACCAGCTTCCAGGACACCCCGGACGACCGCGACCGTGCCGTCACCGAGCTCGGGGTGACAGGCACCGGCTTCCAGGACGCACTGGACGCCCGCTACCAAATGGCCGCCCGCCTCGGCCTGCCGGTCGTGGTCGACCCGGCCCGCACCGAAGCGGCCGAGGCGGAGCTCGCCGGCTACTTCGCCGGCACCCTGCATCGGTTCACCCTGCCGCTGGACTGGCAGTCCACCTCGACCGCCCGCCGCACGGTGCTGTCCACCCTGCACAGCACCGTCCCGTACGGCGAGGTGATCACCTACGGCGAGCTGGCCGAACGCTCCGGCACCGGCATCCCGCCCCGGGGCATCGGCGCGATCATGGGCAGCAACCACATCCCGATCATCGTCCCGTGCCACCGCGTCGTCGCCGGCTCCCACCTCGGCGGCTTCAGCGCCCCCGGCGGCGTCCACTCCAAACGCCACCTGCTCACCCTGGAAGGCCACCTGCCCCCGACGCTGTGGTGAGGCCGCTCTCAGCGGAGCAGGAGCACGCTGGTCGCCAGCATCACCGCGGCGGTGGCGCCGTGGACGCCGTAGACGGCCGACCTGGGTCCGTTGCTGCGCAACACGATCAGCGCGTCGCCGACCGGAATGGCGGTGGCGGCCAGCAGGACGGCGCCCAGCACCTGGGGGGTCGCCGCCACCAGCACGATGATGATGAGGACCCCCGAAACCAGGTCGCGCACGGCCTTCACGGACAGCCAGGCCCGGAAGGCGCGGTCCTCGGTGGGCGTGTCGGGGATGCCGAAGCCGGCGGCGGCCCGCGGCGTCCACAGGATGTACGCGCCCATGAGGACGCAGCCCGCGCCGATCAGCGCGGCGAGCACGACGGCGATGGTGGTGAGCATGGGGTTCCCCTCCCGGTGGGAATCTAGCGGCGCTATCGACAGTAGCAACGATATTCTGTCATAGACAGGATATCTAGCGCTGCTATGATGACCTTGTGTCCGCCATCAGCGAGCGCCGCGAACGGGAACGCGCGCACCGCCATCAGCTGATCATCACGGCCGCGCGCGAGCTCGCCGAGACCGAAGGCTGGGAGGCGGTGACGACCCGCAGGCTGGCCGAACGCGTCGAGTACAGCCAACCCGTGCTCTACAGCCACTTCGACGGCAAGGACGCGATCGTGAGCGCCGTCGCCCTGGACGGGTTCGGCGAACTCGCCGCCCACCTGCGCCGGGCCCGGCAGTCCGCCCCCGGCGCGGCCCTGCGCGCCGTCTGCCGTGCCTACCTGGAGTTCGCCACCGAGCGACCCGCCCTCTACCAGGCCATGTTCATCCTGCCCACGAACCTGAAGTTCGCCAGCGCCGAGACACCGCCGCCGCTGCGGGCGGGTTTCGACGAGTTCGTCAGTTGCTTCCCGCCGGACAACGCGCGACGCGAACTGTTCGCCGAGGTCGTCTGGAGCGCGTTGCACGGTATGGCCGTGCTGTCCGACAGCGGCCGCATCCCCCCGGACAAGCAGGAGGAACGGCTCGACCTCCTCGTCACCCGGATCGCCGGAACCTGAGCCACCGACAGAGAAAGTGAGAACCGCCGCCATGCCGAGCTTCGAGATCACCCCGATCGGCACGGTCCGCAACGACCGGACCGACGTCCAGCACACGGACAACTGGGGTGCCGTCCGCAGCACGATCACCGTCGACGAGCGCTTCGGCGAGGCGTGCCTGCAGGGCCTGGAGGGCTTCTCCCACGTGGAGGTCCTCTTCCTCTTCGACCGGCTCCCGGAGCTCGACGACTACCGCGAACCCCGCCCCAGCCGCGGCCGCGCGGACCTTCCGCCGGTCGGGGTCTTCGCCGGACGCGGCCCCCGCAGACCCAACCGCATCGGGGTGACGTGCTGCACCATCGAGTCCGTCGACGGCCGCGACCTGACGGTGGTGGGCCTCGACGCGGTCTCCGGCACCCCGGTCATCGACCTGAAGCCGACGATGGCGGAGTTCCTCCCGGCGAACGTCACCCAGCCGGAATGGGTCGGCCGCCTGATGTCGGAGTACTTCCAGCCGTAGCACTGACCGCGCCACCCATCCCCCGCTACTTCACCGCCCCGGCGGTCAGACCGGACTGGATCTGGCGCTGGAAGATGATGTAGACGACGATCATCGGGACGATCGCCATGCTCAGCGCCGCGAACATGCTGGGCCAGTCGACCTCGTAGCCGGCGTTGGTGTTGATGTTCGCGATGCCCTGCGTGATCACCCATTTGTCCTGCGAGGGCAGCAGCACGATCGGCAGCAGGTACTGGTTCCACTGGCCGAGCACGTTGAAGATCGTGATGCTGATCAGGCCGGGCTTGGCCATCGGCACCATGATCTGGAAGAAGGTCCGGGTGTGCGAGGCACCGTCGATCATCGCCGCCTCGGCCACCGAGGTGGACAACGTTCGGAAGAACGCCGCCATGAAGAAGATCGTGAACGGCAGCGAGTAGGCGATGTAGACCAGGATCAGGCCGAGGTAGGTGTCCAGCAGGCCGAGTTGGCGCACCACCAGGAACAGCGGCACCAGCGCCAGGAAGACCGGGAACACCATGCCGGACACGAACATGAAGTAGATCAACCGGTTGCCCGGGAACTTGTACCGGGCCAGCACGTAGGCCGCCATCGAGCCGAACAGCATCGTCCCGGCCGTGCTCAACCCGACCACGATGACCGTGTTGAGCATGTACTCGGGGATGCGCGCCTTGTCCCACGCCCGGCCCCAGGCGTCCAGTCGGAACGCTCCCGGCAGCCCGAGCGGCTCGTTGAAGATCTCGGTGTTGGTCTTGAACGAGGACATGAACGTCCACACGATCGGCACGATCACCGTCACCGACCACACCACCAGGGCCACATGCGACAGTCCGGTGAAGACGTTGCGCTGCCCCGGAACGTAGCTCGGCCGGGGCGGCCGGGTCAGACGCGGGGGCGGGCCGGCGGGCGCGGGGGTCTCTACCTGCGTCACGGCCATGTCAGTACTCGATCCGCTCGCGCCGGGTGACCCGCAGGGTCAGCACGGCGAAGGTGAGGGTCAGGAAGAACAGCGCGACGCCCATCGCCGACGCGTAGCCGAACCGGGAGAAGGTGAACGCCTGGCGCCAGATCTCCAGCGGGATCACCGTCGTCGAGCCGTCCGGTCCGCCCCGGTCCACCGACAGCACCTGCACGAGCACGAACGCGTCGAACGCGGCGATGCCGAGGTAGACCCAGGCGACCTGCAGGCTGTCCCACAGCAGCGGCAGCGTCACGCCGAAGAACAGCCGGAACCGGCCGCACCCGTCGAGTGCGGCCGACTCGTAGATCTCGGCCGGGATGGCGGCCATCCCGGCCGAGAACAACACCACGTAGAACCCGACGGCCTGCCAGACCATCACCGCGAGGATCGACCACAGCGCGAGGTTGGGCTGGGTGAGCCAGCCGACCGGGCTGATGCCGATCAGGTCGAGCAGGCCGTTGAGCACGCCGGCCGAGTCCGGCCGGTACATCGCCTGGAACAGCACGCCGATCAGCGCCACGGCCAGGACCTGGGGGAAGAAGTAGACGATCTTGTAGAACTTCGAGCCCCAGATCCCGCTCATCCCGCCGCTGCGGCTGCCGCCCGCGACGTTGAGCAGGAAGGCCAGGAACAGCGCGATCGTGAGGGTGATCACCGGCAGGGCAAGTAACAGGAAGAGGTGATGCGAGATCGCCTTCCAGAACACGGGATCCTGGAACAGCCGCGTGAAGTTCTCGAAACCGATGAACTTCGGGTGCGCCGACACGCCTCGCCAGTTGGTCGTGGCGATGTAGAAAGCCTGCGCGTACGGCCCGATCACGAAAACCGCGTACAACACCACCGGCACCACAAGGAAACCGATGATGAAGGGATACCTGCCCTGCCGCATGGTCACTTGTCCCGGTGCTGCTTGGTCACCGACGAGTCGGCCTTGATCGCGTCGGCCTTCTTCTGCATGTTCTCGCAGAACTGGTCGGCGGAGCTGCGGCCGAACATGAGCGCGTTGGTCTGCGTGCGCAGCTCGGTCTCCAGCTCCTTGTACCAGCTCTCGAAACGGCTGTCGGTAACCACGTTGTCACCCGCGGCGAGCTGGAGCGCCGCGACGCTGCGGTTGCCCGGCGAGAGCGGCAGGCCCTCGGCAGCGCCCTTGACGATGGTGAGGTTGCCGGACTTCTCGGTGAAGCCCTTCGCCCCCTCCTTGGACAGCATCAACCGAAGGTACTCCATGCCGCCCTGCACGTTCTTGGCCTTGGACGGCACGATGTACCACTCACCGGCCACCGCGCGGACCGCCTCGAACGGCAGCTTGTCGCTGGAGGTGACGCTCGGGGTCGGGGTGACCGAGTACTCGAAGGTGGCCGGGGTCTCCTTCTTCTGCTCGTTCTCCAGCCACGAACCGGACGGGTAGAGCGCGATCTTGCCCTGGTTCTGCTGGGTCTGCACCTCGGTGTGGATGAGCCCCTCGAAGCTCTTGTCCATGAACTTGCCGATCTCGGCCCAGGCCGCCGCGGACTTGCGCACCGCGTCGTTGGTCCAGGCGCCGCTCTCCAGGTTGTCGATGTCGAGCAGCACCTTGTTGGTGCCGATCTTGGCGGCGGAGATCAGGATCATCCAGTACTGGTAGTACGAGGCGTTCTTGCCGGCATAGGCGTACGGGGTGATCCCGGCCGACTTGGCCTTCTCACAGAACGCCTTGAAGTCGTCCCAGCTCTTCGGCGCGGTCCAGGCGTTCTTGGTGAACTGGTTCTTGTCGTACCACAGGCCGTAGGCGGTGTAGACGTAGGCGAGCATGTACGGCTTGCCGTCGATGACGCCCACGTCGTAGGCGCCCGGCACCAGCGTGTCCTTGACCTTCTTGCTCGGGTCGTCCACCGACGGGGACTCGAACAGCGCGGTCAGGTCCTGCAGCTGTCCCTCGCTCTGCAGCGCCAGGTTGTCCATGTTGTCGCTACCCGCGTTGGCGATCATGTCCGGCGGGTTGCCGGCGGCGAACCGCGGCTGCATCGTCTGCGCGATCTGCTGCGTCGCGACGTGCTTGATCTCCGCCTGCGGGAAGCTCTTCTTGTACAGCGGCTCGTGCACCTGGGTGGCGTACTCGTCGCCGAGGCCGCCTTTGAAGATCACGACCTCGAGCGGCGCGTCCGCCTTGACCCCGAGCGGGTTCTTGGCGTCACCCGAGTTCGACACGGTGTTGCCCGTGTCGCCGTCGTCACCACCGGTAGCGCAGGCCGACAGCACGGCCGCGCCGGGGACAACCATGAACGCGGTCAGGCCGATCCCGCGCAGCATCTGCCGCCGGGAGACGTCTGCGGTATCGCGGATGGTTTCGGACATCTCTCTTCTCTTCTCCTTAGTGGGAACGGAGGGAACTCAACATCAAGGGCGGTCAAGGCACTGTGGAGGTGAACAGCTCGTCCTGGGCCTGCCGCAGCGCCAGCACGAGAGCGCCCTCGAGCACCGGTTCGGCCGACAGCACGGAGAGCCGGACCGGCGGACGGGGCAGGGAGATGGCGTGCAACTCCTGCTCGACGCGCATCCGGAGCGGCTCGCCGCCGGCCAGGGCGACATCTCCGGACAACACGACGAGTGCCGGGTCGACAACAGCGACGATCGCCGCGAGGCCCATGGCCACCCGGCCGGCGACCTCGCTGAGCGCGGCGTGCGCGCGTTGCCGACGCTCGACGCCCTGCCCCTCGGTGAGGGTTCGGACGGCGAACCGTACGGCGGCCGCGGGATCGTGGCCGCGGAAGCCGTATGAACGCATGATCTTGTGGACCGCCGGTCCCCCGGCGTAGGCCTGCATCCCGTGGTTGGCGGTCCGGCCCACCTCCCGCGCGGTCGGGGCGCCGGGGACCGGCATGTAACCGACCTCACCCGCCCCGCCGCTCCAGCCGCGGTGCAGCCGGCCCTCGATGACCAGCGCCATGCCGATCCCGTTGCCGATCCAGACGACGGTGAAGCTGTCCACGCCGGTGGCCACGCCGTAGGCCTGCTCGGCCTGCGCGACCAGGTTGACGTCGTTCTCCACCGAGACCCGGGCGCCGAGGCCGCCGGCCAGGGTCTCCACCAGGCGTGGCACATGCCACCCGGACATGTGCGGGGCGTAACCGAGCCGGCCGGTGGCCGGGTTGACCGCGCCCGGGATGCCGACCACCACCCGGCCGAGCTCGGCGATGCCGATCCCGGCCGGGTCGCACGCGCCGGCGAGCGCCGTCTTGACCCGGTCCACCACGTCGCCCCCCGTGCGGCCGGGCGTGGTGAGCCGGTGCTCGCCGATCACGTCGCCGGTGATCTGGGCCACCCGGACCGCCATCCGCCCGGGGTTGACGTCCACCCCGGCGACGTAGGCGGCCTTCGGGTTGACCCGGTACAGCTCCGCGGTGCGGCCGGGCAGACCCTCGCGGATCCCGTCCCGGACGACCAGACCCAGCTCCTGCAACCGGGACAGCAGCTGGGAGGTCGTCGGCTTCGAGATGCCCGTGATGGACGCCAGCTGCGATCGCGTCAGCGGTCCGCGCTCCAGCAGGACTTCGAGCGCCGCCTTGTCGTTCATGGCGCGAAGCAGGCTGGGTGTCCCGGGCATACGGTGGTTCAGACCTCTCGTTCGAGTTAGGAAGGTTTCCTAACTCGGGGAGGCTAGGAAGTGTTGGCGGTCACGTCAATGGTCTGGACCATACCGTTACCGCGACGTATCGCCAAGAGCGCCGCGCCGGACACGGTTCGAAGTGGGGAGGTCACTGGTTCAGACCATTACTGAAGCGCTTCGACGAGCCCGGCCAGCAGCTCCTGCCGCTCCCGCCCGGCCAGCCCCAGGTGGTAAAGGTTGAGACCACGTACCCCGGCGGCGACCAGCCGCTCGACGTGCCCCGGCAGATCCGCCGGCTCGGCCGGCGGCAGCACGGTCACGTAGGCGTCCACCGGCGCCCCGCCGCGCCCCGCCACGGCCACCCCCGCCGCGCTCGCCGGGCCGGTCGGCCAGGCCGGCACCAGCAGCCCCGTCTCCCCCGCCGCGGCCGCCGAGGTCAGGCCCGGCGACGCGCCGGTCGCCCACGGGTCCGGGTCGGCGTGCACCGTCACCGGCACGCCCGGCGCGACCGCCCGCAGCGCCGCCAGCACCTCGCCGCGCAGCAGGTCGGTGCCGCGGTGCCGAACCCCCAGCAGCTCACCCGCCAGCTCCCCGGGTAGCTCGACGTCGCGGTGCACGGCCTGCCGCAGCGCCGCCAGCACCTCCTCGGCCACCAGCCCGCGCTCCGTCCAGCCCGCCCGGCACGCCACACAGCAACACACCGACAGTGCCCTGCTCGCCGTGGCCGACCAGACCCCCGCCGTCTTCTCGTGATGACTGTTGTGCTCGATCCCGAGTTGCCCGCAGGCCTCCAGCGACACCCCGTCGACCGCCACCCCAGCCACCGCCTCGACCGCCAGGGTCGCCGCGTACTCCCGCACCTCCTCCTGTGCCGGGCACAGCGCGTAGGGGTACCGGTCCCCGACGCAGTTCACCACCGCCAGCTCGGGAAACTCCCGCCCCAGCCGCGTGTTGTGGGGCAACACCACCCACGCCACCACCCCCAGCCCCGCCCGTCGAAGCGCTTCCGCCGCCACCCCGAAGGGGTCGTCCGCCGGCACCCAGTCCGCCGGCACCGGTCGCAGCCGCCGCGCCCCCCACACCGCCTGCCGCACCGGCCGGTACAACGCCGCGTCGCGCGCCTCGACCACCTGATGCCCCGGGTGCAACGGCGTCGCGGCCCTGGTCGAGTGGTAGGCCGCCGCCAGCGTCACCTCGGTGATCCCCGCTGCCCCCACGCGCGCCGGGAACCCCACATCTCCCACCACATCCCACGGATAGGCATGCCCCGAGACCCGCACCACAGCGCCTCCTCACCGGTCCCCATCACATGATCACGCCACCCGGTGCGGCCCACCACCCCCAAACCGGCCTGGCGCCAGGGATGTGTCGGACGGCAGGCTGGGGGCATGGCGCACGATGCGACGGGTGCGGCGGCCGCCGCCGGCAGCCGGCTCACGCTGGCTGAGCTGCAGGAGCGGATGGGACATCCCCGGTCGTCACCGCACGCTCTGCCGCGCACCCTGCGCGAGCTGAAGCGGATCGAGACGGGCCCGGCCGGCTCGGCGTTCGGCGTCGGACCGCACGCGCTGCTGTCCGGCAGCACCTACCTGGATCTCGACCCGGCGTACCCGTACGCCTGCGACGCGCTGGAGGACCTGCGCGCCGAGGTCGGGCACACCACCAACTACGCCCGGCGCGACGGCGCGCACGTGCTGTACCTGGCCACCCGGGAACGCAGCGGCGCGCAGCCGTTGTTCTCCCGGGTCGGGCGCCGCGTCCCGGCCCACATCACCGCCCTGGGCCTGGCGCTGCTCGCCGCCCGCACGCCCGCGGAGGTGCGGGCGGTCCTGGGCCCGACGCTGCGGCCGTACACCCGGCACACCCTCACCACCCACACCCGGCTGCACGGCTGGCTGGAAGGGGTCCGCGCCCAGGGCTGGGCCTGCGAGAGCGAACACGGCATCCCCGGGGTCACCTGCGTCGCGGCCGTCGTGGACCACCGCATCCCGCCGAGCGACGCGATCAGCTGCTCGATGCCGGTCGCGGAAGCGACCCCCGAGGAGCTCGCCCGCGTCGCCGCCGCCGTCGTAGCGAGCGCCGGCAAGCTGGCCACCAGGTTGCGCCGTGCCGGCATCAGGTGACCGGGGCCGCCTGGCCCACGTCGAGATCGGCGTGCGCGACCTGGGCCGGGCCGAAGCCCTCTACACCGGACTGCTCGGCTTTCCGCGCACCCGGACCACGGCCGACGACGCGGGCCGGCCGGTCGCGGTGCTCGGTTCGTTCCCCGCCGTGCGGCTGGTCGAGGTCGGTCCGGCCGGGCGGCCCACCGGTTGGGACGCCGACAACCGGCAGCGCGGCATCCGGCACTTCGGCATGAAGGTCGCCGACGTCGACGCCTGGGTCGCCCGGTTGCGCGCGGCCGGCGTCGCCTTCGACCTCGGGCCGTTCGACGCGGTCGGCGGCGTCCGCATCGCGTTCTTCCGCGATCCGGACGGCACCTGCCTGGAGCTGGTCCAGGGCTACGTGCGACACCACAACCTCTGGTCGGAACAGCTTGCCCAGCAGGAGATCGACGGCGACCGGGACTGGGACGGCCGGCCCCGGTTCGACCACGTGGCGATCACCGTGCCCGACCTCGACCAGGCGCTGACGTTCTACGCCGGACGGCTCGGACTCGGCCGCATCGGCCAGGTCGTGCGCCCGGCGGACGAGAACGGCTTCCTGATCACCAACCTCCGGGCCGCGCCGGCGACGCTGGAGGTGTTCAGCTTCGATGTGGCGACACACGCCCGGGACGACGCCGGCGAGCCGGATGCGCTGGGTCTGCGGGCCATCGGCATCACCGGCGCCGGCGCCGACCGGACCGGACCGGGCGACGTCGCGCTGCGCCGGGTCGACTAGCGCCCCGCGCCGGCGGCCGCCGTGCGGTGCGAGCCGGCCACCATCCGCAGGGTGACGCCGAACCGGTTCCACGCGTTGATCGTGGCGATCGCGACCACCAGCGCGGCCAGCGTCGGCTCGTCGAACTGGGCGCTGGCCTGCTGCCACACCTCGTCGGACACACCCTCCGGCCCGAGCCGGGTGGCCTCCTCGGTCAGCGCGAGCGCCGCGCGCTCCGCCTCGGTGAAGAACGGCGCCTCCCGCCAGGCGACCACCGCGAACAGCCGCTCGTCGGTCTCTCCCGCCGCCTTCAGATCGTGGCTGTGCATGTCCACGCAGTAGGCGCAGCCGTTGAGCTGGCTCGCCCGCAGCTTCACCAACTCCTTGATCCCGGCCGGCAGGGTGCTCGCCGCCAGAAACCGTTCCAGGCCGAGCATGTGCCGGTACGCCTCGGGCGCGAGCTTGGCGATCTGCATCCGCGGTTCCATGGGTGACTGTCCCTTCCGTCCACAACCGTCTCGGCCACCAGTCTGGACGAGACGCCACCCCGGATCGTGACAGGCGCTCAGTCCTGGACGGTGCGCGGGATCCCGAGCGGGTTGTCGTCGCGGAGCTCGGCGGGCAGCAGATCCTGCGGCCACCCCTGGTAGGCGACCGGTACCTGCCAGCGGCGCAGCGCCGTGCCGCCGACGGACGTGTGCAGGGCCGAGGTGGACGCCGGCCACGGCCCGCCGTGGTGCATCGCCCAGCAGACCGCGACGCCGGTCGGCCAGCCGTTGTAGATCAGCCGTCCGACCAGGGGACGCAGTGCGGCGCCGACGGCCGCCGCGGCGTCCGGCTCGTCGTCGGCCGCGTGCACCGAACCGGTGAGGCTACCGTCCAACCGGGACAGCACGGGCAGCAGATCGTCCACTGTGGAATAGCTGACCACGAGACCGGCGGGCCCGAAGACCTCCTCGGTCAGCGTGTCCACCCGCGCGGCGAACGTCGCGAGGTCGAGCCGCCACACCTGGGGCGCCACCGCCCAGGCGCCGTCGGCAGCGGCGCCCTCGGCCAGCGGATGCAGGGCGTCGCCGGCCATTCGGGCCGTGACGTCCACATAGGAGTCACGCATGCGTTTGCTGAGCATCGGTCCGGCGCTGGTGGACCGGACCGCATCAGCCAGCGCGGCCAGCAGGTCCGCGTCGTCCGGCACGAACAGCAGCCCGGGGTTGGTGCAGAACTGGCCGGCGCCGAGGGTGAGCGAGCCGGCGTACTCGGCGGCGATCTCCGTCGCCCGGGTGCGCGCGGCGCCGGGCAGCACCACGACCGGGTTGACGCTGCCGAGCTCGCCGTAGAACGGGATCGGGTCCGGCCGGGCGGCGGCGAGGTCGGCCAGCGCCCGACCGCCGCGCAGCGACCCGGTGAAGCCGACCGCGCGCACCGCCGGATGCCGCACCAGCGCGCCGCCGGCATCGAAACCGTGCACCAGACCCAGAATCTCGGTGGGCAGCCCCGCGCCGGCCAGTGCCTGCCCCAGGGTCCGGGCGACCAGGACCGAGGTCTGCGGGTGACCCTCGTGCGCCTTCACCACGACGGGGCAGCCGGCCGCCAGCGCGGAAGCCGTGTCGCCGCCGGCAACGGAGAACGCCATCGGGAAGTTGCTGGCCGAGAACACCGCCACCGGACCGATCGGGTGCAGCATCCGCCGCACGTCCGGCCGTCCGGCGGCGGGGTCGGCCGGACTGATGATCGCCTCGACATGCCGGCCCCGGCGGAGCAGGTCGGCGAACATCCTGAGCTGACCGGTGGTTCGCCCGACCTCGTTGCGCAGCCTGGTCTCGCCCAGCGCGGTCTCCGCGTCGGCCACCGCGACCAGTTCGCCGGCCGTCGCGTCCAGCGCGTCGGCCAGAGCGTCGAGCACCTCGGCGCGGCGTTGCGCGGGCAGGCCGGACCAGACCGGAAACGTTGCCGCGGCGGCATTGGCGGCCCGGTCCACCTCCTCGGCGGTGCTCGCCGCGACGGCGGGGCCGACCGGCGCCCCGGTGCGCGGGTTGTAGCCCTGGACGTCGAGCATCCTGGTCATGCGGTGACCTCCGCGTCGAGATCTGGCGAACAGAACTCCCCGCCGACGAACTTACGGCTCAACCCGGTCGCCGGCTCGACACTGCCGGCGAAAACCTCGGAGTCGTCCCGCGGCTGGTAGCCGAGCGACCGGGCCGCGTCCAGGGAGAAGATTCCCCGGGTGTTGGCCGAGGCGCCCCACACGAGCCGGAAACCGGGCTCCGGCACGGAGATCGCCGCCTCGAACAGCCGGGCGCAGTCGTCCGGCGACAGCCAGATGCCCAGCTCCCGCTCGAGCGTCGGGCGCTCGAAGCAGGCGCCGATCCGGATCGCGACCACGTCCAGCCCGTACCGGTCGTGGTAGAGGCTGCCGAGCGCCTCACCGGCCGCTTTGCTGACGCCGTAGTAGGTGTCCGGCCTGGGGTAGAGGTGGTCCGGGATCGGGCCCTCGCCCAGCGGCGCGAACCCGGCCGCGTGGTTGCTGCTGGCCAGGATCACCCGGCGCACCCCGGCCCGCCGGGCCGCCTCCAGCACGGTGTAGGTCCCATGGATGTTGACCTCGAGGATGTCGCGCCAGGCGTCCTCACCCGGGATTCCGCCCAGATGGATGATGGCGTCGACATCCTCCGACGCCGCGGACATGGCGGCCAGATCGGTGATGGAGGCGTTGACCGGCTCGACCTGCTCGCCGCCGGTGGCCGGTGGAACCGGCGCGATGTCCAGCAACCGGAGCACCCGGTCCGGTCCGGCCAGCCGCGGCCGAACCAGCGTGCCGATCCGCCCGGCCGCGCCGGTCACCAGAATCCGTTGGGGCACTCCCGCAGCTTATGCGTTGGCGAGCGTGTTCGGGCTCCACCG
>NZ_DASTBH010000348.1:0-23124 GCF_035712165.1 Actinophytocola sp. | reverse complement strand
GGCCCTGGCGGCCGGCGAGGAACCAGGTCGTGCCGGCGCCGTCGGAGGCCGCGGCGAGGTGTTCCCGTCGCAGGCTCAGCGCGCCGAGGCGGTTCCACCGGCCGTCCCGCAGTTGGAAGACGTCGTCGGCCAGCCCGGCGGGGCCCACTCCGCCGGCGTAGAGCAGCCGGCTGCCGTCCCAGGCCAGCGCGCCGGCGGCCCGGGGCTCGGGCAGCGCCGGCCCGTCGGTCCAGGACCCGGTCGCCGAGTCGATCATTCGGACCGCCGCGGTGGGTGCGTGGCCGGAGCCCGCTTCCACGTAACCGCCGACGACCCACAGCCGGCTGCCGTCGCCGGCCGCGGCGGTGTGGTGCAGACCCTGCGGTAGCGCGGGTCCCGGACTCCACCGGTCCCCGGCCGGGTCGTAGATCATCACCTCGGGCGCCGGCTTGCCCGAGTCCGGCATGCCGCCCAGGACCCAGATCCGGCCGCCCAGGGACGCCGCGGCCACCTCGGTGCGGGCCATCGGCGCCGCCGCCCGCTGCGACCACTGGTCCGCGGCCGGCGGAGCGGTCGGCGCGGCGCTCTGCGGCGCCGGCTCGGAGCACGCGGCAAGCGCGAGAACGACGGTGCCAAGCCAGAGTCGACGCACGGCGTCAAGCATAGGAATCACCTCGTGGGGTCTTGGTCAGGACTCCGGGCGCAACTCGTCGAGCACCTCGCCGATCAACGCCACCCCGTCCACAATGGACGACTCACTCAGCGCGGAGTAGCCGAAGATCAGCCCGCCGGGGCCGGCGCTGGACAGGCGATACGGGGTGACGCCGTGGACGGCCACGCCGCGCCGGGCGGCGGCCGCGACCACGGTGGCCTCGTCCAGATCCGGCGGGAGCCAGGCGACCAGGTGCAGGCCGGCGGCGATTCCCGCCGGCCGCAACAGCGGCGCCCGGTCGCGCAGTGCGGTGAGCAGCAGGTCGCGGCGGCGGCGGTAGATCGGACGCATGCGGCGCAGGTGCCGGTCGAACTCGCCGCGGGTCAGGAAGTCGGCGAACACGAGTTGGTCCAGCGCGGGGGAGCCGCGATCGGCGGTGATCTTGGCCGCCGCCACCGCATCGACCAGACCGCCCGGGACCACCAGCCAACCCAGCCGCAGCCCGGGCGCGAGGGTCTTGCTGGCCGAGCCCGCGTACACCACCGAGTCCGGGGCGAGGCCCTGGATGGCACCGATCGGCGCGCGGTCGTAGCGGTACTCGGCGTCGTAGTCGTCCTCGATGACCACCGCCCCGCGCCGCGTGGCCCACCGCAGCACCGCGGCCCGGGACTCGGCGGACAGCACACCACCGGTGGGCCACTGATGCGACGGAGTCAGCACGAGGGCGTCGGCGTCGGTGCGTTCGAGCGCGTCGACCCGGATCCCGTCCTCGCCGACCGGAACCCCGACCACCGAGAGCCCGGCGGCGGCGGCCACCGGCCGGGCGTCGTCGTCGGCCGACGGGTCCTCGACCGCCAGCCGCCGGGCTCCCGACCCGGCCAGCACCCCGATGATGAGCGCGATGCCCTGGGCGTACCCGTTGACGATCACCACGTGGTCCGGGTCGACCGAGGCGCCGCGCACCCGGTTGAGGTAGTCGGCCAGCGCCTGGCGCAGTTCCGGCATGCCGCGCCCGCTGAGGTAGAGAAACCGCTCGTTGGGAGCGTCGGCGAGCACCCTGCGGATCGAGCGCAACCACGCGCTGCGGGGGAAGTTGGACACGTCGGATCGGCCGTAACCGAAGTCGATCAACGGCGGGCGCACCGGGGCGGCCGGTTCCGCCGGCACGGCCGGCTCCGACCCGATCGCGACCTCGGTGTACCCACCGGTGCGGCTGGTGAGGTACCCCTCGGCGACCAGCTGCTGGTAGGCCTCGACGACCACGCCCCGGGACACCCCGAGGTCGGCTGCCAGTGCTCTGGTCGGCGGCAGCGGCGTGCCGACCCGCAGCCGCCCGGATCGGATCGCCTCCCGGATCGACCCCTCGATCTGGCGGTGCAGCGCGTCGCCGCCGTCCCGCTGAAGATCGATCAGCAGGGCTGCGACGCGCGAATTGGACCTGGTATCGGCCATCGAATCGGACCTTATCGCAGTACCGATTCGCTGTCAGGCTTCTGCCATGACCACAGCGAACAGGATCGGCCGGCTGGACGGCCAGTTGCTCCGCCCCGGCGACGCCGGCTACGACGAGTCCCGCACCGTGTGGAACGGCATGATCGACCGCCGGCCGCGGATGATCGTCCGGGCGGCCGGCGTGGCCGACGTGGTGACCGCCGTGCGGACCGCCCGCGACCTCGACCTGGAGCTCGGGGTGCGGTGCGGCGGACACAGCGGCATGGGCTTCGCCGTCCCGCAGGACGGCCTCATGATCGACCTGACGCCGATGGGCGGCGTGCACGTCGACCCCGCCGCCCGGCGCGCCCGGGTCCAGGGCGGCGCGTTGCTCGGCGCGCTGGACCGGGCCGCGCAGCGGCACGGCCTGGCCACCACCGCGGGCAACGTCTCGCACACCGGCGTCGGCGGCCTCACGCTCGGCGGCGGCATGGGCTGGCTGGCTCGCCAGTACGGCCTGGCCTGCGACAACGTGTTGTCCTACACGATGGTCACCGCCGACGGGGACGTGGTACGGGCCAGCCGCGCCGAGCGCCCGGACCTGTTCTGGGGTCTGCGCGGCGGCGGCGGCAACTTCGGCATCGTCACCGAGTTCGAGTTCCGGCTGCACCCGGCCGGCACCCGCGCACTGGTCGCCGAGTACACCTTTCCCTTGGACAAGGCCATTGCGGCGCTCCGGGCGTGGCGCGACCTCAACGCCGAGGCGCCCCGCGAGGCCACCTTCACCGCCGCCATCGGCGCGGACGGCAACGTCGTCCTCGGCTTCGTCTGGGTCGGCGACCCGGTGGGCGCCGGGCGGCTCGCACGCCGGTTCGCGGCGCTCGGCCGGCCGGCCGCCAGCAGCGTCACCGAGATGTCCTATGTGGACCTGCAGTGCCGGGACGACACCGTCGCACGGCACTCGCTGCGCCGCTACGCCAAGGGCCACTACCTCAAGGAGTTCCCGGACGGGGCCATCGAGGCGTTCGTGCACGGCGGCACGTCCGACGGTGGCTTCCGGCCCAACGTCGGCCTGCAGGCCTACGGCGGTGCGATCGCCGACGTGCCGGACGAGGACGCCGCGTTCTCCCATCGCGGGACGCTCTTCGAGTTCGGCACCGGCACCAGTTGGACCGACCCCGCCGAGGACGAGGCGAGAATGACCGCCGCCCGGCGCAGCGCCGCGGCGATGGCGCCGTTCGCCAACGGCGTCTACGTCAACTCGCTGGCCGATGAGGGCGCGGAAGGCGTCCGTCGCGCCTACACCCCGGACAAGCTCGCCCGGCTGGTCGCGCTCAAGGACAGCTACGACCCGCACAACGTGTTCCATCTCAACCAGAACATCCAACCCAGCGTCGGATAGGGAGATCACCATGGGCCGCGTCATCAACTCCACGTTCGTCAGCCTCGACGGCGTCATCAACCACATGGACAAGTGGCATTTCGACTTCGTCGACGACGAGACCAACACCATTGCCCTGGAACAGCTTCAGGCCAGCGAGTCCCTGCTCATGGGCCGCAACACCTACGAGGTCTACGCGAGCGCCTGGCCGACCCGCGACGGCGAACTGGCCGACCGGCTCAACAGCATGCGCAAGTACGTCGCATCCACCACCCTGCAGACGGCGGAGTGGAACAACACCACGGTGCTCGGTTCCGATCTGGTCGAGACGGTGGCCAGGCTGAGGCAGCAACCCGGCGACATCCTGATGCACGGTTACGGCCCGGTCGCCCGAACCCTGCTCGCGCACGGCCTGCTCGACGAGATCTTCCTCTGGGTGCACCCGCACCTGGCCGGCGTCGGCGGTCCCGACGACATGATCTGGGCCGACGGCGTCAACCAACGGCTGCGGCTGCTGAACACCCGCACCCTCGGCTCCGGCCTGGTCACCCTGTCCTACGCGCCGGCCGATGTCTCCTAGAAACCACGAGTGCCACGCGCGGGTCGCCCACAGACCCGGCGTGGCACTCGTAGTTTGGGCCGCAGGCCCAAGTCCGGTCAGCTGTTCTCGCGGGCGAAGGCCTCCTCGAACTCCTTGCGCACCGCGTCGCCCCCGGTGGTGCGCCAGGTCTTGACGGCGTCGTCCCAGGACGAGACCGGCTTGCGGCCGCTGAGGATGTCCTGCTGTGCGTCGTTGATGATCTGGCCGAGCTGGCCCTGCTTGCGCGACCAGGTGTCGGAGTACAGGCCGACACTGGGGTCCCGCACCGACGTGGGGATGATCGACTTCTGGTACTCGTAGGACTTGCGGGTGGCGTCGGCGTTGCCCGGAATGAAGATCACCGATGGGCCGTCGACGATGTAGATGATGCCCAGCGCCGTCTGCGCGACGCCTTCCTGGGTCCGGGCCGGTCCGCCGTTCTTCATGTTGTAGTGCACGCCCTCCACCCCGTAGGCCTTGAACAGGTACTCCTCGGTGCCGAACGGCGCGGCGAACCAGTTGGCCAGCCGGAGCATGTACTTGATCCGGTCCTCGCTGGTCTTCTTGAACGCGGTGAAGTTGTTGGTGGGTTCGGCCTGCCAGGTGCCGGCGAACCCGCCGCCCTGGTAGTTGGGCGGGCGCAGGCCGCTGATCGCGAAGGCCGCTCCGGCGACGTTGTCGGCGTAGAACTGCGGCCACGCGGTGTACCGGTCGCTGATGAACAGCGCCTGGCCCGAGTTGAACCACTTCTTCACCGGCGCGTTGTTCGCCGTGCTGTCCGGGTGGATCGTGCCGGCCTGGTTGAGCGCGGCGGCGTCGGCGAGCGCCTGCTTGGCCGGCTCCATCTCGTAGCCGCTGGTGAACTTGCCGCCGTCCTCCCGCCACCGCCAGGGCAGTTCGAGCGTCTGCCGGATGAAGTCCAGCGGTGCCTGGGCGAACGCCCACCGGCTGGCCTTGGCGTCGGAGACCTGCTTGGCCAGGTCCCGGAGTTCGGCGAAGCTGGCCGGCTGCGGGTTCACGCCGAGTTGGCTGAGGATGTCGTCGCGGCGGAACGTCAGCGTGCCGCCGACGCCGCGCGGCACCGGCACACCGTAGATCCCGCCGTTGTAGCGGCACTGACGCCACGCGGCGGGCGGCAGGTTGGCCAGGAACGGGTACTCCTTGACCGCGTCGCCGGACAGGTACGGGGTCAGGTCGTGGCACTGGGCCTTCAGCCAGGCCGGCAGGTTCGCGATTCCGGACGGCATTCCGTTGGGCAGGAACAGTGCCGGCTCGATGATGTCGGGCAGGTCGCCGCCGGCGACCAGGGTGGCGAACTTGGTGCCCATGTCCGCGGTGGGCACGATGGTCAGCCGCAGGTCCACGTTGAGCCGCTTGTTCAGCGCCTGCCAGAACTGGTTCTGCGCCAGGGCGGGCGGCACCGGGGAGTTGGTCTGCACGAACGCCGAGACCACGCCGCCGTCGCCGGGCGCGGCGTCGAACGCCTTCACCGGCGGCGACGGGTAGTTCAGGAACGCGTCCAGTAGGCCCTGCTCGTTGCCGGGCAGGTCCGCCTTGACCCCTTCGAACCGTTGGTAGGTGGGAAGTTTGAGCCCTTCCGTGGCGGCCGTCGTGTCCTGCGTGGCCCCCGAGCCGCAGGCGGCGAGGACGCCCGGCCCGGCCACGCCCAACGCGGCGGTGGCGAGGGTGCCGGACAGGAACCGGCGGCGGTCGATGATCGGTTTGTTGCTCATCGCACAACCTCGCAGGCTCGGTGGTGCGATTCGGACACAGTGTTCATTGATTCGCTCGCAAGCTCGCTCATGGATCTCCTCCGCAGGGTTCAGCCCTTGACCGCGCCGATCAGGACGCCCTTCGTGAAATGCCGCTGCACGAAGGGATAGACGACGAGGATGGGGATGATGGAGAGCACCAGGATGGCCATCTGGACGGCCTCCTGGGGTGGCAGGTCGGCACCGGCGACGCCGAGCTGGTCCACGCCGACCTGGGTCTGGTTCACCACGTAGGTGCGCAGCACGAGCTGCAGCGGCCACATCGAGATGTCGTTGAGGTACAGCAGCGCCGCGAAGAACGCGTTCCAGTACGACACCGCGTAGAACAGCGCGACCACGGCCAGCACGCCCTTGCTCAACGGCAGCACGATCCGCCACAGGATGGCGAGGTCGCCCGCCCCGTCGATGCGAGCGCTGTCGATCACCTCCTCGGGCAGGTCCATGAAGAAGGCGCGTAGGATGATCACGTTGAACGCGTTGATCATCACCGGCAGGATGAGCGACCAGTAGGTGTCGATCAGACCGAGGCTCTTGACCATCAGATAGGCCGGGATGATGCCCGGGGTGAACAGCAGCGCGAACAGCACGATCATCAGGAACGGCTTGGCGGCGAACGATCCGCGCCGGCTCAGGCCGTAGGCCAGCAGGGTGGTGGCGGCCAGGCTGAGCGCGGTGCCGGTGATCGTGACGAACAGGCTGACCATGGTGGCCCGGGTGACCACTCCGCCGGACAGGATCGCCTGGTAGGCGGCGAAGCTGACCTCGTCGGGCAGGAAGACCATGCCGCCGGACCTGGTCACCTGCTCGCGGGTGGCGAGGCTGGTGGACACCACGGTGATGAACGGCACGATCACCACCGCGCAGCAGACGAACAGCACCAGACCCTTGGCGGCGCGGGCGGGGACGCTCGGCGGATGCATGCCGGGTGCGGTCATGACTGGTACACCCCTCGCTCGCCGAAGCGGTGGGCCAGCCGGTTCGCGCCGAGCACCAGCAACAACCCGACCAGGCCCTTGACCATGCCGACCGCGGCGCTTGGGCCCCACTCCCCGGCCAGGATCCCGTTGTTGTAGACGTAGGTGTCCAGCACCTCGCTGGCGTCCGCGCCGACCGCCTGCTGCTGCAGGAGAATCTGCTCGAAGCCGACCGACAGCGAGTCGCCGAGCCGCAGGATCAGCAGCAGGATGATCAGGCTGCGCAGCCCGGGCAGCGTGACGTGCCACAGCTGCCGCCAGCGCCCGGCGCCGTCGACCGCGGACGCCTCGTAGAGCGTGCCGTCGATCCGGGCCAGCGCGGCGAGGAACAGGATGGTGGCCCAGCCGGCGTCCTTCCACAGCACCTGGCCGGTTACCAGGGCCTTGAACGCGTCGGGGTTGCCGATGATGCTGACCGTGCCGATGTCGACGTCGCGCATGACGTTGTTGAGCAGTCCGGCGTCGCCGAGCATGTACTGGAAGATCGCCACGACGATCACCCAGGACAGGAAGTGCGGCAGGTAGAGCACGCTCTGCACGACCCGCTTGATCCGTTCCGACATCAGGCTGTGCAGCAGCAGGGCGAGCGCGATCGGCGCCGGGAACACCACGAGCACCTGGAGCAGCGTGATGATCACGGTGTTGGTCAGCGCGTTGACGAACTGCGGGTCGCCGTTGACGATCACCGCGAAGTTGGTCAGGCCGACCCACGGGCTCGCCAGGATGCCGACGTAGGGCTGGTAGTCCTTGAACGCGATGACGTTGCCGAGCAGCGGCAGGTAGTGGAACAGGATCAGCGAGACGATCCCCGGCAGGGCGAGCAACACCAGGACCTTGTCCTGGCCCAGCCGCTGCCGCCAGGTCAGGCGCCGCCGGGCGGGGACCGGGGACCGGGTCACCGGTCGGGGTCGGGTGGGCTCGGCCACCGCCTGAGAGAGGCGCGCCAACGCTGGCCCTTCCGCAATAGTTTCGAAAATTACGGGATCCAGCCTGCAGGCTACGACCAGGCAAAAAACCGGTCAACCCCTTGATGAAAGGGCTTTCCGCGGACTACGTTTGGGCTCATCTGTGGCGGTCCGTGTAGGCAAAACTTCCGGAAGAGCACCGAAACGATGCGCAGTGATGAGGGCCAAAACGGCGGACCTCCCGGCATGGCGGGCGAGAAGTCCGTGCTGGTGACGGGAGAGCTGGAGCCGTGGCAGGACCGCGGCCTGTCCCCGACGGACCGGGTGACCGATCTGGTCGGCCGAATGACGCTGGCCGAGAAGGTCGCGCAGCTGTACGGGATCTGGGCCGGCGTGCCGGAGGACGGCGACGACGTGGCGCCCTTCCAGCACGAGCTGATCCAGCCCGACCTGGCCTGGCCGCAGCTGATCAAGCTCGGCCTCGGGCAGCTCACCCGCCCGTTCGGCAGCGCCCCGGTGGACCCGGCCGTTGGCGCGATGGCGCTGGCCCGGCTGCAGGGCGAGATCCTCACCGCCGGCCGGTTCCGGATCCCGGCGATCGTGCACGAGGAGTGCCTGACCGGGTTCATGACCTGGACCGCGACGGTCTACCCGACGCCGCTCGCCTGGGGTTCGGCGTTCAACCCGGACCTGGTGCAGCGGATGGCCGCCGAGATCGGCCAGGCGATGCGCAGCGTCGGCGTGCACCAGGGCATGGCGCCCGTGCTGGACGTCAACCGGGATCCGCGCTGGGGACGCACCGAGGAGACCATCGGCGAGGACCCCTACCTGGTCGCCACGATCGGCGCCGGCTACGTGCGCGGGCTGCAGTCGGCCGGCGTGATCGCCACCCTCAAGCACTTCGCCGGGCACGCCGACTCCCGGGCCGGCCGGAACATGGCGCCGGTCGGCGTCGGCCCGCGTGAGCTGGCCGATGTGCACCTGCCGCCGTTCCTGCTCGGCGTGCGGGCCGGCGCGGGCTCGGTCATGCACTCCTACTCCGAGGTCGACGGCGTGCCACCGGCGGCCGATCCGGACCTGCTCACCGGGCTGCTGCGGACCACCTGGGGCTTCGACGGCACCGTGGTGTCCGACTATTTCGGCGTGCGGTTCCTGCAGTCGCTGCACCACGTGGCCGGCGACTCGGCCGACGCGGCCGGGCTGGCGCTGGCCGCCGGGGTGGACGTCGAGCTGCCGAACGTGGACTGTTTCGGCGACCCGCTCCTGGCCGCGGTGCGCGACGGCGCGATCCCGGGACAGCTCATCGACCAGGCGGTCACCCGGGTGCTGCTGCAGAAATGCGAGCTCGGCCTGCTCGACCCGGACTGGCGACCGGTTCCGCCCGCACTGGACGCCGTGATCAGCGCGGACGGCCACGACTCGCGGGACCTGCGCGGCAGCCTGGACCTCGACCCGCCGCACGCCCGCCGGCTGGCCCGCGCGCTGGCCGAGGAGTCGGTGGTGCTGCTGACCAACGACGGCGCCCTGCCGCTGCGGCCGGACGCGCGGATCGCGCTGGTCGGGCCGCAGGCGGACAGCATCGCGGCGATGCTCGGCTGCTACACCTTCCCCAGCCACGTCGGCATCCAGCATCCCGGCGTGCCGCTCGGCATCCAGATCCCGACGCTGCTGGAAGCCCTGGCCGACGAGCTGCCCAACACGCCGATCGAGCACGTGGTGGGCTGTGACGTCAACAGTGACGACAAGTCGGGCATCCCCGCCGCGGTCGCCGCCGCCGAGTCGGCCGAGGTGTGCGTGGTGGCGCTGGGCGACCGGGCCGGGCTGTTCGGCCGCGGCACCTCCGGTGAGGGGTGCGACGCCGAGGACCTGCACCTGCCCGGCGCGCAGGAGGACCTGCTCACCGCCCTGCTGGACACCGCGACGCCGGTCGTGCTGGTGCTGCTGTCCGGCCGGCCCTACGCCCTCGGCGCGTTCGTCGACCGGGTGGCCGCGGTGCTGCAGTGCTTCTTCCCCGGCGAGGAGGGCGGACCGGCGGTGTCGGCGGTGCTCGCCGGGCGGGTGAACCCGTCCGGCCGGCTGCCGATCGGCCTGCCCCGGCACGGCCGCGGTCAGCCGGTGACCTACCTCGTCCCGCCGCTGGCCCAGCGCAGCGAGCTCACCCACGTCGACCCCACCCCGCTGTTCCCGTTCGGGCACGGCCGGTCCTACACCGAGTTCAGCTGGACCGACGTCGAGGTCGACGGGCGCGCGCAGCAACCGGGGGACCACGCGGTGACCGGGACCGACGGGTCGGTCACCGTGTCGGTGTCGGTGCGCAACACCGGGACCATGGCCGGAGCCGAGGTCGTCCAGCTCTACCTGCACGACCCGGTGGCCCAGGTGACCCGCCCGACGGTGCGGCTGATCGGGTACGCCAAGGTCGAGCTGGAGCCGGGGGAGGAGCGGCGGGTGGGGTTCACCGTGCACGCCGACCTGTCCGCGTTCACCGGGCGGCGTGGCCAGACCGTCGTCGAGGCCGGGGATCTGGAGCTGCGGCTGTCCGCGTCCAGCGCGGCGCCGCGTCATGTGGTGGGCCTGCGCCTGGTCGGTCCGGAGCGGGTGCTGGACCACCGGCGCCGGCTCACCGCGGACGTGAGTGTCCATTGAGGACGTTCGAGGTCGCCGTCGTCGGCACCGGAGGGATCGCCTCGGTGCAGGCCGAGGGTCTCCGCAAGCTCGACGGCCGGGCCCGGATCGTCGCGGTGGCCGACGTGGACACCGAGCGGCTGACCGCGTTCGCCGACACCTGGTCGGTGACCCGCCGCTACACCGAGCTGGATACGTTGCTGGACAACGAGTCCCCGGACGTGATCCACCTGTGCACCCCGCCCTGGCTGCACCGTGAGCAGGCGGTGCGCTGCCTGTCCCGGGGGCACACCGTGCTGTGCGAGAAGCCGCCCGCGCTGAGCCTGGCCGAACTGGCTGCGATCGGTTCGGCCGAGGCGAGCGGCGGCGGCCGGTTCGCCACGGTGTTCCAGCACCGGTTCGGCGGCGGCGCCCGGTCGGCCCGGCGGCTGGTCGGTGACGCCCGGCTGGGCCGGCCGCTGACCGCCGTGTGCAACACGCTGTGGCTGCGCACCGACGACTACTTCGCCGTGCCGTGGCGCGGCCGGTGGGAGACCGAGGGCGGCGGACCCACCATGGGGCACGGGATCCACCAGTTCGATCTCCTGCTGTGGTTGCTCGGACCGTGGCGCCAGGTGGTCGCGGTGGCCAGCCGGATGGCGCGGGCCACGGCGACCGAGGATCTGTCCTGCGCCATCGTCACGTTCGACAACGGCGCGGTGGCGACCGTGGTGAACAGCCTGCTTTCCCCACGGCAGACCAGTTATCTGCGGCTCGACTTCGAGCACGCCACCGTGGAACTGGAACACCTGTACCACTACGGGGACTCGAACTGGACGGTGACCCCGGCGCCCGGGCACGAGGAGGCGGTGACCGGCGCCTGGGCGGAGGGGCTGACCGGCCGGCCGAGCGGGCACGCCGCCCAGTTCGCCGCGGTGTTCGACGCGCTGGAGTCCGGTGCGCCGCCGCCGGTGACGATCGCCGACACCCGGGCGACCATGGAACTGGCGGCGGCGATCTACGCCTCGTCGTTCACCGGAGCGCCGGTGACCCGGGGCGACATCGGCCCCGCTTCACCGTTCTACAGCCGGATGGACGGCACCGGCGCGCCCTGGGGGCCGCAGCCGGTCGGGGGCCGGGCATGATCGAGGAGCCGCCGGTCACCGGTTTGCACCTGCTGCACGAGCACGGGCGGTCGCTGCGGATCACCCATGACGGCCGGGATCTGCTGCGCTACGTCTACCGGCCATGGGACCCCCGGCTGGAGTCGCCCCGGCCGTACTTCCATCCGGTCTACACCCTCGGCGGCGACCTGGTGACCCTCTACCGCCCGCACGACCATGTGTGGCACAAGGGCATCTCGTGGTCGCTGCCCAACGTCGGCCCGGCGAACTTCTGGGGCGGCGTGACCTACACCCGGGGCGGGGGCTACCAGCAACTGCCCAACAACGGCGCGATGCGCCACCGCGACTTCTACCGGCTCGACGCCTCCGAAGTGTCCGTCCACATCGGACAGCGACTGGACTGGGTGACCGAGGCGGGGGCGACCTGGTTCGCCGAGCACCGCCGGTTCACCGTCAGCCTGGACGCGGCCGGCACCGCGTGGATTCTGTCGTTCGGCACCGCGCTGACCAACCTGACCGACCGGGAGATCCGGATCGGCAGTCCCACAACGGAAGGCCGGCCCAACGCCGGCTACGGCGGCCTGTTCTGGCGCGGTCCCCGGTCGTTCTCCGGCGGCCGGGTGCACGCTCCCGGCGTCAGCGGCGCCGACGACCTGATGGGCATCCGCGCCCCGTGGCTCGCCTTCACCGGCCGGCACGACGACCACGGCCGCCACTCCACCCTGGTTTTCGTTGACTCGCCGGACAACCCCGGCCACCCCACCCAGTGGTTCGTCCGCTCGGAGATCTTCGCCTGCCTGTGCCCGGCCCCGTTCTTCAGCGCCGAGGTTCCCATCGCCCCCGGCGACTCCCTCGGCCTCCGCTACGCGATCCTCATCGCCGACGGCGACCCCGCGCCGGCCACCCTCGAACTGCTCGCCAAATCCGCCCTCGCCACCCTCACCAACCACACCTGACGCCGGCCAAACCGCCGAGAATGCGCCCACTGGCACGCTTTGGCAAGCGCCTGTACCGCCACGCGGAACACCATTCCGTTGCCCGCAATTAGCGGCGAAAAGTAGTGTTCCGCTGGGCGGTACGCGCGCTGGCGATCAACCCCCGACCGGGTGTCTTCTCCACGAACCCCTTGAGCACGCAAAGGGATTTTGCGAGGAGGCACCGAATGAGACGCATATTTGGTCAGCGATTGCTGGGCGCGGCCACGGCACTCGTGGCCGCGATCGGCTTCGCGCTTGTGTCCGCGACGCCGAGTTGGGCGGCGGCCCCACCCAACGACGACTTCGCCAACGCCGAAATCCACTCCAGCTCGTTCACCGACAGCGTGGACACCACCGACGCCGGTCAGGAAGCCGGCAGCGGCGAGACACTGGAGAACGGCTGCTTCTCGGACAAGATCGGCAACACGGTGTGGTATGGGCTGACCATCAGTTCCGGCACCGACGTCACGATCAGTACAGCCGGGTCGGACTTCGACACGACCCTGGCCGTCTTCACCGGGACCGGCTTGGAGTCGCTGTCCCAGGTCGACTGCAACGACGACGCCACGCCACCTCCGCTGGTGGTCACGTCATACCTGGAGTTCGAGGCGAGTTCGTCGACCACGTACTGGATCCAGGTCGGCGGCGTCCTCGGTGACGAGTCCGGTGATCTGGAGATCGCCGTGACAATTCCGGGTGCGGATGTATCGGTGTCGGTGGTGGATTCGGCCGATCCGGTGTCGGTGGGTGGTTCGCCGTACACCTACACGGTGTCGGTGGCCAACGGCGGACCCCTTGGGGCGACCGGGGTTTCGGTGTCCACCAGCCTGTCCGGGGCCTCCGGTGCGGCGTGGACGGTCAACTCGGCCACCCCGTCGCAGGGGTCGTGCTCGGGCACCGCGCCGGTGTCGTGCTCGCTGGGCAGCATCGCCGCCTCGGGTGGGGCAACGGTGCTGATCTCGGTGACGCCGTCGGCGACCGGGACGATCACCGCCACCTCGACGGTGTCGGCCAACGAGTCCGACCCGTCGTCGGGCAACAACACCGACGCGGAGTCCACCACGGTGAACAACGCGCTGGGGTGCACGATCATCGGCACCTCGGGCAACAACACGCTCAATGGCACCAGCGGCAACGATGTGATCTGCGGGCTGGGTGGCAACGACACGATCGATGGCGGCAACGGCGATGATGTGATCTACGCCGGTGACGGTGACGACGCGGTGGGTGGCGGCAACGGCTCCGACACCATCTACGGGCAGGCCGGCAACGACGACAACGACGGTGAGACGCTGCTCGGGTCCCTGCTGCATCTGTTCGACAACGGCAACGACACCATCAACGGTGGTCCCGGCAACGACACCCTCGACGGCCAGAACGGCAACGACACGCTGGTCGACGAGGACGGCACCGACGACCTGTCCGGCAACGTCGGCAACGACAGCATCGACGTCCAGGACGGCGCCGGCGGCGACACCGCCAACGGCGGGCTGGGCACCGACAGCTGCAGCGTGGACGGCGGCGACTCCAGCAGCGGCTGCTGAACCATCCGCTCCGCACCGGGCCGCGGGACAACCGCGGCCCGGTGACGGCGTATCCGCGTCAGTTCCAGTTGTCGATCTTGACGTCGTGCGGGTCGGGCGCGCCCTTTCCGGTTTCGATCAGGGACTTCAGGCTCATCAGGTAGACCGCCCACTTGGTGCTGCAGTGGTGCATGAACTCCACCGGCTCCTTCCAGCCCTCGTGCTTGAAGAGAACACGGGTGTAGCCGTCGTCCTGGTTCAGGTTCCAGTCCACGTGCGTGCCGATCCACTCGTCGGGTCCGCCGATCACCTCCCAGCGCACGTGTTTGCCGGGGTCGAGGTCGAGGACCTTCATGTCGAACCCGCCGGGACCGAACCGGAACTGGATCTCACCGCCGAGGGCGTCGCCGTCGCCCCGGGTATCGGTCGTCCACCAGCCGGAAAGTCCCTCCACGGAGGTCAGGGCCGCGTAGACCGGAGCCGCGGGCGACTTGATTCCGACACTGTGCAGGATGTCCACCATTGTCTATTCCTCTCTTTTCTGCCGTTGAATGGCCTCGGCGATCCGCTTGATCCGCCGCAGCCGGGCGTCCCAGGCCGCGCCCACCGCGGACAGTTGGCTCACCGCCCGCGCGAGTTGTGCCTCGTCCACCCGGTACCTCCGCTCCCGCCCGGCGGGCGTGCCGTGGACCAGGCCGACGCGGTCGAGCACGCCGAGATGTTTCGCGATCGCCTGCCGGGTCACCGGCAACCGCTCGCTGAGGCTGGTGGCCGTGCCGTCGCCGTCGGCCAGCAGCAGGTCGAGCATCCGCCGCCGGGTCGGATCCCCGACCGCGGACCACAGGTCGTCGTCGACGGCGGCGGTCACCGGCTGGACACCAGCCGCGCGAGGTAGTCCCCGAGCCGGGGAAGGTAGGTGTCCCAACCGATGCAGTGCTCCTGGTACTGCTCGGCCAGCAGGGCGGCCGACCAGCCCTTCTCCCGGAACCCGGTCTCGGTGAGCCGAATCGTGGTGCCGCGGCCCGACGGCGTGAGCTCGAAGGTGATCAGCAGCGCGTCGGCCGGGTCGTCGTCGGGATAGCACCAGCGGAACGAGAACAGCCGGGGTGGCTGCGCCTGCACCACGGTCATCGGCACGACCTGGGCCCGCTCACCCCAGACCAGCTCGCCGACCGCGCCGGGGGTCGTGTCGAACTCGGCGTCGTCGGTCCACCACTGCGAGATGTGCTCCGGGCTGCTGACCACCTCGAAGACCACCTCGGGCGAGGCGTCCACGTGGATCTCCCGTTCGATGCTGCCGTACTCCATGCGGCTCCTCCATGCGCAACGTTTGGTTGCGTATCACGCTAGCCGTGCGGCCGCCATCGCGCAACCATCGGTTGCGTGCCACGATGGCGGTGGCGAGATCACGCTCGGGAAGGAGGCGGCGGTGTCAGATCCGTTCGGTGGCCGGCACCCGACCAACGAGGAACGGCGAATGGGCCGGCCATGGGACGAGTCGTACCAGGGCGGCCCCGCACCGTGGGACATCGGCGACCCGCAGCCCGCGGTGGTTCGGGTGGCCGACGCGGGCGGGTTCACCGGCCCGGTACTCGACGCGGGCTGCGGAACCGGCGAGAACACCCTGCACATCGCCGCGCTGGGACTGCCCGTGCTGGGCGTCGACGTCGCCCAGACGGCGCTGGCCATGGCCCGGGCGAAAGCCGCGGAACGCGGACTCCGGGCCGAGTTCGCCCAAGCCGACGCGTTCCAGTTGGACCGCCTGGACCGCACCTTCGCCACGGTGCTGGACTGCGGCCTGTTCCACACCTTCGACGCCGACGAGCGCCCCCGCTACGCGGCGAGCCTGGCGTCGGTCACCGCCCCCGGCGCGAACCTCTACCTGTTGTGCTTCAGCGACACCGGCCCCGACACCGGCCCGCACCCGATCACCCAGGACGACCTTCGCGCCGCCTTCACCACCGGATGGACGATCGTCACCATCACCGCCGACCGCGTCCACACCAGATTCCACGACGCACACGGCGCACCGGCCTGGTTCGCGACCATCAAACGGATCTAGGCCCCCTGCAGCCGCGGGATACGATCGGACCATGGCGCACCGGATAGATCTCACGCTCGACTGCGCGGATGCGCCCAAGCTGGCGGAGTTCTGGAAGCTCGCCCTGGGCTACATCGACGAACCGCCGCCGGCGCCCTACCGGACCAGGCAGGAGTGGCTGGCTCAGTTCGACCTCCCGGACGACGACGGTGGTGGGGCGTGGCTGTGCGACCCGGAGGGCCGCGGCCCACGGCTATCCCTGATCGATGTGCCCGAGCCGAAGGTCGTCAAGAACCGGATGCACATCGACATCCGGGTGGCGGGTGAGGGCACGTCCGAGGAGCGCTGGGCCCGGATCACCGGGCACGCGGAGCTGCTGACGGCGGCCGGTGCGACCGTGCTGTGGGTGACCGACGGCCACCATGTCACGATGGCCGACCCCGAAGGCAACGAGTTCGACGTCTGCTGATCGGTTCTCGGCATGCGCCCCGGGGTCAGCCCAGGACGTGGCGCTCGAGGAACTCGTTGCGGAATTTTCCGGCGGGATCGTAGCGGTCGGCCAGGCGGTGGAAGTCGGGCAATCGTTCGTACTGTCCACGCTGGACATCGTGGAAGACCTTGCCCCAGTGGGGGCGCGGATCGAACGGGGCCAGGGCCTGCTCGACGGCGGCGACGACGGGGAGGACCGCGGCGGTGTCGTCGATCCAGGTGAAGTGGAAGGCGACCGAGTCGCGGCCATAGCAGGGGCTCAGCCACAGGTCGTCCGCGGCGATGCCGCGGATCTCGGAGATCTGCAGGACCGGCGCGATCCGGTCGCGAATGTCATCCAGGGCTTGGAAGGCGTCGAAGGCGCGGGCGCGGGGGACGAAGAACTCCGACTGTAGTTCCGCGCCGCTGCTCGGGGTGAACTCGAGGCGGAAGTGCGGCAGCCGGTGGTGCCAGGGGCCGGGCACGCCGAGTTGTTCGGTGCAGTTCGCGGTCGGCATGCCGGGCACCGGATGGCGGGGACCGTCGGCCGGGGTGGCGGGCAGCCGGGGCGGCTCGACGGTGCGTTGTTTCACCCAGACCTGGTTGACCACGGGGCCGGTCCAGTCGGTGAACAGGCTGACGCTGTAGGCCATACCGAGGATGTCGTCGAACCGGTTCGACAGTTCGGCGTGCGGGAGGTTGTCGAACACGTACTGCCGGAGCTCGAAGGCCGGGACGAGGTCGAGGGTCAGGCTGGTGACCACGCCCAGGGCGCCCAGCGCGACCACCATGCCGGACAGGTCCGGGTCGGCCCGGTCGACCGACACGATGTCGCCGCCGGCGGTGACCAGGTCCAGGCCGGACACCGCGGTGGCGAGGTTGCCGTTGCGGATCCCGGAGCCGTGCGTGCCGGTCGCGCACGCGCCGGCGACCGAGATGTGGGGCAGGGAGCCGAGGTTGGGCAGGGCGAACCCGGCGGTGTCCAGCCGGGACGCCAACTCCCCGTAGCGGAGACCGGCCGCGATCCGCACCTGCGCCCGGTCGGTGTCGATCTCCACGGCCGGCGGGAGGCCGGCGACCGAGACCTGTTCGCCCCGGGTGTCGGCGATGCGGTTGAAGGAGTGTGCGGTGCCCAGTGGCCGGAGCCGGTCGGCCCGCGCCACGATCTGTCGAAGCGCTTCGACAGATGGGGGGCGGTGCAGCTCGCGGGCGTTGAAGGTGATGTTGCCGGCCCAGTTCGCCAGGCTCATTCCGCAAACGTACCGGAAGAGCCGGGGCACCCTAGCCGATCAGCGGATGATGCCGGGCGGTGCGGCCACGGAGCCGGGGGAGTGGGCTGTGGCAGGATCTCGCGGGTGCGTTTCCGTGCTGATCTGCACATTCATTCCAAGTACTCCCGGGCCTGCAGCAAGGACTGCGACCTTGAGCATCTGAGCTGGTGGGCTCGGCGCAAGGGGATCACGCTGGTGGGCACCGGCGACTTCACCCACCCCGCCTGGTTCGACCACCTGCGGGAAAACCTCGTCCCGGCCGAGCCGGGACTGTTCCGGCTGCGCGCCGACCTCGACCGGGAGATCACCCGCCGGCTGCCGGCCACCGTGGCCGCCGCCGAGGTCCGGTTCATGCTCTCGGTGGAGATCTCCACCATCTACAAGCGGGCCGAGCGCACCCGCAAGGTGCACCACCTGGTCTACGTCCCCGACTTCGACGCGGCCGCCGAGTTCAACCGCCGGCTGGGCCGGATCGGCAACCTCGGCTCGGACGGCCGCCCCATCCTCGGCCTGGACTCCCGCGACCTGCTGGAGATCACCCTGGAGTCCGGCCAGGACACCTACCTGGTGCCGGCACACGTGTGGACGCCGTGGTTCGCCGTGCTCGGCTCGAAGTCCGGGTTCGACGCGGTCGAGGACTGCTACGCCGACCTCGCCGACCACATCTTCGCGCTGGAGACCGGGCTGTCCAGCGATCCGGCGATGAACTGGCGGGTGTCCGGTCTGGACCGTTACCGCCTGGTGAGCAACTCCGACGCGCACTCGCCGCCGATCCTCGGGCGCGAGGCCACCGTGTTCGACACCGACCTGGACTACTACGCCGTCCTGCGCGCGCTGCGTACCGGCGACGGCCACGCCGGTTCGATCGAGTTCTTCCCCGAGGAGGGGAAGTACCATGTGGACGGTCACCGCAAGTGCGGTGTTCGGCTGGACCCGGCGCAAACCCGCGCCCACAACGGGATCTGTCCGGAGTGTGGCAAGCCGCTCACGATCGGCGTGCTGAGCCGGGTCGAGGAACTGGCCGACCGGCCGCACGGCGTCCGGCCGGACGGCGCCGCCGGGTTCGACAACCTGGTTCCGCTGCCGGAGATCATGAGCGAGATCCTCGGCACCGGACCGAAAAGCAAGACGGTGCTCACCGAGATCGACCGGCTCACCGCCGCTCTCGGTCCGGAGTTGGCGATCCTGCAGGACCTCCCGGTCGACCACATCGAGCCGCACGCGGCGCTGCTCGCCGAGGCGGTGTCCCGGTTGCGCCGAGGAGAGGTGCGTCGCGACGCCGGATACGACGGCGAGTACGGGGTGATCAGGCTGTTCGAGCCGGGTGAGCTCACCCGCGGCGCCCAGGTCCTGTTCGACGACGCGCTGTTCGACCTGCCGGAGCCCGCCGAGCAGACCTGGCAGCCGCGCCCGGCGGCGGAGCCGGCCCCGGCCCGGCCGCCGGTGCCGGCCGCCGAACCGCTGGGCCTGCTCGACGGGCTCGATCCCGAGCAGCGCTCCGCGGCCGAGGTCCCCGGCGGTCCGCTGCTGATCATCGCGGGTCCGGGCACCGGCAAGACCCGCACGCTGACCCATCGCATCGCGCACCTGGTGACCGCTCGCGGCGTGCCGCCGGAGCAGTGCCTGGCGATCACGTTCACCCGCCGGGCGGCCGAGGAGATGTCCGAGCGGCTCGCGACCCTGCTGCCCCGGCAGGCGCACCGGATCACCGTGGCCACGTTCCACGCACTGGGCCTGCGAATCCTGCGCGAGCAGCACGACCGCCTCGGGTTGACCGCCGGCTTCGGCATCGCCGACCCGGTCCAGCAGCACGCCATCGCCACCGAGGTGACCGGCGACGAGCGCGCCGCCCGCAGGCTGCTCGCCGCACGCGGCGCCGAAACCGCCTCCGCCGAACTGGAGCGCTACACCAAGTCGTTGCGGCACAATGATCTGGTCGACTTCGACGATCTGGTGGCGTTGCCGGTCCGGTTGCTGGAGTCGGATCCGGACCTGGTCGCGCACTACCGGGACCGCTACCGCTGGATCTCGGTGGACGAGTACCAGGACGTCGACGAAACTCAGTACCGGTTGCTGCGCGCGCTCGCCCCGCCGTATGGCAACCTCACCGCGATCGGCGACCCGGACCAGGCGATCTACCGGTTCCGCGGCGCCGATGTCGGGTTCTTCCTGCGGTTCCGGCAGGACTTCGACGGCGCCCGCACGATCCCGCTCAGCCGCAACTACCGGTCCAACCCGCACATCCTGACCGCCGCGCTCCAGGCCATCGAGCCCACCACCCTGGTGCCGGACCGGTCGCTGTGGCCGATGGGCCGGCACGGCGACGCCCTGGTCGGCCTGCATCATGCCGCCGACGAGCGGACCGAGGCGGCGTTCGTGGCCCGCCGGGTGGAGCAGTTGCTTGGTGGAGCGTCGTTTCACGCGTTGGACAGCGGCCGGGTGGACGCGGACGGCACGCCCGGCCTCGGCCTGTCCGACTTCGCCGTGCTGTACCGGACCGACCGGCAGGCGCACGCGGTGATGGACGCGCTCACCCAGGCCGGTCTGCCGTTCCAGAAACGCTCGCACGACCGGCTCGCGGACCGGCCCGGCGTGGCCGAGATCGTCGCCGAACTGGGCTATACCCGGGCATCGCCGGTGGCGCAACGGATCCGAGCGGCCGCGGCCACCATCATCGACCGCATTCCACCGTCCGAACAGGACGGCCGGGCCGCGCAGACGCACGCCGCGGTGGACCTGCTCACCCCGCTGGCGCTGCGGTGCGGCGCGGACCTGGCCGCGTTCCGGGCCGAACTGGCGCTCGGGGTCGAGGTGGACACCTGGGACCCGCGCGCCGACCGGATCTCGCTGCTGACCCTGCACGCCGCCAAGGGACTGGAGTTCCCGGTGGTGTTCGTGGTCGGTTGCGAGGACGGCCTGCTGCCGCTGCACTGGCCGGGAAACCCGGCCGACGACGAGCAGGTGTGCGAGGAGCGCCGGCTGCTGTTCGTCGGCATGACCAGAGCGCGCCAGCACCTGTATCTCACCCACGCCGCGCGCCGCACCCGGCGCGGCACACCGGTCGCGGCCACCCGCTCGCCGTTCCTGGCCGACCTCGACACCCGGGTGTGCGAGCAGGTCGGCGAACCGGTGTTCCGCCGCCGGCCGCGCGACGTGCAACTCCGGCTGCTGTAACCGAAACCTCAGCAGACCGGCGTCGGCGTCCAGTTCGCCGGATCGCCGTTGATGATCATCCCGACACTGACCGAGCCGCCGGGCGGGATCGAGCCGTTCCAGTTCAGGTTGCGCAGTGTGAGGTTCTGCCCGCTCTGGCTCATCTCGCTGTTCCAGGACTGGCTGACCGACATTCCGGCACCGAGCGAGAACCGCACGGTCCAGCCGCCGATCGGGCTGGTCCCGGTGTTGCGCACGGTGATCTCCACCTGGAACTGGCCCGGCCACCGGTTCGCCACCCGCACCTCGGCCCGGCAGCCGGGCACGGGGTTCGAGGTCGTGGTGGTCGTCGTGGTGGTGGTCGTCGTCGTGGTCGTGGTGGTCGTCGTGGTGGTGCTGGTGGGCGGCCCGTCACCGAGCGCCGCGACCAGCGCCGGGTACCAGCGGTCGGAGATCTTCTGGTCCCCGGCGCCGTTGGGGTGCACGCCGTCGGTGGTGTCGCCGGCGGTGCTGAACCCGGTCCACTGGTCGACCACGGTGATCGGGGACTGGGCGGTGGTCTTGGACGCTGCCCAGGCCGGGATGGCGTTGTTCAGGTTGACCACCCGCTGCGCGCATTCCGCGCAGTTGCCGGGGTTCATCGGGATGATCTTCGCCACCAGGATCTTCATCGTGGCTTTGCTGGCCCGCATCTGGTCGACCAGCCGGCTGAACGCGGCCAGAATCGTGTCGGGGGACAGGTTGTTCCACACGTCGTTGGTGCCGAAGTGCATCACCACGATGTCCGGCGTGGTCGCCGCCAGCCAGCCCGGAAGCTGGTTCTGGTTGGCCACGCTGGTGGCCAGGAACCCGCCGTGCCCTTCGTTGTCGCCGTCGTAGGGCACACCACAACCCTGCGGCCCGAGCGTTCCGACGAAGTCGATGTTGGTGTGGCCGGTGTTCTGCAGGCGGTTCCACAGCAGCGCCCGCCAGCAGCCGGGCGAGCCGGTGATCGAGTCACCGAGCGGCATGATCCGGATCCCGGCGGCCTGCGCCGACGGGGTCGGGCTGAGGAACAACAGTGCGGTCACGACGGCCACGATCGTGAGCGCTGCGGAGAACACGGCTGGTTTGCGCATGATCGAACTCCACCCTGGGTCGTGCGCCTGATTCTGGGAGCGCTCCCAGAGTAGGTGGCCAGCGGCTGAGCCGAATAGGTCCATCCGTGGCAACTTGGGGAGATGGACGCGGTGAAGTGGTGGCAGCGCGGCATCGTCTACCAGGTCTATCCCCGGTCGTTCCAGGACGGCGACGGCGACGGGACCGGCGACCTGGCCGGGATCACCGCGCGCCTGGACTACCTGAGTGACCTCGGCGTGGACGCGGTCTGGATCTGCCCGTTCTACCCGTCCCCGATGGCCGACTTCGGCTACGACGTCGCCGACCACACCGCGGTCGACCCGCTGTTCGGTTCGCTGGCGGACTTCGACGCGCTGGTCGCGCGGGCGCACCGGCTCGGTCTGCGGGTACTGGTGGACTTCGTGGCCAACCACACCTCGGACCGGCATCCCTGGTTCCTCGCGGCCCGGGCCAGCCGGGACGGCCCGGCCCGGAACTGGTACCTCTGGGCCGATCCCGGCGCGGACGGCGGCCCGCCGAACAACTGGCGCTCGGTGTTCGGCGGCCCGGCGTGGACCCTGGACGAGCCGACCGGACAGTACTACTACCACGCCTACCTGCCCGAGCAGCCGGATCTGAACTGGCGCAACCCGGATGTGCGGCGCGCACAGCTCGACGTGCTGCGGTTCTGGCTGGACCGCGGGGTCGACGGGTTCCGGGTGGATGCCTGCCGCCAGCTCACCAAGGACGACCGGCTACGCGACAACCCGCCGAACCCGGCCTACCACAACGGATTGCCGCCCTACGAGGCGCTGTTGCCGGAGTTCACCGCGGACCGGCCGGAGAACCTGGACATCGTCGCCGAGCTGCGCCGGGTGCTGGACGGCCACCGCGGTGACGACGAGGGCCTGCTGATCGCCGAGCTGTACCTGCCGTTCGACCGGTTGGTCCGCTACTACGGGCGCGCCGGTGACGGGGTGCACCTGCCGGCCAACATGCACCTCATCTCGGCGCCCTACTCCGGCGAGCACATCGCGGCACTGGTCGACAGCTACGAGGCCGCCCTGCCGCCCGGAGCCTGGCCCAACTGGGCGCTGGGCAACCACGACCGCAGCCGGATAGCCACCCGGGTCGGCCCGGCGCGGGCGCGGGTGGCCGCGATGCTGCTGCTCACCCTGCGCGGCACGCCGA
>NZ_DASTBH010000347.1:0-3967 GCF_035712165.1 Actinophytocola sp. | reverse complement strand
GGAAGATCACCGGCCGGCCGCCGGCCGGAACCTGCACCGCGCCGGTCACCACCCCCTCGCTGGCCAACTCCCGCTCGGCGTACGCCGCGGCCCGGCGCAGCGCTGGGCCGGCCAGCCGCACGCCCACCCGGTTGCTCTGCGGCGAGACCAGCCACTCCCCGGCGGCGAGCTGCGCGGCCGGCTCGTCGAACCAGCCCTGCCGGGGGCCGAGCCGCACCGGCACGGTGATCCGGTCCGGCGGCCGGTCCGGCGCCAGCTCGTCCGCACCGACCGGCGGCCCGACCGGGTTGCCCAGCGGGAGCACGTCGTCCGGCCGCAGTGGGTCAGGGCCGATCCCGGAGAGCAGGTCGGTGGCCCGCGAACCCAGCTCGGCCGGCACCTCCACGCCGCCGGAGATCGCCACGTAACAGCGCAGCCCGGCCTCCGGCGTGCCGACCTCCAGCACGTCACCCGGCGCGAGATGCACCGGCACGTGCGAGCCCACCGGCCGGCCACCCAGCAGGACCGCCACCGCCGGCCCGGTCACCGCCACCGTGCAGGAGCTCTCCGCGCGCAGCACCAGCCCGCCGAGCAGCGTCTCGATCCCGGCCGCCGACTCGGGGTTGCCGGCCAGCCGGTTGGCCAGCCGCAGCGCCGGAACGTCCAGCGCCCCGGACGGCGGCACCCCGAGATGGGCGTTGCCGGGCCGGCCCAGGTCCTGCACCAGCGCCTGCGGCCCGGTGCCCAGCACCGTCACGCCGCGCCTCATCCGGCCACCTCGAACCGCACCAGGTCGCCCGGGGCGAGCAGGGCGGGCCGGTCGCGGCGCGGGTCGAACAGCGGCTCGGCGTCCGCGGCGAGCCGGCCGATCAGCCGCCAGCCACCCGGCGAGGACCGCGGGTAGACGCCGGTGAACTCGCCGGCCACACCGATCGCGCCGGCCGGCACCGTGGGCCGTGGGGAGTCCAGCCGGGCCTGCCGCAGCGGCTCGGGCAGCCCGCTCAGGTAGCCGAAGCCCGGGGCGAAGCCACAGAACGCCACGGTGTACTCGGCGTCGCCGTGCAGCCGGGCCACCTCGTCCGCCCGCACCCCGGCGGTGCGCGCCACCAGGTCGAGGTCCGGTCCGTCGTAGACCGCCGGCAGCACCACCCGGCGCGGCTCACCGGCCGGTGGCTGCGCCAGGTCGGCGCCGTCCAGCACGGCCGGCAACCGGTGCTGGCCACCGGAGCCGGCCCGGAAGCTCGCCAGGACCGTGCGTGCCGCCGGCACCAGCTCGACCAGATCCGGCAGGTCGCCCCTACCGGCCGCCGCGGCCAGCGCCGCCCGGACCGCGGCCACCTCGGTCAGCGAGTCCAGCTCGACCAGCACCGCGTCCGCTCCGCACCGCAGCAACCGCACGCCCCGACCCTAGTGCGATTGGTGTCCGTCCCCGACCAACAGTCACCTCAGGGGACCGTGACGCCACCCAGCCACAATCCACCCGACACCCGCACCCATCCCCGGAACGCCACCACCGCATCAAATCCCGGAGAGGCGCGCAGTCAGCCGGCGACGCGGCGCAGGTAGGCGGAGGTGTGCGGTTGGAGCGGCTGGCCCACCATGGCGCGCTCCTCCACGTAGGCGAGATCGCCGTTGTTCACCAGGCCGTAGAGCCGCTTGGCGCCGGTGACCTCCTTGGCCGACGCGGTCCGCAGCACGGCGTCGGTGGCCAGCTCCCACGAGGTCTGGGTGCGCGGCTCGCCGAGGAAGATCTCCACGATGCCGGTGGAGTGAGTGAGCAGTAGCTCGATCGTGTCGTCCGGTCGCGGCCGCCACCAGCCGACCTCGCGGGCGGCCGGGCGGATCACGTTGCCGTCGGCGTCCAGCAGCCAGGCCCGCGCCTCGTGCTGGAGGAACGGCCGCCCGTCGTGGGTGACGGTGAGCTGCTGCCCGAACCGGAACGGGCCGTCGATGGTCGGGTAGACCACCTCGCCCTCGCCGCGCCACACACCCACCAGCGGCAGCAGCGCGAGGCAGTCCGGGTGCAGGTCCGGTCCCTCGCGCAGGTTCGCGGTGTCGTCCGGGATCGGCAGGTCCGGCCACGACGGGATGTTGCGGTGCCGGGTGGTCTCGGCCCGCTCGGCCGCCGCGCGCATCGCCGCGTCGCCGCTGCTCTCGCTCATCCGCGCTGCCGCACGTACAGCCGGTAGGCGACCAGGCAGGCGAACGTCGTCACCGCCAACTCCATGAGCACCAGTAGCCCGGTGAAGAACCACTCCACCCGGCAGAGAATAGCCGCACGCGGGACGGTCGCAGCCCGACCGTCCCGCGTGCGCGGTTCAGCAGCCCCAGTTGCCGGCGATGGAAATCACCTTGTTCAGCGCTGCCCAGGTCTTGGCCCCGACGATCCCGCTGGCCTTGATGCCGTTGGCCTTCTGGAACCGCTTCACCTGCTGCTGCATCGCCGGGCCGTACCAGGTGTCGGAGTCGCCGTAGCCATAGGTCCGGCCGAGGTAGCCCAACAGCGTTCCCACCTTCACTCGGTCGCGCTCGCCCGGATAGACCGAGAACCGCGGCGCCGGCCTCGGCGTCGTGAGCCCCACGGCCTTCGAGCCGACCAGGGCCTGCCAGGTCCGCGAGCCCACGATGCCGCTGGGGTTGATGCCGTGCTTGCGCTGGAAGTCCTTGACCGCGGCCAGGGTCAGCGGTCCGTAGTAGCCCGTTCCGGTCAGCGAGTAGCCCCGGTCCTTGAGGTTGAGCTGCAGTCCCTGCACCGTCGTTCCGCTCTGTCCATACCGGACCTGCGGCAGGGTGCTGGCGAAGGCCGCCGATCGGGCAACCGGGCCGCCGGCGCAGGCCGAGGCGACGCCGGCGCCGGCCGTGACACCCAACCCGGTGAGCAGAGCCGCGAGCAGGCCGAGCACGGCCGTGCGCACGCCAAATACACGCATTGTCATTGTTTTCCCCTCAGTGACAGCGAATTCCATCCTTCGCTCGATGGAATGGACGTCCCGGGGGCCGGCGAGTTGCGTCCCAAAAAAACGAAAACCCGCACGGTGCGCGACCGTGCGGGCTTCGCGAGGCCGGCGGATCAGCCGACGACGACCTCGACCGGGTGCAGGCCGGGACCGGCGGCGCTCACCTTCGCCTCGCCGGTGCCGGAGCGGTGCAGCGCGCGCACCGTCCAGTCACCCGGCGCGGCGTAGAACCGGAAGGCGCCCTCCGCCGAGGTCACCACCTCGGCGGTGAACTCGCCGGTGGCGTCCAGCAAGCGGACGAACGCGCCGGCGACCGGCGCGCCGCCGGCCAGGACCTGGCCGCTGACCACGGTTTCCTTCTCGATGTCCACGCCGGCCGGCAGCGCGGTGGTCTGCTCAGGGGCTCCGCAACTCATGCTGTCTCCTTGGGAAGGTCAGTGGGCGCCGGGGCCGATCTCCACCGGCACGCCGACCAGCGAGCCGTACTCGGTCCACGAGCCGTCGTAGTTCTTCACGTCCGAGTAGCCGAGCAGCTCGTGCAGGGCGAACCAGGTGTGCGACGAGCGCTCGCCGATGCGGCAGTACGCGATCGTCGACTTGGACTCGTCGATGCCGGCCGCCCGGTACAGCTCGCGCAGCTCGTCCTCGCTGCGGAACGTGCCGTCCTCGTTGGCCGCCTTGCTCCACGGCACGTTGATCGCGCTGGGGATGTGCCCGGCCCGCTGCGCCTGCTCCTGCGGCAGGTGCGCCGGGGCGAGCAGCTTGCCGGAGAACTCGTCCGGGGAGCGCACGTCGACCAGGTTCTTGGCGTTGATCGAGGCCACCACCTCGTCGCGGAACGCCCGGATCGCGGTGTCCTGCTCCTTGGCCGAGTAGCTCGTCTCGTCGCGCTTGGCCGGGTCGGTGTTCAGCGGGCGACCGTCCAGCTCCCACTTCTTGCGCCCGCCGTCGAGCAGCTTGACGTTCTGGTGCCCGTAGAGCTTGAAGTACCAGTACGCGTAGGCGGCGAACCAGTTGTTGTTGCCGCCGTA
>NZ_DASTBH010000346.1:0-2563 GCF_035712165.1 Actinophytocola sp. | reverse complement strand
GGCCGCCGGCGGGCAACCGGACACCGGCGGCGCGTTCATCACCGCACTGGCCGTGGGCCTGTGCGCGTGGACCGGCTACGGGTTGGGCGTGCTGCTCGGGCAGGTGACGTCCAGTCCGCGGGCGGGGACGGGGCTGACGGTGCTGCTTCTGACCGCCCTGTATCTGCTCACCAACGTTTGGGAGGATCTCGGCCCGGCCGGCGCCGTGCGCTACCTGTCGCCGTTTCACTACGCGAACTACTCCCACGCCCTCGTCCCCGGTCACGGGCTGGATGTCTGGTCGAGCTTGATCCTGCTCGCGGCGAGCCTGGCGCTGCTGGCCGCCGGCGGCTGGGTCTACCGGCGACGCGACTACGCCGCCGGGCTGTTCACCCGCCGCGCCCGCCCGGCCCGCCCGGTCGGCAACGTGCAACGCCTGGCGCTACGCGCGGTCTGGTCGGCCACCCTGCTGCGGCAACGGGTGGGCCTGCTCGGCTGGGCGCTGTCCGCCGCGGCGTACCTGGCCCTCCTCGGCTGGTTGGAGCCCGCCGTCGTCGACATGTGGGACGAGTTCTCCTACACCGACCGCATCCTCGGCGCCGACCCCGGCCACAGCGTCGCCGACCAGTACCTGGCCTTCGCCGGCCAGCTTATCGTGCCGATCGTCACCGCCTACGTCATCACCCAGGCCGCCGGCTGGGTAAGCGACCTACGCCAGGGCCGGGTCGAGTTGCTGCTCGCCGCACCGCTGTCCTGGCCCCGACTCGTCGCGCAGCGGCTGCTGGCCACCCTGGCCGGCGCCGCGGTCGTCACGGTCGTCGGCCTCGGCGGCTTGGCCGCGGCGGCCGCCGCAGCCGGCGCCGACCTCGACGGCACCGGCCTGGTGCGGCTGGCCGCCGACACGCTGCTGCTGGCCGCCGCCCTCGCCGCCGTCGCCGCACTCGTCGTGGCCTGGCTGCGCAGCACGGCCGCGGTCGGCGCCCTCGCGGTCTTCGTCGGCGCCTCCTACCTCGTGGTGTACCTCGTGCCGCTGTTCGCCTGGCCCGACTGGATCAACCGGATCTCGGTGTTCGGCGCCTACGGCAACCCCTACCTCGAAGTGCCGCCGGCCGCTGGCCTGACCGTGCTGACCGGCGTCACCGTCCTCGGCGGTATCGCCGCAGCCACGGTCGCCCACCACAGCCCGAAGGCGGCCGGATAAGGCGGCCTCTGGGACTGGACGCGTCCGGGTACCGCGCTCCGAGTAATCGACGTAGGTGGACAGCTAGTCAGCTACGACAATCGTCGGCTCGACGCTGGCCAGGAAGTGGGCAGACCCGTACGCGTGCAGCGAGTAAATCCTGACGACCCGTTCCCGGACTCAACAACGGGAAAACATGGGCAGAAAAGTTCAAGCAGCGGTTCAACGATCCTAGAAATCGCCCGTGCCGGCGGTTGTGTTCCTGAAGCGGGGTTGTATGAAAGACCCGAATGGACCCAATGAGTTAAGCACTATCGAGAGGTTGTGGCTGAGTGATAACCTGCCGATCGTCGATGGCCTTTTTCGGGCCGATGGCGCGAGTTGGTCAGTTACGCTTGACTCTCGGGCTCAGGATGGCCTTGTGGTTCAGCAGCCGTTCGAACTAGATACCTGGAGCGTTATTCAGAACTCGGTTAACTCCATACGCGGTAGATCTCCAGGCCGGTGACGGTGCGTAGGACTTCGGGGAACTCGGTGAGGCGTCCGCGCCATCCGGTGTCGAGGATCTTCCAGTTGGTCAGGTGGGCGATGGCGCGTTCGACCGCGGCCCGCAGGCTGTTGATCGAGGTGTTGCAGGCGCGTTGGACGTCGGTCAGCTCGCCCTTGGGCGGCTTGCGGGTGCCGGTGATCGCCGGGGTGCCCAGGTAGCCGAGGTCGCCGAGCATGCCTGGGCCGTCGGGTTGCAGATGGCTGGCCCACCGGTCGGCGACGCCGGACTCGGCCAACGCTTTGCTGTCGTGCCGGCCGCCGGGACAGGGCAGGCCGGTGTCGACCAGCCTGCCGGCCAGGTCGGACACGGCCTGGACGTTGAAGCCGCTGTCGTGGCGCTTGCCGGAGTACATGCCCGGCACGCCGGCGCGTTCACCGGTCGGGGCCAGGAATCCGTCGATCAGCACCGTTGATGTCGTTGAGCGTTTCGCCTGGACGCGAACCTGCCCGGCCAGCTGCGCGGTGGCTTGGCGCAGCAGCGGACGCAACCGCCGTGCTACCCGGGAGACGCTGGACTGCGAGCAGCCGAACAACTCGCCGGCCACCGCCTGGGACTCGTTACGGCGCATCAGGTACAACGCCAGCACGACCGCCCGGTACAGCCCCAGCACCCGCCGCCGGCCCTGCACCGGCTGCCACGCCCCGCCCAACAGCACGAACACCTCGCTCACCAGCTCGGCGACTTGATCGCTGGACAGTCCGGTCATAGCCTGACAGCGCGGCGGCGGCTGCCCCTCGTTGATCTCTTCTTGCCACACACTCGAAGTGATCTACTACCGGGCGGCCGCCGTCACGCGTAGTGACACCTGTGGTCTCGACCACAGTGGACCTTCAACCGGTTCTGAATAACGCTCC
>NZ_DASTBH010000345.1:0-18837 GCF_035712165.1 Actinophytocola sp. | reverse complement strand
GTTGAGCTCGTCCCACGTGTTCTGGCCGAACTCGCTGGCCCACAACCGGCCGGCGCTGTCCCACGCCAGGCCCTGCACGTTGCGGTGACCCATGCTCCACATCCGGTTGCCCGCCATCGGGTTGCCCGGTGCGGCCGCGCCGGCCGGGGTGACCCGAAGGATCTTGCCGCCCGGCGAGTTCGGGTTCTGCGAGTTGGCGGACATGCCCGCGTCGCCGGTGCTGACGTAGAGCATGCCGTCCGGCCCGAACGCCAGCCGGCCACCGTTGTGGATGGTCGCCTTCGGAATGCCGGAAACGATCACCTCGGGGGTGCCGAGACCGGTGTCGAACCGCATGCGCACCACGCGGTTGTCGTTCGCGGCGGTGAAGTAGGCATACACCAGGCGGTCGGTGCCGAAGGTCGGTCCGACGGCCAGGCCGAGCAGGCCGCCCTCGCCGCCGGGAACCACGCCGGGCACGGTGCCGACGGTGCTGGCGGTGCCGCCGGAGATCCGCTTGATCTGCGCGGTGTTGCGTTCGGAGACCAGGGCGGAGCCGTCCGGCAGGAACGCCAGACCCCACGGCGAGGCCAGGTTGGTGGCGACGGTGCCGGCCACCGTGGGGGTCGGTGGCACGGCCTGGATCGTGACCGGGTCGGCGGCCGCCGTGAGCACCGCCGTGCACAGCAGCGCCATGCACGCTGTCGCGGCTGTTCGCATCACGCTCACCCGACCGCGCACGCCGTGCCGTTGAGCGTGAAGGCGCTCGGCGCGGCGTTGGAGCCGGAGTAGGTGCCCTGGAACCCGAAGGACTGGTTGCCACCGGGAGGAATCACGGCGTTGTGGCCGACATTCCGAGCGGTGACGTTCGGTCCGTTCTGGGTGATGTCGGCGTTCCAGCGGTTGCTGGAGATCTGCTGGTTGCCGGGGAAGGCGAAGGTGAGGGTCCACCCGTTGACCGTCGTCGTGCTGGTGTTGGTGATCGTGATGTTGGTGGTGAAGCCGCCGGGCCAGGTGTTGGGCTGGTAGCCGACGCGGCAGGTCCCGGGCGGCGGCGGAGGCGGCGGAGGCGGCGTGGTGCTACCACCGGTGGTGACCGAGAACGAGTTCACCGCGAGACCGGCGCCGCCGACCCACGGTTCGAAGCCCGCCTGAATGCTGGTCAGGTACCAGGAGCGCTGGGCGTAGCCGCGGTTGATCGCGTCGCTGTAGAAGGTGTTCACCGCGAAGTTCATCGAGGTGGTGGCGGAGGTGCGCACGTAGGACACGACGTTCCAGCCGATGTTGCCGAACCAGACGTCCCAGGTCCCGCCGGCCAGGCTGACCGAGGCCACCCGGGAGCCGACCGGCTGGATCGAACCCTGCCGGTTGAGCCAGATCATGATCTCGGCGCCGGTGTTCTGGCCGTCGGTCCGCGGGGTCGGGTCGAACCAGATGTCGTAGGCGGCGTCCCAGGTTCCCGAACCCGGATAGGTCATGCTGACGCTGGTGTTCAGGCCGGCGAACGCGCTGGTGCTGGCCTGTACCGGCAGGCCACTGCCGGCGGTGCAGTTGGCGTAGTGGCAACCGAAGTAGACCGAGGGGTAGGACGCGGGCGCGCCGTTGGTCGGCTTGTTGTGGTTGGCCTGCGTGACGGTGAAGCCGGAGTTCGTGGTGTCCACGCACTGTGCGGTGTCCGCGCCCCACACGTTGTTCTGGACGTTGTACCGTCCACTTTGGATACTCAAGGTCCCGAACTTCTCGCAGGTGACGACCGCTTGAGCGGGCTGGGCAGTGACCGCGACGGTCATCCCCCCGGCCAGCACGCTCACAGCCAGAGCGGCCCTGATGAGACGCCTCATTGCAACTCCTCGTTGACTTGCAGGCAGCGGAGATCCCAGACTGGGAGCGCTCCCAGAGGGCTCTCTCATAGTCACCCAAGCGTCACGCCATGGCAACACCGGGACCTGTGTCGTGGAACGAACCGGTTCATGCAGCTAGCTCGAAATCGTGGCTGGTTATTCGAGCTAGGCTTAACTTAACCGGTTGTGTTAACGTCCTACCCAGGTTGCCGTCGTGTGGAGCGCGACGGAGGTAGATCGTGAAGAAACGAACCACGTTCGCGACCGCGACCGTGCTCGCCCTGCTCGCCTCGATGCTGGTGCTCGTACAACCGGCGTCGGCGGCGGTCGGGTTGCGGGTGAGCGGTACGCGGATCGTCGAGTCGAACGGCAACACGTTCGTCATGCGGGGGACCAGTCATCCGCACGTCTGGTTCCCGACCCAGACCAGCTCGTTCGCCAACATCAAGGCGTTGGGCGCCAACGCGGTCCGGGTGGTGCTCGGCAGCGGCCAGCGCTGGGGACCCAACCCGGCCAGCGACGTCGCGGCCGTCGTCGCCCTGTGCAAGCAGAACCGGCTGATCTGCGTGCTCGAGGCGCACGACACCACCGGCTTCGGTGAGGAGGGCGCCGCGGCCAGCCTGGACCAGGCGGCAAGCTACTGGATCAGCGTGGCCAGCGCGCTGATGGGCCAGGAGAACTACATCGTCCTCAACATCGGCAACGAACCGTTCGGCAACAACCAGCAGGTCAGCGCCACCTGGGCGACCGCGACCTCGAACGCGGTCACCCGGCTGCGCAACGCCGGGTTCGACCATCTGATCATGGTCGACGCGCCGATGTGGGGCCAGGACTGGCAGGGCATCATGCGCACCAACGCGGCGTCGGTGTTCAACGCCGACCCGGACCGCAACATCGTGTTCTCCATCCACATGTACGGCGTCTACGACACCGCCGCCGAGATCAACGACTACTTCAACGCCTTCCAGACCGCCGGGCTACCACTGGTGGTCGGCGAGTTCGGGTTCAACCACTCCGACGGGAACCCGGACGAGGACACGATCATGGCGCAGGCGCAGACCCGCGGCATCGGCTACCTGGGCTGGTCGTGGAGCGGAAACGGCGGCGGCGTCGAGTACCTCGACATGGTGACCAACTTCAACCCGGCCCAGCTGACCCCGTGGGGTGAGCGCATCTTCAACGGTGCCAACGGAATCCGGGCCACCGCGCGGGAGGCCACGATCTACGGCGGCGGTGGCGGTGGCGACACCCAGCCGCCGAGCACGCCCGGCACGCCGACCGCGTCCGGCGTGACCGCGACCGGCGTCACGCTCACCTGGACCGCCTCCACCGACAACACCGCGGTGACCGGCTACGAGGTGTACCGGGCCACCGGCGCCAGCGGCGGCACGTTCGGCCTGATCGGAACGTCGGCCACCAACACCTTCGCCGTCACCGGGTTGTCCCCGGCCAGCACCTACCGGTTCTACGTCCGGGCCAGGGATGCCGTGCCGAACTTCTCGGCCAACTCCGCGGTCATCACGGTGACCACCCAGTCCGGCGGTGGCGGCACCGGCGCCTGCCGGGTGAGCTACTCCGCGCAGAACTGGGGCGGTGGCGGCGGGTTCAGTGGCAACGTCACCATCACCAACACCAGCAGCGCGACGGTCAACGGCTGGACGCTGGCCTTCACCTTCCCCAACGGCCAACGGGTCACCCAGGGCTGGAACGCCAACTGGACCCAGGCCACCGGCAGCGCCAACGTGACCGCCACCAACCTCGACTGGAACCGGACACTGGCGCCGAACGCCTCCACCGGCATGGGCTTCAACGGCACCTTCACCGGCACCAACACCGCGCCAACCTCGTTCACCCTCAACGGAACCACATGTAGTACTAGCTAGTACCTCCACAGGGTCGGGGAGCGTCGCCGGGAGGGCGGCGCTCCCCGGTGTGTGTGGTCACAGCGGAAGGGTCACGGTGAACACGGTGCGACCCGGCATGCTGCTCACCTCGACCGTGCCGTGGTGCGCGGCCACCACGGCCGCGACGATCGACAGGCCGAGCCCGGTGCTGCCGGCCGCCCGGGACCGGGAGTCGTCACCGCGGGCGAACCGCTCGAACACCTCCGGCAGCAGGTCGGCCGGTATCCCCGGGCCGTCGTCGGTCACCGTCAGCACCGCACTGTCCGCAATGGACCGAAGCGCCGTGGTCACGGTGCTGCCGGGTGGCGTGTGCGCGCGGGCGTTGGCCAGCAGGTTCACCACGACCTGGTAGAGCCGGGCGACGTCGCCGGTCACCAGCACCGGTTCCGCCGGCAGGTCCAGCCGCCACTGGTGGTCCGGCCCGGCGATCCGCGAGTCGCTGACCACGTCCAGCACGATCCGGGACAGATCGGTCTCGATCATCTCAAGTGGACGGCCGGCGTCCAGCCTGGCCAGCAGCAGCAGATCCTCGACCAGCGTGGTCATCCGGTCGGACTCGGACTCCACCCGGCGCATGGCGTGCGCGACGTCCGGCGGCACCGACTCGAGGCTGCGCCGGGTGAGCTCGGCATAGCCGCGGATCGCCGCCAGCGGGGTGCGCAGCTCGTGGCTCGCATCGGCGACGAACCGGCGCACCCGGGTCTCACTGGCCTGCCGTGCCTCCAGCGCGTTGCCGATGTGGCCCAGCATCCGGTTGAGCGCGGAGCCGACCTGTCCGACCTCGGTGCGGGGATCGGTGTCGCCGTCCGGCACCCGCACCGACAGCGCCACCTCGCCCCGGTCCAGCGGCAGTTCGGCCACCCGCCCGGCGGTCGCCGCCACCCGCCGCAGCGGGCGCAGCGTGCGGCGCACGATCAGCGTGCCGGCGGCGGCCGCCGCCAGGATCGCGATCAGCGTGACCCCGCCGAGAATCAGCCCGACGGTCCACAGCGTGTCGTACACCGGCGCCACCGGCAGCCCGATGATCAGCTTGTCGCCCGGCGGGGTTCGGTTGGCGCGGACCAGATAGTCCCCGAACCCGGGCACCTCCACCCGGTGCTGCTGCCCGTCGATCGGGATCTGTTCAAGCTTTTCGCGACCTTCGGCGCCGACCTCCTCGCGGCCGCCGGAGTCGGTGGAGCGCTGCGCGAACGGCACCGTGCCGTTGCGCAGGAACAGCGCGGCCAGCGTGCCCGGACCCAGACCGGGCGCCTCCAGCGGGTTGGGCGGCGGTCCGCCCGGCCTGCGCCCCGGCGGCCCCGTGCCGTTCGGCCCGCCGGGCGGCGGCCGCTGTGCCACCGAGACGAGCTGGTCCTCCAACTGGCTCATCAGCGACGACCGCAGCGCGAGCTCGGTCACCAGGCAGATCAACAGGCTCACCACGGCGACCACGGCGATGAGCTGACCGATCAGCTTCGCGCGCAGTGACCAGGCGCGGTCAACCCGCTGGCTTGAGGACATAACCGGCGCCTCGCATCGTGTGGATCATCGGGCGCCGGCCGGCGTCGATCTTCTTGCGGAGATAGGAGATGTACAGCTCGACGACGTTGGCCTGGCCGCCGAAGTCGTAGCTCCACACCTGGTCCAGGATCTGCGTCTTGGACAGCACCCGGCGCGGGTTGCGCATCAGGAAGCGCAGCAGTTCGAACTCGGTGGCGGTCAGGGTGATCTGCTCGCCGGCCCGGTGCACCTCGTGGCTGTCCTCGTCCAGGGTCAGGTCCCCGACCACCAGCCGCCCACCGGTGTCGGCCTCGGTGATGCCGGTGCGGCGCATCAGCGCGCGCAGCCGCAGCACGACCTCCTCCAGGCTGAACGGCTTGGTCACGTAGTCGTCGCCGCCCGCGGTCAGCCCGGCGATCCGGTCCTCGACGGCGTCCCTGGCGGTCAGGAACAACACCGGCAGCCGGGGCGCGTCGGTCCGCATCCGGCGCAGCACCTCGAATCCGTCGACGTCCGGCAGCATCACGTCGAGCACCACGGCGTCCGGCCGGAACTCCCGCGCCTCGCGCACCGCCGCGCGGCCGTCGGCGGCACTGCGCACCTCCCACCCCTCATAGCGCAGCGCCATGACCACGAGTTCGGCCAGCGTGGCCTCGTCGTCCACCACGAGGATCCGGACCGGCGAACCGTCGGGCCGGCGCAACTCGCTACGGGCGGGCACAACCACGGCGGTCACGGTCCTCATCGTCGGGGGCGGGGGTGAGCCAATTCTGTGCGTTTCCTGTGTATCACCTGTGCGTCTCCTCTCACAGGCCCGGCCCGGCGCAGGCACAGCCGGTTCACAGCCTCGGCAGCCAACCTGCGGCCATGGCGGCGAAGGCGGTGACCGCGGAATGGTCGGTCTGCTCCACGACGGCGCGGATCGTGCTGACCGGCGGGGACATGGCGGAGGCGCGGGCGTTGGTGCGCGCGCAGTTCGCCGCGATGGAACAGGCCTGCGGCGCGGAGTTGCGGGCGTGTTCCGGCACCACCACCTCCGTCGGGCCGCTGCTCGGTGACCTGATCCGCACGGTGTTGCAGGCCGCGCGGGACAGCAACGGCTACCTCGACCCGACGCCGGTCACCGGTGGCTGGCGGCGGATCCGGCTGGACGGCCGGCAGCTCACCGTGCCCAAGGGTGTGGAGTTGGACATCGGGTTCATCGCGACGGCTTTCGCGGTGGACCGGTGCACCCGGATGGTCAACGACTATCTGGATGTGGGCGTGCAGGTCGGGTTGGCGGACTGCGTCGCGACCGAGGGGCCGGCGCCGGCCGGCGGCTGGCGGGTGCCGGTGGCGGACGGCCCGGCGGTCGCGGTGCCGGCCGGCACGGCGGCGGCGACCGTCACCGGGACCGGGTTCTGGCACAGCGTGACGGTTCTCGCCCCGAGTTGCGTGCGGGCGGGTATGGCCAGCACGGCGGCGATCGCCCGCGGCTGGGCGGCGGTGCCGTGGCTGCGCGGGCTCGGCCTGCCGGCCCGGCTGACCGGCCCGGACGGCGACGTGCGCCTGCTGGGCGGCTGGCCGCGATGAGCGGCCAGCGACGACTCTGGGGAGGTGCGGCGATGATCGCGATGGGGGAGCGCGCGGTGACCACCCGCGGCGCCCGGTTGCTGTCCGTTGCGGCGTCCGATTTGGACGGACACATCGCGCGCGTGCGGGCGTTGCCGTGGCGGGGCGGGGTGGGCCGGCTGATCGGTGACGTGCAGGCGGCCGGCCTGACCGGGCGCGGCGGGGCCGGCGAGCCGACCTGGCGCAAGCTCGCGACCGTGGCCACCACCGAGCGGCCGGTCGTGGTGGCCAACGCCGCCGAGAGCGAACCGGCGTCGGCGAAGGACGTGACCCTGTTGTCCCGCTGCCCACACCTGGTGCTCGACGGTCTGCAACTGGCGGTGGAGACCGTCGGCGCCACCGCCGTGTACCTCTATGTCCGGCCGGGGCCGGCCGCGCGCATCGCCCGCGCCGCGCTCGCCGAGCGGGCCGCCCGGCGGTGGGACCTGTTTCCGGTGCGGGTGGTGGAGGCCGAGGAGTCCTTCGCCGCCGGCGAGGAGGCCACGGTGCTCGCCCGGACCACCGGGCGCCGGACCCGGCCCACCCGGTCCGTGCTGCGGCGCGGCCGCACGATGGGCCGGCCCGGACCGCCGGACCGCGCGACGCTGGTGCAGAACGTGGAAACCCTGGCGCATCTCGCGCAGATCGCCTACCACGGGCCGGCCTGGTTCCGCCGGCTGGGCACCGCCGCCGAGCCGGGCACCTTCCTGATGACGGTCAGTGGCATGGTCGCGCGGCCGGGCGTCTACGAGGTGCCGGTCGGCATCGCCGGCTCGGCGCTGCTCGACCTCGCGGGCCCGGCCGACGATCCGGTGGCGGCGGTGCTGCTCGGCGGGTTCCACGGCACCTGGCTGCCCACGGCCACGATCGCGGGACGTCCGCTGTCCCGGGCCGGGCTGGAACCGCTCGGCGCCCGGCCCGGCGCGGGCGTCCTGGTCGCCGCCTCGGCCGCGCAGTGCGGGCTGGCCGAAACCGCCGCGATCGTGCACTACCTTGCCGCGCAACGCAGACCGCACTGCGGACCGTGCCGGGCCGGGCTGCCCGAGATCGCCGCGCGCATGACCGAACTGGCGCACGGGCGCGGCCCGGACAGCCACCGGCTGGCCGGCCTGGTGGCCGGTCACGGCGCCTGCCGGCACCTGGACGGCGCCGCGAACCTGGTGCGCAGCGCGCTGGACACGTTCGCCACGGAGGTGCGCCGGCACCACGGCGGGGAGTGCAGCTGCCCCGGTTGATCGCGCAGGGTGACCTGCGGCGGTCCCGGGTCTCGCTCAAGCGGCGGATTGTCAGCCGGACGTAGGAGCGAGAGGCTCGACAAATGGGGCAACAACAGAAGATTGGCGCACGGCTCGGCGCGGGCCTTGCGATAGTCGTGTTGGCGGGACTGGGATCGGTGTCTCCCGCGACGGCCGCGGCCGCGCCCCAGGAGGGCCTTGGGCACCACACCACCCCGGCGCAGCCGTACAAGGGCAACCCGGACACCTCGGACTGGCTCGGGTCCTACGTCGTCGGCGGCGAGCACGTGTGGTGCGTGCAGTTCGCGTTCCTGGCGCCGGACAGCGACGAGCAGTACCAGCCCGGCGAGACGCTGCGGACCAAGTGGGGCACCGAGCTCGCCCCGACCGTCGCCGCGGACATCTCCTACCTGCTGCTGCGCTATGCCGGCACCACCAGCGCCGACCAGTCGGCGGCGCTGGCCCACCTGTTGCACAGTTGGACCGCCGCGCCGCAGACGCCGGACCAACTCGCCCCCACCAACGACTTCCGGCACATCGCCTACGACGCGGACTTCCATCTGGCCAAGCTGCCGCCCGGCGCCCGGGCCGCGGTGGACGCGCTGCGGGCCGACGCCACCGCCAACCACGGTCCGTGGACGGCGAAGGTCACCGCGCCGACCACGCCGCAGCTCATCGGCACGCCGGCCGACTGGACGATCGCGGTGCGCAACGCCGCCGGCGCCGGGCTGGCCGACGTTCCGGTCACGGTCACGCTCACCGATGCCACGCTGGCCGACGGCAAGGCCACCGGAGCCCCGCGCACCCCCGGCAACGGCAAGGATCTCACCGTCTCGGTGATCCCCACCGGCCCGAACCCGACCGTCCGGATCTCGGTGGACAGCCCCGCCGACCGACCCGTTGTGCGGCAGGCGATCCAGGTCGACACCCAGCGAATCGTCTCCACCGGCGGAGAGAAGAAGCTCACCGCGGAGGTCACGACGAAGGCCCGCCCGGCGCCGGGCGTCGTGAAGGTCACCAAGGTCAGCGAGTCCACCGGCGCCGGCATCGCCGGGGTCGCGCTGCGGTTGACCGGTGCGGACCGGACGAAGCCGGCCGTGGACCAGGACGGTAAGCCGCTCGTCGGCGCCGACGGCGCGCCGGTGGTGCTGGTGACCGGCACGGACGGCACCGTCGCCGTGGCCAACCTGGCCGCGCCCCAGGAGATCTGCGTGATCGAGGTTGGCCCGCCGCCGGGGTTCGACGAGAACTTCGACCCGGCCGAACCGCCGGCCGCCTGCGGCACGGTCGGCCCGGGGGCGACGCTGGCGCTCAAGGTGGCCAACGTGCCCAACGCGCCCCGGGTGCCGGTCGCCGTGCCGGCCGGTGACCAACTGACCCCGGTCGCCGCGGGTTCGGTGCGCCGGCTCATCCCGCCGGCCGCCGTGTTCGCCGTGTGCGGGCTGCTGACGATGCTCGCCGGCGCCGGTGGGTTGCTGCTGCGTCGCCGGATCACGCGGCGGCGGTAGCGGTGCCCCGCGACAGGCCACTCATCTCGCCGGGCGTGGCCGGCGGCGTCAGCACGCTCATGCTGGCGCTCGGTCTGGTGATCGGCGGAACCCTGCACACCGAGGCCAACGCCATCGAGGGCGTGGCCTTCCCGGTCGCCGAGCCGGCCCCCCAACTCGCCCCGGGCGGGCCGCCGGCCGCCGGAGCGCAACCGCCCGCGGCAGCGCCCGCCCCGGCGCAACCCCCACCCCAGGTCGCCCAACCCGGTACCGCGCAACCACAACCACCACGGCCGGCGCAGGCCCAGCCGGCGGCCAACACCGTCCGGCTGGCGCGCGGCGGCAGCGCCACCCTGGTACGCCGGGAGATCGGCACCGACGGCGTGCTGCCCATCCCGAACTCGTTGCACCAGGCCAGTTGGTGGGGCGCGGAACTGGACGCCACCACCGGTGCCACGGTTCTCGCCGGCCACGTCAACTGGCGCGGCTCCACCGGTCCGTTCGCCGAGCTGTGGCAGTCGAAGGCCGGTGACCGGGTCCTGGTCGTCGACAAGGCCGGAGCCAACCGCATGTTCGTGGTCGGCCAGGTCATCACCCTGCACAAGGACGAGTTACCGAGCCGGGCCCAGGAGCTGTTCGGCCAGCAGGGCCCGCACCGCCTGGTCCTCGTCACCTGCGGCGGCCGCTGGGTCGGCGGCGATTTCGGTTATGCCTCAAACCAGATCGTCGTAGCCAACCCGATCCAGTGACGGAGTCCGTCAACTCGGCTGCCGACCAGCAGTCGTCGATGCGGCGCGAACCCGGCTGAGCAGTTCGTCGACCGACCACTGGTCATAGGCGTGCGTGCCATGCTTGCTCGCCAGCACGGTGCCGTCGCGTCCGATCAGGAAGTCCGCCGGCAGGCCGAGCCGCCCGCCGTGCGGGTCGAGCGACGGCCGCGGCCGGCGCCCGCGCAGCACCGGCCCGAGATCGCGCAGCACGCCCCGCACGATCGGACCCCACGCGCGCGGGTCGAGCAGCGCGCGCGGCGCCGACTCGACGCCGAACTCGACGTACTGCCGCTTGTCCGGGTCGGCGACCACCGCGAACGGCAACCCCTCGGCGTGCGGCCGCAGTTCCTCGGCGGGGGAGTGGAACAGCACCACCTCACGCACGCCGGCGGCGGCGACCTCGGCGTGCCGGGTGACGAAGGAGCGCAGGTGCAGGTTGCACACCGGGCAGCCGGCGAAACGCCGGAACTGCAGGTGCACCAACCGGTCCGGGTCGGGAACCGGCACCAGCACACCCGCCACGGTCGCCAGCTTGCGCGGAGCGATCTCGGTCATGACGTTCCCCCGGTTCGTTGGCGTGCGATGTACGCCTACGACCGTATGAGCGTATGCCGTACGCTGTCAAGGCCATGCCCCGCCCCCGTTCGCTCAGCCAGGCCGACGTCGCCGTGGCCGCGCTCGCCGTCATCGACCGCGACGGCCTGGCCGCGCTGACCATGCGCTCGGTCGCCGGCGAACTGGGCCTGGCGACGATGGGGTTGTACCGCTACGTCCTCGGCCGCGAACAACTGGAGCAACTGGTCGCCGATCATGTCCTGGCGGCGGTGGACACCAGGGTGCCGGCCCGGGGCGGCTGGCCGGCCAGGGTGTCGACGCTGGCCGCCCGGCTGCGCGCCGCGGTGGCGACCCATCCGGAGGTCGTCCCCCTGATCGTCACGCATCGGGCCACCTGCCCGGCCGCCCGCCGCTGGGCCGAGGCGACGCTGGAGGTCCTGGCCGCCGCCGGGTTCGCCGGCATGGCCCGGGTCATCGCCCTGCGCGCCCTGCTGAGCTACCTGATCGGCTCGCTGCAGCTCGACGACCGCGGCTCGCTGACCGGCCCGGGCACCGCCGCGCTGGCCGCGCTGCCGGCCGGGGAGTACCCCCTGCTGGCCGAGACCGCCCGGCTCGGCCAGCGGGTGAGCCCCGACGAGGAGTTCCGCCGCGGCCTGATCGTCCTGCTGCGCGGCCTGGAAGCCGCACTGTCCACACCGGACTAACGGCTCTCAGCGAGCACCCAGCGTACATTCAGGTTGACCGCAGGTGGCGCGGTGAGGATCGGCTCACGACAGCGGAGAGGAACGTGAGCACGATGAACGAACATGACCTGGGCCTGGCCCACGACCTGGCGACGCTGCGCAGCCGGCGCCGGGTGCTGGCGCTGTTCGGCGGTGCGGGCCTGGCTGTGCTCGCCGCGTGCTCTCCGGACCCGCGGGAGCCGGGCGCGGCCACCTCGGGCACGTCGGTCCCGGGCTCGCTGGCCGAGATCCCGGCCGAGACCGGCGGACCCTATCCCGGCGACGGGTCCAACGGCCCCAACGTGCTGACCGAGAGCGGCATCGTCCGCTCCGACATCCGGTCCAGCATCGGCTCGGCCTCCGGCGTGGCCGACGGCGTGCCGCTCACGATCGACCTGACCGTGCTGGAGGCCGACACCGCCGCCCCGCTCGCCGGCGCCGCGATCTACCTGTGGCACTGTGACCGGCTCGGCCGCTACTCGATGTACTCGCCGGGCGTCACCGGGGAGAACTACCTGCGCGGGGTGCAGGCCGCCGACGACGCCGGAAAGCTCCGGTTCACCAGCGTCTTCCCGGCCGCCTACAGCGGGCGCTGGCCGCACGTGCACTTCGAGGTCTACCCCAGCCTGTCCGCCGCGACCACGGCCGGCGGCAAGCTGATCACCTCACAGCTGGCCCTGCCGGAGGACGTCTGCCGGACGGTCTACGCCACCGACGCCTACACCGCCAGCGGCCGCAACCTGGCCGCCACCTCGCTGGCCACCGACATGGTGTTCCGGGACGGCTACGACCACCAGATGGCCACCGTCACCGGCGACGTCTCGCCCGGCTTCACCGCCGCGCTGACGGTCGCCGTCTGAGAACATGGACGGGTGCAGCTCGCCGACGCGCAGGACCTGGACCGGGCCGACAAGCTGGCCGCCTTCCGTGACCGGTTCGTGCCGATCGACGATCCCGGTGTGGTTGCCTACCTCGACGGAAACTCGCTGGGCCGCCCTCCGCTGTCCACTATGGACAGGTTGAACGACCTCGTTGCGCGGCAATGGGGTTCGCGGATGATCCGGGCCTGGGGCGAAGGCTGGCTGGAGCTCGGCGAACAGGTCGGCGACCGGCTCGGCGAGGTGTGCCTCGGCGCCGCGCCCGGCCAGGTGATCGTCGCCGACTCCACGACGGTGTGCCTGCACAAGGTGATCCGGGCGGCGGTGGCAATGCGCCCGGGCCGCACCGAGATCGTCACCGACGCGCTGAACTTCCCGACCGACCGCTACGTGGTCGAGGCGGTCGCCGCCGACCACGGCCTGACCGTGCGCTGGGTGCGCCCGGACCTCCGGGCCGGGGTGAGCGCCGCACAACTCGCCGAGGTGCTGAGCGACTCGACCGCGGTGGTGACGCTGTCGCACGTCGCCTACCGCTCGGCCTACCTGGCGGACATGGCCGCGCTCACCGAACTGACGCACGCGGCCGGCGCGCTGATCGTCTGGGATCTGTGCCACAGCGCCGGAACGGTGCCGGTGCGCCTGGACGCCGCCGGCGCGGACTTCGCGGTCGGCTGCACCTACAAGTTCCTCAACGCCGGCCCCGGCGCACCGGCGTTCCTGTACGTGCGCGCCGAACACCGGGACGGTTTCGCGCATCCCCTGCGCGGCTGGATGGGCGTCGAGGACATCTTCGCGATGGACGAGGCGTACCGGCCGGCCGCCGGCCTGCGCCGGGCGCTGTCCGGCACCCCGCCGGTCGCCGGGCTGGTCTGCGTCGCCGAAGGCGCCGAACTGCTCGGCGAGGCCGGAATCGAGCAGGTCCGTGCCAAATCCCTTGCCCTGACCCGAATGCTGATCACCCTCGCCGACGAGTGGCTGGCCCCGCTCGGCTACACCCTCGCCTCCCCGCGCGCCGACGCCGAACGCGGCGGCCACGTCACCCTCGACCACCCCCGGGCCGCCGAACTCACCCCCCGCTTCATCGACGCCGGCGTCATCCTCGACTTCCGCGCTCCGCACGGCATCCGGCTCGGCCCCGCCGCCCTGTCCACCAGCTTCACCGAACTCTGGACCGGCCTGGACATCATCCGCCGGCTCAGCTGACCCGGGCCCTGTCCATGCCGTGCAGGCGCAGGAGGTTCTCGCCGAGGATCTTGCGTTTGGCGGTGTCGGTGAGCTGCGGGTAGCCGTAGCCGTCACACAGGTCCTGCGGGATCTGGAAGTCCATGAACGCGCGCAGCGCCCACTGCGGGTGGAAGATCGGCGCCTCACTGCCGTAGACGATCTTGTCCTCGCCGCACCAGAACAGCAGTTTGCCCAGGATCTCGGCGAACATCCGCGGTGCGCGCACCACGAAGTTGATCGTGGCGGCGAGCGAGGCGTACAGGTTGGGGTAGCGGATCAGCTGCCAGCAGGTCTCGTCCAGGAACGGCAGCCCCACATGGAAGATCACGAAGTTGAGGTCCGGGAAGTTCGCCGCCGCGCCGTCCATGTCCCAGGTCTGGGTGTGCTCGATGGGCTGCGGGCCGAGCGGAACGCCCTTGTGCACGCCGATCAGGTTCACCCCGAGCTCGCGCGCCTTCTCGAACACCGGGAACGCCACCTGCGGATCGTCCATCCGCCAGGGGAACGGCCTGCCGTAGTCGTAGCGCACGTTGTAGAACTTGAACGCCTTCGCGCCGAACTCGCCGACCTGGCGCTCCATCAGGTCCAGCGCCTTGCGGCCCTCCAGCGGGTTGACGGTGCCCCAGAACACGGTCTTGCCCGGGTCGCGCGCGGCCAGTTCCGCGCACTCCTCCCACGGGGACAGGCCGTCGGCGTACAGGTCGGTCAGCGGCAACGGCATCGCCACCAGCATGTCGGTGTCCGACTCCTCGTAGACCATGCGGTGGATGTCCTCGATGGTCCACTTGCGCAGGAACTGCTCGGCGGACAGGTGGGTCTGGCCCTCCGGGGTGAGCGTGGCATGGAAGGCGTAGAGGTGGTTGGAGAACATCTCGCCCGGCGAACCGAACGCGTTCTTCGGCTCGAAGTTGAACGGGTGGGCCACCCCGTCGAACACGAACACGTCATCGATCATGGCCGGCTCCCTGGTTGGTGTGCGGCGATGTAGGCGTCCCGGTCGCCGGCGGCGGCCGGGTCCGGCAGGAAGCGCAGCTTCGCGGCGGCCGAGGCGGACAGCCGGTCGGTGGTCCAGGCCGGGTTCCAGACGATCTCCACCTCGGCGCTGCGCACCTCCGGCAGGGCTTCGACGCGCTCCCGCACGTCGGTGAGCACCCGGGCGGCGAACGGGCACCAGCCCGAGGTGAGCAGCAGTTCGACCCGGGCATGGCCGTCGCACACCGACACCGCGTGCACCAGACCCATGTCCACCACGGAGATCCCCTTCTCCCGGCAGCACGGGTCGAAGACGTCGGACAGCGCGTCGAGGAAGCGCGCCGGTATTCGCTCCATCCTTCGAGGCTGCACCGGGGCGGCGGGGGAGTGAAGCCCGGAGATTTCAGATGGCGAAAACTGGAGCGGCCCGCCCGACGGGGCCAGAATGAAAGGCTATGCGCGAGCCGTCCGACCTGGTCCGTTCCGTGTCGCGGGCGTTTCGGGTGCTGGAGGAGGTCGGCGCGAGCCCGGCCCCGCTGCCGGTCAAGGCGATCGCCCGCCGCTGCGGGCTCAACCTGTCCACGACCTACCACCTGGTGCGCACCCTGACCTACGAGGGCTACCTCATCCGGGGCGCCGGCGGCGGGTACGTGCTCGGCGGCTCGGTGGCCAGCCGCTTCCACGACCTGCTCGCCACGCTGCGCCAGCCGCCCGAGGTGCACGAGGTGCTCCGGCACCTCTCGGCGGTCACCCGCCGGACCGCCTATCTCGGCCGGTTCGTCAGCGGCCGCATCGTGATCACCGACCTGGTCGAGGGGCCGGAGTCGCCGTACCTGGAGGACCTGGAGGTCGGCCTGGACGTGGCCGCGCACGCCACGGTGATCGGCAAGACGCTGCTCGCCGCGTTGCCCAGGGCGCGCCGCAGCGCCTACCTGGCCGAGCAGGGGATGCCCCGGTTCACCGCGCGCACGCCGACCGGCGCCGAGGAGTTGGAGGCCGAACTGGCCGGGATCCGGGCCGGGGTCGCGGTGCTCGAGCACGGGCAGTTCCGGGACGGGGTGTGCTGTGTGGGTGCGCTGGTCCGGCGGAACTGCGCCGAGGACCCGTGGTGGACGGTGGTCGCGTCCACACGGGACGAGGAGGTGCCGGGGGAACTGGTCCGGCACACGCTGCGGGCCGCCGCGGACCTGTCGGCCGACTCTTGACTAAATGGACCAATCATCGAATGATTCATGCACTACCGCCGAGATGGATGCGGAGTCAGACAATGACGTTCGAGACCGGCACCCCTTCCCGTAGGACGGCACTGAGGTACCTCGGCATCGGGGGCGGCGTGGCGGCGGCGAGTTCGCTGCTGGCCGCGTGCAGCGGGGTCCAGGAGGGCCAGCAGGGCAACCAGAGCAGTGGGAAGGCGGGGAACTTCCCGGACACTCCGGACTGGAAGTTCGTGTTCGTCAACCACGTGACCACGAACTCCTTCTTCGTCCCGACCAGGACCGGCATGGCCGACGCGGCGGCCCTGCTCGGCATCCCCGAGCCGCAGTGGACCGGCTCGGAGAACGGCAATGTCACCCAGATGGCCAACGCCATGGAGACCGCGATCAACAGCAACGTCGCGGGCATCGCGATCGCGCTGACCGACAACAGCGCCTTCGTCGAGCCCACCAAGAACGCGCTGGGCAAGGGCATCCCGGTGATCGCCTACAACGCCAACGCGGCCAACAACTACCCGCTCGCCTACGTGGGGCAGGACCTGTACCTGTCCGGCTTCCTGATGGGCCAGCGGATCGCCAAGGACGTCACCTCGGGCGACATCCTGGTCGGCATCTCCCAGCCCGGCGGCAACAACGTGCAGCCGAGGCTGGACGGCATCATCGACGCGATGAAGGCCGCCGCCCCCGGCGTGACCGTGCGCACGGTGAACACCGGGGCCGAACAGGCCGGTGAGCTCAACGCGATGACCGCGGCCTACACCGGAAACCAGGGCGCCAAGGGGATCTACGCGGTGGACGCGGGCAGCACCGAGGCGTGCGCCAAGCTGATCGCCGACCGCGGCCTGACCGGCAAGGTCCACGGCGGCGGGTTCGACCTGCTCAAGGGCTCGCTGGAGGGCGTGAAGTCGGGTGCGCTGGACTTCACCATCGACCAGTCGCCGTACCTGCAGGGCTTCCTGACCGTGCTGTACCTGTACCTGTACCGGGTGTCCGGCACGCTGGTCTACCCGCCGCAGACCGACACCGGCCTGACCTTCGTGACCAAGGAGGCCGCGGACCTCTACATCTCGGCGGACAGCAAGTTCGAGGGCGGCTCGAAGAGCGACCTGATCAACATGCCGTCGTCTATCCCGCTGCCGCCGGCTCAGACCCTGAGCCGGTAGCCGGTCGTGCGGTTTCTGCTCGGCCTGACCCGGGTCAAGGAGCTCAGCATCCTGCTGGTCACGATCGTGGTCGGCATCTACTTCACCGCGACCAGCTCGGCGTTCAACTCGATCGACAACTACCAGACGATCGCCCAGTACGTCGCACCCTGGGCGATCGTCGCCGCGGGTGAGGTGATGCTGCTGATCTGCGGCGAGATCGACCTGTCCGCCGGGTTCGTGTTCACCCTGGCGCCGTTCGTGCTGATGCTGTTCTACGTCAACGGCGCGCCGATGGTCGTGGCGGTGCTCGGGGCGATCCTGGTGAGCACGCTGATCGGCACGGTCAACGGGCTGATCCGCACGGTGCTCACGTTGCCCTCGTTCATCACCACGCTGGGCATGGCCTTCCTGCTGCAGGGCCTGGTCCTGATCATCTCCAACGCCCGGCCGGTCAGCGTGCCGACCGGGCACGGGATCCTGGAGGTGTTCGGCGGGGCCCGGTGGTCGGAGTTCCTGTGGGCGCTGGTGATCGTCGCGATCATGCAGACCCTGCTGTCCGCCACCCGGTTCGGCATCTACACCCAGGCCGCGGGCGGCAACCCGGTGGCGGCCGCGGAGTCCGGGATCCGGGTGAACCGGATCAAGGTGGTCAACTTCGCGATCACCAGCACGCTGGCCGGGCTGGCCGGAATCCTGCAGGGCACCCGGGTGGACTCCTACGACCCGACCAACGGCGGCTTCACCCTGATGTTCTTCGCGGTGGCCTCGGCGGTCATCGGCGGAACCGCGCTGCTCGGCGGGTCCGGCACGGTGATCGGCGCGCTGCTCGGCGCGCTGCTGCTCGGCATCGTCTTCGACGGCTTCAACCTCACCGGCGTGAGCGCGAACGCCTTCAACGTGGTGCTGGGCGCCGCCATTCTGGTGGCCATGATCCTCAACGTGTCGCTGATCGTGCTCCGAAAACGTCTCGGCGCAAGGGGTCTGTCGTGAGTGAGAACAACGGCATCCCGACGATGATCGAGGCCGAGCACGTCAGCAAGCGGTTCGGCCCGGTGGCCGCCTTGCACGACATCAACCTGCACGTGCGCAAGGGCGAGATCCTGGGCCTGATCGGCGACAACGGCGCCGGCAAGTCCACCCTGATCAAGATTCTGACCGGCTTCCACCAACCCGACGGCGGCCGCCTGCTGTTCGAGGGCGAGGAGGTCACGCTGCGCTCGGTGGTGCACGCCCGCTCGCTGGGCATCGAGACCGTCTTCCAGGACCTGGCGCTGGTCAACGACCTTCCCGTCTACCTCAACCTGCACCTCAACAAGGAGTTGGTGCACCGCCCCATCCCGTTCCTGCGCCGCGCCGAGATGCGCCGCCGGGCCCGCGAGGTCCTCGACTCGATCGGCATCAAGATCCCGTCGGTCAACGTGGAGGTGGGCCTGCTCTCCGGTGGCCAACGCCAAGCCATCGCCGTGGCCCGCTCGGTCTACTCCAACGCCAAGGTCCTCCTGCTGGACGAACCCCTGGCCGCCATGGGCGCGAAGGAGAGCGGTCAGATCCTGCGCCTGCTGGCCGAGCTCAAACGGCGCGGCGACCTCGCCATCATCCTGATCGCCCACAACTACAGCCAGGTCGTCGACGTCTGCGACCGCGTCAACCTCCTCCAGCACGGCGAGATCACCTTCGACCGCCCGTCCAAGGACACCTCGGTCGCCGAACTCCTCGACCTCGTCCACGCCGAGTACCGCCTCAACCCCGACTAGAACCCGGTCTGTTCGTGGGCGGCCGCTTCGCGGCCCGCCCACGAACAGACAGGTTCCGGGCCGGAGAACCCGCCGAAGGCTCGCAACG
>NZ_DASTBH010000344.1:0-7219 GCF_035712165.1 Actinophytocola sp. | reverse complement strand
TCACACCCGTCGGGGAGCTGCCGGAGTCCTTTGCCGGCGCTGACGGTCTGCTGGTCCGGCCGGACGGTTACGTGGTCTGGGCCGGCACCGGCACCGAAGGCCTGGAAACCGCGCTGTGCCGGTGGTTCGGATCGCCCGCGTCGGCCGTGATCGAGGCAGCGTAACTAGGAGGGCATGGATGACGAGCACACCGCCCGACCGGCTCGCGGAACTGAAGAAGTTGAAGGAGCTGGTCCATGACGGGCCTGATCCGCAGGCCACCCAGCGCCAGCACGCCAAGGGCAAGCTGACCGCCCGCGAGCGGATCGAGCTGTTGCTGGACAAGGCCTCGCTCAACGAGGTGGAACCGCTGCGCCGGCACCGGGCGACCGGGTTCGGGCTGGAAGCCAAGAAGCCGTACACCGACGGTGTGATCACCGGCTGGGGCACGGTGCACGGGCGGACCGTGTTCTTCTACGCCCACGACTTCCGGATCTTCGGCGGGGCGCTCGGCGAGGCGCACGCGCAGAAGATCCACAAGATCATGGACATGGCCATCGCCGCCGGCGCGCCGCTGGTCTCGCTCAACGACGGCGCGGGCGCCCGGATCCAGGAGGGCGTCACCGCGCTGGCCGGCTACGGCGGGATCTTCCAGCGCAACACCAAGGCATCCGGGGTGATCCCGCAGATCAGCGTGATGCTGGGCCCGTGTGCGGGCGGGGCGGCCTACTCGCCCGCGCTCACCGACTTCGTGTTCATGGTCCGGGACACCTCGCAGATGTTCATCACCGGACCCGACGTGGTGGCGGCGGTGACCGGCGAGGAGGTCACCCAGAACTGCCTGGGCGGCGCGGACGTGCACGCCGAGGTGTCCGGGGTGGCGCACTTCGTCCACGACGACGAGGAGAGCTGCCTGGAGGATGTGCGGTACCTGCTTTCCCTGCTGCCGCAGAACAACCGGGAGACGCCGCCGGAGCAGCCGACCGACGACCCGGAGGACCGGTTCTGCGCGGACCTGCGCGAGCTGGTGCCGGCCGACGGGAACCGCCCGTACGACATGCGCTCGGTGATCGAGGCGATCGTCGACGACGGCCAGTACATGGAGGTGCACGAACGCTGGGCCACCAACGTGATCGTGGCACTGGCCCGGCTGGACGGTCAGGTGGTCGGGTTCGTGGCCAACCAGCCGCAGTCGCTCGCCGGGGTGCTGAACATCCAGGCCAGCGAGAAGGCCGCACGCTTCGTGCAGATGTGCGACGCGTTCAACATCCCACTGATCACCCTGCTGGACGTGCCGGGCTTCCTGCCCGGCGTGGACCAGGAGCACGGCGGGATCATCCGGCACGGCGCCAAGCTGCTCTACGCCTACTGCGACGCCACCGTGCCGCGGATCTCCCTCGTGCTGCGCAAGGCCTACGGCGGCGCCTACATCGTGATGGACTCACGCAGCGTCGGCGCCGACCTCGCGTATGCCTGGCCCACCAACGAGATCGCGGTGATGGGCGCGGAGGGCGCGGCGAACGTGATCTTCCGGAGGCAGATCGCCGCGGCGCCCGATGCCGAGGCCGCCCGGGCCGAGCTGGTCGAGTCGTACCGCACCGAGTTGATGCACCCGTACTACGCGGCCGAGCGCGGTCTGGTCGACGACGTGATCGACCCGGCGGAGACCCGGGCGGTGCTGGTCCGGTCGCTGCGCATGTTGCGCAGCAAGCACGCCAGCCTGCCCGCCCGCAAGCACGGCAACCCGCCCCAGTAAAGGAATCCTCATGCATATTCGCGTTGTCAGCGGCGAACCCACGGACGACGAGTTGGCGGCGCTGGTCTCGGCGCTGCTGGCGCTCGCCGGGCGGGCGGCACCGCGTCGCCCGGTGTGCACCGGCCGGCGCCGCGCCGGATGGCCGGGCAGCCCGTACCGCAGCCCGACGAGCTGGCGGTAGTGGCTTGCTCGCGCTTCTCCTACTGATCAGCCTCTTCCGAGGACCGTGCCGAATCCGTCCGACCACAAGGTATTCGCTATGTCATCTACCGCACGCCGGTCCCGCCGCCGCGCCGATACGGTCCGCGTCTGCGTCGTCGGCGCCGGACCCCGCGGCCTCAGCGTCGTCGAACGCCTCTGTGCCAACGCTCCGGAGTCCGGCCGGCGGCTGGTGATCCACCTGGTCGATCCGTACGTCGGCCGGGGCGGCCGGGTCTGGACCACCGAACAGTCACCGCTGTTGCTGATGAACACGATCGCCTCGCAGGTCAGCATGTTCACCGACGACAGCGTCGACTGCGCCGGACCGGTCGTCGAGGGTCCCAGCCTGTACGACTGGGCGCGCACCCTGGACGTGCTGGGACCGCTGGAGGACTACCCGGACCAGGTGCGGGCCGAGGCGGCGGCGCTGGGGCCGGACTCCTACCCGTCCCGCATGCTCTACGGCCACTATCTCAACTGGACACTGAACCGGTTGTGCGCGACCGCACCGCCGGGCGTGACGATCGTGCCGCACCGGCACAGTGCCGTCGCGGTCGACGACGGTCCGGCGCTCGGCGACGAGCCCGGGCCGCAGATCGTCACGCTGGACAACGGCTACCGGCTGACCGGGCTGTCGGTGGTGGTCCTCGCCCAGGGCCACGTCGCCATGCCGATGGACGACGAGGCGCGCACCCTGCGAATCTTCGCGCACCGCAACGGGTTGACGTACCTGGGCCGGTCAAACCCCGCCGAGGCCGACCTGAGCGGCATCCGCGAGACCGACGTCGTCGCGATCCGGGGGATGGGACTGAACTTCTTCGACTACCTGGCGCTGCTGACCGTCGGGCGCGGCGGTGAGTTCCGGCGCGCTCCGGACGGCGTCCTGCGCTACCAGCCGTCCGGGCGGGAACCGATGCTGTACGCGGGATCCCGGCGCGGCGTGCCGTACCACGCGCGTGGCGAGAACGAGAAGGGCGCGTTCGGCCGGCACCTGCCGCTGTTCCTCACCGAGCCGGTGATCTCGCGGTTTCGGGCCAGAGCGGAAGCCGGCCGGCCGGCTTCCTTTCAGCGGGAGGTCTGGCCGCTGATCTCCCGCGAGGTGGAGTTCGTCTACTACGTCGCGCTGCTGCGCCTGCGGGACGACGACGCGACCGCGAACGCCTTCGCCGTACGGTATCCGGACGCCGACGCCGGTCTGCTGGACGAGTTCGGGATCACCGCCGCCGAGCGCTGGGACTGGGCGTGGATCGCGGCCCCGCACGGCGGCCGGAGGTTCACCGGCCCGGCGGAGTTCCGCGCCTGGCTGCTCGATCATCTGCGCGCCGACCACCGGCACGCCCGCACCGGCAACGTGACCGACCCGCTCAAGGCAGCCCTGGACGTGCTGCGCGACCTGCGTAACGAGATCCGGCTGATCGTCGACCACGGCGGCCTGACCGGATCGTCCTACCGGGACGAGCTGACCGCCTGGTACACACCGCTCAACGCCTACCTGTCCATCGGGCCGCCGGCCAGCCGGATCGAGGAGTTGGTGGCGCTGATCGAGGCCGGGACGCTGACCGTGCTCGGCCCGGACATGCGGGTCGACCTGTCCGGGCCCCGGTTTCGGGTGCACGCCGGCGCAGTCGACGGGTCCACGGTGGACGCGACGGTGTTCGTCGACGCCCGGCTGCCCGAGGTGGACGTCCGGGAGACCACCGACCCGCTGCTGGTTCGGATGCGGGAACGGGGCGAGTGCACCACCTACCGCCTCGACGAGTACGAGACGGGTGGGCTCGGGATCACCGAGCGGCCGTACCGGATCCTCGATGCCGGCGGGCGGGCGCACCCGCGCCGGCTCGCCTACGGCGTGCCGACCGAGGGCGTGCACTGGGTGACCGCCGCCGGCATCCGGCCCGGTGTTGACTCCGTGATCCTCGGCGACGCCGACGCGATCGCCCGCGCCGCACTGGCCATGGCCGTCACCGCCAACCCGTTCGCCCTAGGGTGGGGTGCGTGACGGAAGACACCGGACTGCTCAACCCGGTCTGGGCGGGCGTCGAGGCGGCTGCCGGGCTCGGCGACGCGGCGTGGCTGGCCGCGATGCTCGAGGTGGAGGTCGCGCTGGCGCGGGCGCAGGCCCGGCTCGGCGTCGTGCCGGCAGCGGCCGCGGCCACGATCGCCTCGCTCGCCCAGGCCGAACGGTTCGACCTGGCCGCGCTCGCGGTCGAGGCCCGCGGCGCCGCGAACCCGGTCGTCGCGGTGGTGCGGGCGCTGACCGAGCAGGTCGCCGCCGTCGATCCGGACGCCGCCGAGTACGTGCACCGGGGCGGCACCAGCCAGGACATCCTGGACTCGGCGGCGATGCTGCTCACCGCCCGGGTGCTCGACGCGGTCGACGCCGATCTGGTGCGCGCCGCCGTCGCCCTGGCCCGGCTCACCGCGCAGCACGCCAGCACGCCCATGGCCGGGCGCACCCTCACCCAGCACGCCGTTCCGATCACTTTCGGCCTCAAGACCGCGGGCTGGCTGATGCTCGTGCACGACGCCCTGGCCCGGGTCCGGACGTTGCGCCGCACCGGCCTGCCGGCCCAGCTCGGCGGCGCCGCCGGCACTCTGGCCTCCTACGTCGAGTACGCCGGCAGCCCCGGGCACGGCCCGGAACTGATCGCCGCCTTCGCCGCCGAACTGGGCCTGCCCGAACCGGTACTCCCCTGGCACGCGCTGCGCACTCCGCTCGCCGACACCGGCGCCGCCACCGCGTTCACCGCCGCCGCGCTTGGCAAGATCGCCCTGGACGTCCAGTTCCTGTCCCGCACCGAGGTGGCCGAGGTCGCCGAGCCGGCCGCTGAGGGCCGCGGCATCTCCTCGGCCATGCCGCAGAAGCGCAACCCGGTCCTGGCCACCCTGATCGTCGCCGCCGCCCGCCAGGCTCCGTTGCAGGCCACCATTCTCACCCAGTCCATGCTCGCCGAGGACGAACGCGCCCCCGGCGCCTGGCATGCCGAATGGCAGCCCCTGCGGGAGTTGCTCCGGCTGGTCGCCGGCGCCGCCGCCACCGCCGCCGAACTACTCGAGGGCTTGCAGGTCCACCCCGACCGCATGCGCGACAACCTGGCCCTCACCGGCGGCACCATCGTCTCGGAGCGGCTCAACGTCGCCCTGGCCCCGCAGCTCGGCAAGGCGAAGGCCAAGAAGGTCCTGGCCGACATCGCCCGGACCCCGCACACCCCGTTCGCCGAAGCCCTGACCCAGTCCCCCGAACTCGCCGCGCTGCCCGTGGATCTCCCCGCTCTCCTGGACCCCACCACATACCTGGGCGCCACCCCCGACCTGATCGACCGCGCCCTGACGCACCACCGGGCGAACCTCGCCGCGCCTCGTTAGGCGATGGACTGGGGGGATTGGAACAGGGTGTGCGGGTCGTAGTGGTGCTTGACGGCGCGCAGGCGGGGGTAGTTGGAGCCGTGGTAGGCGGTGCGCCAGTCCTTGAGGGCCGGGTCCATGAAGTTCTGGAACGACTCGCCGTTGGAGAACGGGTCGATGGTGTCGAAGCAGCGGTCGACCCAGGTCCGGGCGGCCTCGCGATCGTCCGGTGAATGGTCCGGGGTGATGAGGTTGAGGCTGGCGAACGCGGACAGTTGGGCGTCGCGGTGGCAGTAGGCGGTGGCGTCGGGGGCCAGTTCGTTGATGCGGGCGCCGAAGGCGTACATGCCGAAGATCCGGAACTGGGCGGGGCGGCGGTCGGCGGCGAAGGCGGCCAGGGCGGCGGCGCTGCCCTCGGGCGGCATGGGTTGGGTGAGGAAGCGGTTGCGGGTGCTGATGTGGTGGTCCCGGGGAAGTTGGGCCTGGGGTGAGTGGCCGACTCGGTGGCTCTGGGCGACGGTGCGGTTGGCGCAGTTGAAGATTCGCATCATCGCCTGGGTGTAGGGAAGGTCCGCGACGCAGCGGCTGACGGGTGGGCGGGCGACGGCGGCGACCAGGCGGTCGAGGGACCGGGCGCAGTCGGGTTCGGCGCCGAGGTAGGCGCCGTGCACCAGGACCTGGGGTGCGGCGGCCGCACCCGGTGCGGCGACCCAGAAACGCGCGGCCAGTTCGCCGGGGGCGTCGATCACCCAGTCCTGCCAGGCGGTGAGCACGTCGAGGGCGTCGGCCCAGTCCCAGGTGAGGTCGAAGGTGACCATCGAGGGCACGCGGGTGGGCCGGACCTCCAGCGCGGTCACGATGCCGAAGTTGCAGCCGCCGGCGCCGCGCAGGGCCCAGAACAGGTCGGGGTGCTCGTGCGCCGAGGCGCGCACCTCGGTGCCGTCGGCGAGCACCACGTCGGCGGCCACCAGGCGGTCGCTGGCCAGGCCGAACTTGCGGGCCTGGGGTCCGTGGCCGCCGCCGAGCAGGAACCCGCCGGCGCACACGGTGGCGCAGGTTCCGGTGGCCACCTGCCGGCCGTGCGGTTCGAGCGCGGCCAGCACGTCGACCGCCTGCGCGCCGGCGCCGATGCGTATCGTGGACCGGCCGACGACCACATCGTCCAATATGGACAGGTCGACGACCAGGCCGTCGGTGGTGGAGTAGCCGGCGCTGCTGTGGCCGCCGGCCCGGGCGGTCACCGGAATGCCGTTGTCCAGGGCGAACCTCACGCACTCGGACACGTCCGAGGCGTTGGCGCAGTAGGCGATGCCGCGCGGGCGGATGGCGTCGAACTGGGCCGACTGCAGTTGAAGCGCCGTGTCGTAGCCGGCGTCGGGGGGCAGCACGAGCCGCCCGGCGAGCCGGGTTCGCAACCGGTCCATCAGCTTCCCCTCGCGGCGTGCACGAACGCCTTGAACAGCGTGGCCGTGTCGGTCTCCTCGGGATGCGCCTGAACGCCGACGAGAAACGGCGCAGCCGGGTCCTCCAGCGCCTCGATCACGCCGTCCTCGGCCCACGCGGTGGCCACCAGCCCGGCGCCGAGCCGGTCGATGCCCTGATGGTGGTGGCAGTGCAGGGTCATCGCCGGACCCATGGCGGCGCCCAGCCGGGAGTCCGGATCCACCCGCATCGGGCGCGGCGTGAAGACTCCCGGGCCGGGCGGACCGTGCGCGGGCAGGTGCTGATGCAGCGTGCCGCCCCGGGCGATGGACAGCACCTGCATGCCCCGGCAGATCGCCAGCACCGGAATTCCGCGCCGCAGCGCGATATCCAGCGCGGTGAAGTCGGTGGCGTCGCGCGCCGGGTCCGGCGGCCAGGTGTTCGGTCCCCGCTGCTGGCCGTAGCTGGCCGGGTCGATGTCCGCGCCGCCGGCCAGCAGCAGCGCGTCCACCCGCG
>NZ_DASTBH010000343.1:0-2992 GCF_035712165.1 Actinophytocola sp. | reverse complement strand
AGAGCTTGCAAACGCGTTTTCCCCAGCGGTCGCGGACGGCGGTTTCCTGCTCGGGGCGAGCGCCGCCGGATCGTTCGGAGCCGGCATGGGCCGCACGGTGGTGCCACTGCTCGCGGTCACCGGGCTGGGCGCGACACCGTTCGAGGTCGGCGTGCTCGTCGCCGCGCAGACCGTCGCCTTCGTGGTCATCGGCCTGCCGGCCGGTGCGATCGTGGACCGGCTCCGCAAGCGCCGGATGATGATCGCGATGGATCTGCTGCGGCTGAGCCTCGGCCTGACGCTGCTCGGGCTGTGGTTGGCCGGGCTGCTCGGCACCGGGCTGCTGATCGCCTTGGTCGCGCTGACCGGCTGCGCGAGCGTGTTCTTCGACGTCGCCGCCATGGCCTACCTGTCGGAACTGGTCGGCCGGGCCGGCCTCGGTCCGGCCAACGGCAGCCTGCAGGGCGTGTCGTCGGCGACCTCGGTGGGCGCCCCGGCCGCCGCGGGCGGGCTGGTGACGGTGATCGGCGCCGCGTTGACGGCGGCCGGCTCGGCGCTCGGCTACGCGATATCGGCGGTGCTGCTGTCCCGGATCCGGCACTGCGAACCCGGTACCGAGGCGCGGCCGTGGCGGCTGGTGCTGGCCGACACCCGGGACGGTCTGCGCTGGGCGGTGGGGTTGCGCACCGGGCGGGCGTTCACCCTGTGCACCACCGGGGTCAACCTGGCGCTCGCCGCCCGCGCCGCCGTTCTGGTGATCTTCCTGCTGGAGTTGGGGTTCGACCCGGTCGAGATCGGGATCGCCACCGCTGCCAGCGGAGCCGGCGGGGTGCTGGCGGCGGTCGGCCCGGCGCGCGGCGGCGCGCGCGGCTGCGCCCGGTTGCTGCTGTGGACCCAGGCGCCGGCGGTGCTCGTCCCGCTCGCCGCCGGATCCGGTGCGGCCGCGTTGCTGTTGGTGTGCCTGGGTATGGCCGTGTCCAGCTACGGCGCCACCCGGTACAACCTGGCCCAGCTCACCATGGGCCAGTTGGCCTGTCCGCCCGGGATGCTGGGCGCGGTGAGCGCGTCGAACCGGTTTCTGGTGTGGCTCACGTTGCCGGTCGGCGGGTTGATCGGCGGGACGCTGGCTACCTACCTGCCGGTCGCCGCGGTGCTCTGGGTGACGACGGCGGTTCAGCTCGCCTCGGCCCTGCCGTTGCTCCGCCGGCGCGAGCGGCAGGGGGGCGCCTGACCGGAACCGGTCACCGGGACAGCCGGTGTACGCATGGAAACGACCCTCCGTAGTCCGGGTGCGACTCCCTGTCCCTGTTGATCGAGGCTAACGGCTGTTGGTCCAGAATTGTCAATAGTGCGGTGACGCAACGGGTTTGGACTCCCCCGAACCGGGGAACCCCGCGCTTTGTTGTGCGCCGTTCAGCAGCGAGCGGAGGTTACGTTGAGCGAGAGCCCTGCCGATGACCCAGTCATCGCGCTCTTGATCGAGGGCGCACTGGATCTCGGTCGGGTCCGCCAGCACGTCCGGCTGTTCCTGGCCGGTGTCGAGGAACCCGCGGTGGCCGACGCGGTGTTGGTGACCGTGATGCTCGCCGGTGACGCCTACCGGTTCGGCGACCCGCCGATCACCCTGCGCCTGCGGCTGCTGGACTCCGGTGCCCGGCTGCGGATCGAGATCGACCATGATCCGGCGAACCGGTCCGGGTCGCGGATGGGTTCGCGGACCCGGATCCTCAACCGCATCACCACCGCCCGGGGCCAGGAGCGCCAGGGCGCCCACATGATCACCTGGGCCGAGTTGCCGCTGCGGGTCGGCACCGAGATGCTCGAGGCTCATCCGCGCGTTGTGTGACGTGCGTCACCTTTGGTCCAACGGTGTCACCGCGGGACCCCCGCCGCGATCCAGATAGCGTACCGAAGGCGGGCAAAATACTCCCGAAAGGGCGTGCGGTGACCGAGGCGTTCAACGAGGCGGCAGGCGCACCCAGCGACGCGGTGCTCATCAACGCGGTGCGCGGCGGTGACGCGGCGGCGTACGGCGTGCTCTACGAGCGGCATCTCGGCGCGGCCCGCCGGGCGGCCACCTCCCTGGCGCCGACCACCGCGGAGCGGGAGGACCTGGTCGCGGAGGCGTTCACCCGGGTCCTGCGGGTGATCCGCAACGGGCGCGGCCCGACCGAGGAGTTCCGTCCCTATCTGCTGGTCACCATGCGCAACGCCGCCATCAACGCGCACCGCGGCGGGGTGGAGGTCGCGCTCTACGGCGAGGTGCCCGAAGACCGGCGGCCCGCCGACCACGACGACCCGGTGGCCAGCCGGCTGCACGCCGAGGTGGCCGCCGAGGCCTTCGCCAGCCTGCCGGAGCGGTGGCGCACGGTGCTGTGGCACACCGAGGTCGAGGGCGACAGCCCGGCCGAGGTGGCGCCGCTGCTCGGCCTGACCCCGAACAGCGTCGCGGCACTGGCCTACCGGGCGCGGGAAGGGTTACGCCAGGCCTACCTGCAGCAGTACCTGCCGACCGTGGACCGGCGCGGCTGCCGCACGGTCGCCACCCAGTTGGCCGGCTGGGTGCGCCGTGGCATCGCCGCCCCGAAGCGCCGGCGGATCAGCGCCCATCTGGACGGCTGCGCGGAGTGCCGGGAACTCGCCGACCGGCTGTTGAAGATCAACAATGAGCTGCGCGTGATCATCGGCCCGGCCGTCCTCGGCGCGCCGCTCGCGCTGTCCTACCTCACCGCCTCCGCCGGATCGGCGGCCACCTCCGGCACCGCGGTGGCCACCGCGGCCGCCGCCCAGACCGGCGCCTCGACGGTGGGTTACCTGTCGACGGTGAAGGTGGTGGTCGCCGGCACCGCGCTGGCCACCGCGGCCGCCGTCACCACGGTCATGCCGCCTCCGGTGTCCGTGCCGGACCGTCCACCCGCGGCATCCGCGCCGGTCACCGGGCAGCCACGACCGGTGCGACCGCCCGGACAGTCCACTCCGGACAGTCCGACCGGGGGTGGCACCTCCGGTCCGA
>NZ_DASTBH010000342.1:0-11868 GCF_035712165.1 Actinophytocola sp. | reverse complement strand
GGTCGCCGGTGTCGGTCGCCCGGCTGGTCCGGCGCCCCGGGGCACGTCCGGGCAGCCGGGCCGCGAGCCGGTCGACCGCCCCGGCGATCGCCGGGGCCATCCGGTGCCCGATGCCCAGCACGACGGTGCTGCCGGGTCCGCCGATGTCGCCGGCCTCGGCGAGCAGCATCGGGTCGGCGCCCCGGAAGGAGAACACCGCCTGGTCCGGGTCGCCGGCCAGGACGAACTCCTTGGCCGACCGGCCAAGGCTGCGGATCAGCCGGAACTGCACCGGGTCGAGGTGCTGTGCGTCGTCCACGAGCAGGTAGCGCACCCGGGCCCGCTCGGCGGCGAGCAGTTCGGCGTCGGTGTCGAACGCGAGCAGCGCGCCGGCCACCAGTTCGGCCGCGTCCAGCGCGGGGGCGCTGGCCTGGGCGGTGGCGCTGTCCGCGACCCCGTGCAGCAGGCTGACCTGTTCGTACTGCTGGGCGAACCGCCCGGCGGCCACCCACTCGGCGCGCTTGTGCCGCCGGCCGAGGCTGATCAGGTCCTCCGGGCCGAGCCCGCGTTCGGCGGCGCGCAGCATCAGGTCGCGCAGTTCCTCGGCGAAGCCGGGCAGTCCGAGCGCCGCGCGCAGCGCGGGGGGCCAGTGCTCCGCCCCGTCGTCGAGGTCGCCCGCGAGCAGCTCGCGGATCATCGCGTCCTGCTCCGGGCCGGACAGCAGCCGGGGCCGGGGCAGGTCGTGCAGCACGGACTGCAGGCGCAGCACGGCGAAGGCGTAGGAGTGCACGGTGCGCACCATCGGCTCGCGCACCGTCCTGGGCACCTCAGCCGGTTCCTCGGTCGCGGTCAGCAGCGCGGTGATCCGGGCCCGCAGGTCGGCGGCGGCGCGCCGGCTGGCGGTCAGCACCAGCAGCTGCTCCGGGTCGACGGCGCCGTTGCGGATGCGGTCGGCGGCCACCTCGGCGAGCAGCGTGGTCTTGCCCGTGCCCGGTCCGCCGAGCACCCGGACGAACCCGGCGGTGCCGGCGAGCACCCGCTTACCGGCCTCGTCCCAGTGTGGTCGAGGCCGGGCGGTCGCGGCCCGGCGGACGAGCCGTGGTGCCTTCGCGGTGGCCACCCCAGGATGGAAACACGGCACGGGCCCGACATCGGGGACCTGGCGCGGGCATGTCGGACCCGAGTGAGAAGGTGCACGTGTGGACGAGGCATTGCACGAGCGGGTGCGCGAGATCGTCGCCGCGATTCCACCGGGGTCGGTCGCGTCCTATGGGGACGTCGCCGAGCTGGCCCGGGCGCCGTCGCCGCGGCTGGTCGGGCGGGTGCTCGCCGAGGACGGCTCCGACCTGCCGTGGCACCGCGTGTTGCGGGCGGACGGCACCCCGGCCCACCACCTCGCGCAGCGCCAGCTCGAGCTGTTGCGTGCCGAGGGCGTGCTCGCCGACGGACGCCGAGTCAACATGCGCCAATACCGCTGGGACCAAGCGGAGGTACCGGAGGAGCCGAACCTCTTCGACTAGGCGGCCGACCACCCGACCAACAGCTACCTCAGGGGACCGTGACGGCACCCAGCCACATTCGACCCGATATCCGCCACCGTTCCCCGCAACGCGACGACCGCATTGAAATCCGGAGAGGCGGAACAGCACCTCAGGGGACCGTGACGGCACCCAGCCACGTCGGACCCGATATCCGCACCAGTTCCCCGGAACGCAACAACCGCACAAAAATTCCGGAGAGGCGGAACAGCTACGACCGGCGTTCGCTGTGGGCTAGCAGGTCGTGCACGTACTCGTCGTCGGTCATGGCCGCGGCCAGCCGCAGGTGCGGGACGGCCTCGGCGTGCCGGCTCTGCCGGGCCAGGGCCCGGCCGAGCAGCAGGCGGGCGTAGGGGTCCGCCGGGTCCAGCTCGACCAGCTTGCGGGCCACCTCCTCGGCCGGGCCGAGTGCGGCGGCCTGGAAGTGGGCCAGGGCCAGCTCGGTGAGCACGGTCCGGTCGTCCGGGGCGAACGCGGCCGCCTCGGTCAGGTACCGGATGGCGGTGCTGGGATCACCCGACATCCGGAACAGACGGCCGCGGTCGACCAGGTCCTTCACATCTGTCACGGCAGCTCCTCATCGGCGGGGCCACGGTGGGCCAGATGCTCGGCCGGGATCTGGCCGAACCGGCCGGACTGGAAGTCCTCGATCGCGGTCACGATCTCCTGGCGGGTGTTCATCACGAACGGCCCGTACCGGGCGACCGGCTCGTTGATCGGCAGGCCACCCAGAACCAGGATCTCCCAACCGCCCGGCGAGCTGGCGGGCTGGACGTCGGCGGCACGCAGGGTCAACGCGGCGCCGGGGCCGAACACCCCCAGTTGGCCCTCGTCCAGCGGCCGGCGCTCGGCGGCGATGGCGCCGTGGCCGGACAGCACGTAGACCATGGCGTTGAAGTCCCGTGGCCACGGGAGATCCAGCCGGGCGCCGGCGCTCACCGTCGCGTGCAGGTAGGTGATCGGGGTGTAGGTCACGCCGGGACCGTCGTGGCCGGCCAGCGTGCCGGCGATCACCCGGACCAGCGCGCCACCGTCCGGACTGGACAGCAGCGTGGCGTCGCGGGCCTCGATGTCCTGGTACCTCGGGGTCACCAGCTTCAGCTCCCGGGGCAGGTTCACCCACAGCTGCACACCGTGGAACAGCCCGCCCTTGGCGATCATCTCCTGCGGCGGCATCTCGTTGTGCAGGATGCCGGCGCCGGCGGTCATCCACTGGGTGGCGCCGTCGGTGATCAGGCCCCCGCCGCCGATCGAGTCGGTGTGCTGGAACGCGCCGTCGATCATGTAGGTCACGGTTTCGAAGCCACGGTGCGGGTGCCACGGGGCGCCTTTGGCCTCACCCGGCCCGTATTCCACCGCGCCCATGTGGTCGAGCAGCAGGAACGGGTCGGCGAGGGAGAGGTCGACGCCGGGGAACGGCCGGCGGACCTGGAACCCTTCGCCCTCCACGAAGGTGCGGGCCGGCACGATCCGGCGCACCCCGCGCCAGTCGGTGGCCGACTCGGGCAGTTCCGGCAGGCGGGGCAGGGTCAGCGTGTCAGCGGTGATGGCAGGCATGTCCGGCCTCCTCGCTTCACGGGCCGCCTGAGCGGCGACCGTCCAGGTCGTTCAACCTAGTTGCACGCTCAATTATTTCCCCGCCGGACCACCCTCGCCCCAGCCGACCGTAACCGCACACCAATCCCCCGGCCAGTCGGAACCAGCAGTTCAGGCGGTTGTCAGTCGGTCAGCCCGGCCACCTTGAAGTCGACCGGAAACGGCTCGGTCAGCGTGAGCCGGTCGGAGTATTCGCCGGTCCGCACATAGCGACCGTCGTCCAGGACGAAGGTGTGGACGGTGGTGGTCAGCGCGCCACTCTGCCGGGACTCCACCCGCCAGTAGTGCGCGATGCCGGCCTCGGCGTAGACCAGTGGCTTGGACCCGCGATCGTGGCTCCTCGACCCCTTGGACACGACCTCGACAACGAGCAGGACCGCCTCGCGCGGGATCGGCAGGGTGCTCAGCGGCAGACTCCCGTCGAAGACGACGATGTCGGGGGTGACGTAGGCCAGCGGCTCCTCGGCAAGCAGGACGTCGACACCGAAGGCATGCCGCCAGCCGTCCGGCAGCGCGGCCTCGAGTTCGACGGCCAGTTGGAAGATGATCCGCTGATGAAGGGGCGTTGGGCTCGGGTTCACGATGAGGGCTCCGTCGATGATCTCCACCCGGGAGCCCTCCGGCAGGGCTTCGACATCCGCCAGAGTCCAGGTCTCGGGTAGGAGGTGCGGCCAATCCTTGGGCAGGGCCGTCATCGTGAGCTCCCTTCTCGGACCAACGGTACCGGTTCGACCGCGCCGAAGCGCCCTGCCAGCGCGAATGGCGGCAGGGTAACGGACGGTACCGACACGATCACGCGGCGCGCGCGTAGCAGCGGGACTCGAGGTAGCGGCGGGTGATGAGGTCGGCTACCCGGGAGTGGGGGCCGAGGGGGGCGGAGACGACGGGGGCGCCGGTGCGGGCGGCGAGGGTGTGGAAGACGCCGGGGGCGAGCAGCCAGGAGCAGACGGCGACCCGGCCCGGGGTGGCGGCGACGACGTCGGCGATGGACGGGCGGGCGGTGGCGGCGTAGCCGATCCGGACCGGATCGCCGGTGCGGGCGCCGAGCAGGAGCGCGGCGCGCCGGACGTCGGCCAGGGCGCGCGGGTCGGAGGAGCCGGCGGCGGCCAGCACGACCGGGTCGCCGGGGCGCCAGCCGGCGGCGATCAGACGTTCGTGCGCGGCGGCGACCAGACCCGGCGCGGGACCAAGGGGTGCGGTGATGGTGACGCCGGGGCCGGCCTGCGCGGGAAGGTCTACGCGGACGTGGTAGCCGGCGGCCAGGAACGCCGGGACGACAACGGCGCCGTCCGGCACCGAGCGCAGCACCGTGGCCAGGTCCGGCGCGCGCACGTCGGCGAAGGCGACCTCGACTTGCACCGCCGGCAGCCGGGTCCGCACCAGGCGGGCCAACTCGTGGCTCACCGCCGCCCCGGCCGGATCGCGGGTTCCGTGCGCCACCAGGATCAGCGTCATCGCGGCTCGATCGCGAGCCGGTAACCGCGCTTGACCACGGTCTGCACCAGGCGCGGCTCGCCGAGCGCGGCGCGCAGCCGGCCGATCGCGGTCTCCACGGCGTGCTCGTCCACCGGTTCGGTGCGCCCGGAATGCCGGCGCAGCACGCCGAGCAGCGTGCGCCGGGACAACACGTGGCCGGGGCTTTCGGCCAGTGCCCGCAGCACCGCCATCGGCGCGGGCGGCACCGCACGCAGCACGCCGTCCACCGCCACGGCCTGACCGCGCAGTTCCAGCGCCTTCCCGCCGACCGGCAGCCGGATGGCCCGGGCCGGCAGCGCCACCGACAACTCCCTGGCCAGCGCGCCGATCCGGGCGCGGACCGGCTGGATCACTGGAATCCCGTTGCGGGACAACGGTCCGGCCGTGATCGAACCGACGCAGGCGACCAGCACCCGGGAGCGCAGCAGGCCGGCCAACTCATCCAGCCGACCGCCCTGTTCGGCGACCCGCAGCACGCTGGCCGCGGCCGGTGCGCTGGTGAACGACAGCGCGTCGACCTGACCGGCCAGCACCGAGTCCAGCAACCGCTCCAGCGGCGCCGGGTCGGCCGGCCCGGTCCACCGGTACACCGAGATCTCCACCACGTCCGCGCCCGCCGCACGCAACGTGTCCACGAACTCGGGCAACGGTTCGCCGTGCAGCTGCACGACTATCCGCTTACCGTCCACTCCGGACTCGACCAGGTAGGCCAGCAACTCGGCGCTGGCCTCGGACTCCGGCGACCAGTGTTCGACCAGCCCGGCCGCCCGGATGGCGCCCTTGGCCTTGGGACCGCGGGCCAGCACCCGGGCCTGGCCCAGCGCGCCCCGCAGCTCGTCGCCGAGGCCCCAGCCCTCGGCCGCCTCCATCCAGCCACGGAACCCGATGCCGGTGGTGGCCACCGCCACGTCCACCGGTCCGGTGAGCAGGCCCCGGGTGGTCCGCAGCAGCTCGCTGTCGTCGGCCAGCGGGATGATCCGGATCGCGGGGCCGTGCAGCACGGTGGCGCCCCGGCGTTCCAGCAGTGCGCCCAGCTCGTCGGCCCGCCGGGCCGCGGTCACCCCGACCGTGTAACCGGCCAGGGGCAACATCGCCACGCCGGAGGCCTGGACCGCCACGGTCACGGCGACCCGACCAGCACCGTGCCCGCGTCGGACACGTGCACCGGGTAGGCCGGCACCGACACGCTCGGGTCGTCCAGGCACTCCCCGGTGCGCAGGTCGAAGGCCTGCTTGTACACCGGGGACACCACGACCGGGACGCCGCCGCGATCCCCGACCAGCCCGCGGGAGAGCACCGCCGCCCGGCTGAACGGGTCCATATTGGACAGTGCGAACACCTCGTCCTCGTTGGTGCGGAACACCGCGACCTGCTCCCCACCGGGCAGCAGCGCGGCGACCCCGCGGTTGGGCTGCAGCACCGACAACGGACACACCGCGGTCCAGGTGCGCACTTCGACCGTGGTCACGTAACCACCTCCGGAATTCCCAGTTGGACCGGAACCCGCTGGCCGCGCTCCTCGCGGAAGGTGATCGTCGGATCCGGGGTGCCCGGGGCGTTGACGAACGAGGTGAACCGGGCCAGCTTGTCCGGATCGTCCAGCACGCCACGCCATTCGTCCTGATAGGACGCGACATGCCGGGCCATTGCCGCGTCGAGGTCGGCACAGATGTCGAGACTGTCCCGCACGATCACGTCGCGCAGGTGGTCGAGGCCGCCGTCCATGGCCTCGACCCAGGCCGCGGTGCGCTGCAGGCGGTCGGCCGTGCGCACGTAGAACATCAGGAACCGGTCGATCAGCCGAACCAGCTCCTCGGTGTCCACATCGGACACGAGCAGGTCGGCGTGCCGGGGCCGGAAGCCGCCGTTGCCGCCGACGTAGAGATTCCAGCCGTGTTCGGTGGCGATCACGCCGAAGTCCTTGCTCCTGGCCTCGGCGCACTCCCGGGCGCAGCCGGACACCGCGGCCTTGACCTTGTGCGGCGCGCGCAGGCCCCGGTAGCGCAGCTCCAGCTCGATCGCCAGGGTCACCGAGTCCTGCACGCCGTACCGGCACCAGGTGGTGCCGACGCAGGACTTCACCGTGCGCAGCGCCTTTCCGTAGGCGTGGCCGGACTCGAAGCCGGCGTCGACCAGCCGCCGCCAGATCCCGGGCAGTTGCTCGACCGTGGCGCCGAACAGGTCGATCCGCTGCCCGCCGGTGATCTTCGTGTACAGCCCGAAGTCCCGGGCCACCTCGGCGATCACCATCAGTTTGGCCGGGCTGATCTCCCCGCCCGGGATGCGCGGAATCACCGAGTAGGTGCCGTTGCGCTGCAGGTTGGCCAGGAAGTGGTCGTTGGTGTCCTGCAGGCTGGCCTGCTCGCCGTCCAGCACGTGCCCGGTGCCCAGCGAAGCGAGGATCGAGGCGACCGCGGGCTTGCACAGGTCGCACCCGCGGCCGGTGCCGTGCCGGGCGATCAGCTCGCTGAACGTGCCGATCCCGGTCGAGGACACGATCTCGAACAGCTCCGCCCGGCTGTGCCGGAAGTGCTCGCACAGCGCCGTGGACTGGGCCACGCCGGCCGCGCCGAGCAACTGCTTGAGCATCGGCACGCACGACCCGCAGCCGGTGCCGGCCCGGGTGCAGGACTTGAGCGCCGGCACGTCCGCGCAGCCGTCGGAGATCGCCGTGTCGATCGCGGCCCTGGTCACCGCGTGGCAGGAGCACACCTGGGCGTCGGCCGGCAGCCCGCCGACCCCGAGCGCGGCGCCGTCGCCGGCCGGTGCGATCAGCGTCGCCGGGTCGGCCGGCAGCTCCCGGCCGACCAGCGGGCGCAGCAGGGTGTACGCGGAGGCGTCGCCGACCAGCACGCCGCCGAGCAGGGTCCGGGCGTCGTCGGAGACCACGACCTTGCGGTAGGAGCCGGCCACGGCGTCCTTGAACACGACCTCGAGCGCGCCCTCGGTGCGGGCGTGCGCGTCGCCGAAGCTCGCCACGTCCACGCCGAGCAGTTTGAGCTTGGTCGAGGTGTCCGCGCCCGGGAACGTCGCCGCGCCGCCCAGCAGCCGGTCGGCGACCACCTCGGCCATCGCGTAGCCCGGCGCCACCAACCCGTACACCGCGCCGTCGAGGCCCGCGCACTCGCCGATCGCGTAGACGTCCGGGTCGCTGGTCCGGCACCCGGCGTCGACGGCGATGCCGCCGCGCGCGCCGAGCCGGAGCCCGGCGGCGCGGCCCAGCTCGTCGCGCGGGCGCACCCCCGCGGAGAAGACCACCAGGTCGAGGTCCAGCTCGGTGCCGTTGGACAGCGTCGCGATCAGCCGCGCGCCGTCGGCGGCCACCGAGCCCGCCGAGACCCCGGTGTGCACGGTGACGTCGAGGTCCTCGATCAGCCGGCGCAGCAGCGCGCCGCCGCCCTCGTCCACCTGCAGCGGCATCAACCACGGCCCGAGCTCGACCACGTGCGGGGAGAAACCCATGTCCCGCAACGCTTTCGCCGCCTCCAGGCCGAGCAGTCCGCCGCCGACCACCATCGCCGAGCGCCGGCCCCGGCCGGTGAACCGGCGCGCGGTGGCCCGGATCGCGTCCAGGTCGTCGATGGTCCGGTACACGTGACAGCCGGGCAGGTCCCGGCCGGGTACCGGCGGCACGAACGGGTAGGACCCGGTGGCCAGCACCAGGCTGTCGTAGCCCTGGGTGAAGCCGGCCGCGGTGGTCACGGTCCGCGCGGCGCGGTCGATCGTGCCGACCGGGTCGCCGAGCCGGAGCGTGACCAGCGGGTCGGCGGCGTAGTCGGCGCCGTCGAGCTCCAACTCGGCCGGATCCCAGGTGTCCACATAGGACGTCAGAGCCACCCGGTCGTAGGCCGGTCGCGGCTCCTCGGCGAGCACGACCACCCGCCAGGTTCCCGCCGCGTCCCGGTCGCGCACCGCCTGCACCAGCCGGTGTCCGACCATGCCGTTGCCGACCACGACCAGAGTTCGGGTCATCCGCGCGTCCTCCTCCCACTCGTTGCCATCGTCCGGTTTGGTCATGTCCGGCCCGGGTCGGCCCAGTTGCGACGCTGTTACGGAAGACTCCCGTCGCAGCTCAGCGGTTTGTGCGTGCCTTTTGGCGTGGTTGCCCGCCGTCGTTCGCCGCATACTCGGCCCACCACGACGTCTGGGGGGCTCGCATGGACGTGTTGCTGATCACCGGACTGCTCCTGGCCGCCGCGGCGCTGCGGTGGCTTCCGATCACCCCGACCGGCGCCGAGGAAGGCTGGTGGCCGTGCGAGATCGGCTTCCTGCGCGGCGGCCCGACCGGCGCGGTGCGGACCGCGCTCGCCGGGCTGCACTCCGACGGCCTGATCAAGATCGGTGGCCGGAACATCGTGCGGCGCACCGACCGGCTCCAGCCGCCCGGCGGCGACCCGGTGCAGCGCGCGGTGTACGGCACCATGCACACGCCGGCCGCCCCACGCGCCCTGGCCCGCCGGCCGGTGCTGCGCCGCGCGCTGGCGCAGGTGGCCGCGGATCTCACCCGGGCGGGCGTTCGCGCCGCCCGGTGGCGCCGGTTGGCCGGCGCCGGACTTGTGCTCACGGCGATCGTCGTGGCGCTGGTCCTGGACGGCGGGTTCGTCCTGGTCGCGGGCACGGTGTGCGCCGGCGCCGGGCTGTGGGCGCTGTCCCGGCACACGATCGCCGGCCACCGGGTGCTGTCCGGCGCCCGGGACGCCTTCGTCGGCCTGCTCGTCACCCGGTCCACCGACGCGGACCGGGCCGAACTCGTCGTCGCCGCCTTCGCGCTGGGCCGGGAGCGGGACCTGGCGGCCGCCGGGATCCCGGTCGCCGAACTGAGCCGGATCACCGAGCCCACCTGGCAACAGGTCGGCAGCGACGCGGGCTTCCAGCCCGCCGGCGGGCATGAGCTCCCGTAGCGCGGTCACACCCGGGCGTAGGCGAGGCTGGGCACCCGGGCGATCACGAAGGACCGGCGCAGGTAGTAGAACCAGGTCATGGTGGCGAAGACGGCGTAGCCGGCCAGGAACACCCACAGCGCCGAGGTGGACCAGCCGGCGCCGGCCTGCGCCACGGCGAGCTTGTCCGCGGCGGTTCGCGCGGCCGCGACCCGGGCGGTCACGTCCAGGCTGGCCTGCCGGAACATCACCTGGATCAGGAACCCGCCGAACGCCCCGACCGCACCGGCGATCCCGATCACGGCGGCCGCCTCCCGCTTGAACTTCAGCGCGACGGCGGCCGGGTCGCCGCCCCGCTCGTCGATCTCCTTTCGGCCCAGGGCACTGAAGATCAGCGGGATCATCCGGTAGGTGGACCCGTTGGCCGCGCCGGACAACAGGAAGATCACCATGTAGGACCCGAAGAACAGCGCGAAGCTGTGCGCGTTGACGCCGAGGATGGCCAGCGCGGTGAACAGGCCCATGCCGATGAAGCACCAGAAGGTGACGGTGGCGCCGCCGATCCGGTCGGACAGCCAGCCGCCGAACGGCCGGGCCACCGAGCCGATCAGCGCGCCCGCGAACCCGAGCCCGGCCAGGTAGGTGGCGATGAACGGGTGCGCGGCAAGGAACTCCGGGAAGGTGTTCTTGATCACCAGCGGCAGCGCGAACGAGTAGCCGATGAACGAGCCGAACGTTCCGATGTAGAGGATCGACATGATCCAGGTCTGGCCGTGCCGCAACGCGCTCACGTAGGACCGGGTATCCGCCCGGGCGTCGGTGATGCTGTCCATGAACAGCCACGCGCAGATGGCGGCGGTCACGATGAACGGAACCCAGACCAGGCCGGCGTAGGCCAGGTGCACCTCGTGCTTGGGCAGCTTCGCCGCCGCCAGGGGCACCCCGATGATCACCACCAACGGCACCACCAACTGCACGACCGCGACGCCGAGGTTGCCGCCGGCCGCGTTCAGGCCCAGCGCGAAACCCTTGTGCTTCTCCGGGTAGAAGAACGAGATGTTGGCCATGGAGGAGGAGAAGTTGCCGCCGCCGAACCCGGCGGTGGCCGCGCAGGCCAGCAGGACCCAGAACTGGGTGTCGTGCGACTGCGCCGCGAGCCACCCGCTGGGCACCAGGAAAGCCAGCAGCAGCGCGGGAACCAGCAGCAGCGCCGCGCTGATCCCGGTCCAGAGCCGGCCGCCGAACCGGGGCACGGCGAAGGTGTACGGGATGCGCAGGGTCGCGCCGACCAGGTTGGGCACCGCGGTCAGCCAGAACATCTCGGACAGGGTCATCGGTAGTCCGGCGTTGCCCAGGTTGATCACGACCACCGACCAGAGCACCCAGATGGCGAACCCGAAGTGCTCCGCGAAGATCGAGAAGAACAGGTTCTTACGGGCGATGCGCCGGCCGGTGCTGGCCCAGAACTCCTCGTCGTCCGGCTGCCAGTCGTCGATCCACCGGCCGCCGCGGCGGGTGGCCGGCGTCATGGGCGTGGCGTCGAGCGTCGCGCTCATCCTGAACTCCTTCACTGGCTACGGTGTGTCGGCGGCGGACAGCCAGTCGGCGATGCCGCGCACGGCATCCCGGCAGCTACCGCATCCGGTGCTGGCCCTGGTGGCCGCGGCAAGCTCGGCGACATCGCGCTTCCCGTCGCGCCATGCCGAGACGAGCCGACCCTTGGTGACGGTGTTGCACCGGCAGATCAACGCCGACGCCGGCAGGTCGGCCGGACTCTGCGCGGTGGGCGCGCCGGACCGGCCGAGCAACAGGGCGAGCCGGTCGGACGGCGCCGGCACCCCCCGGTCGTAGAGTTGGGTGACCGTGGCCGCCGCGTCCGGCAGGCCGAGCATGATCGCGCCGGCCACCCGGTCGTCGCGGATCACCAACTTCGCGTACCGGCCACCGGCCGGGTCCTGCAGGCAGAGCACCTCGGCACCGGCGTCGTCCGGATCGGCGTGCACGTCACCGAGCGCGGCGAGGTCCACGTCGCGGGCCTTGAGCCGGGTGACCACCGGCGTGCCGCGGTAGCGCGCCGCCGGGTCGGCGCCGGTGATCAGGTCGGCGAGCACGGCGGCCTGCTCCCAGGCCGGCTGCACCAGTCCGGACACGGTGCCCGGATGCCGCGCGCAGTCGCCGATCGCGTGCACCCGGGAGTCGTCGGTGCGCAACATGTCGTCCACCAGCACGCCGCGATCGACGGCCAACCCGGCGGCCTCGGCGAGTTCGGTGCGCGGCAGCACCCCGGCGGACACCACGACCAGGTCGGCGTCGACCACGCTGCCGTCGTCGAGTTTGAGCCCGTCTCCGGACTGGTAGCGCGCGGCCAGCACACCGAGCCGCAGTTCGATGCCCAGACC
>NZ_DASTBH010000341.1:0-2856 GCF_035712165.1 Actinophytocola sp. | reverse complement strand
TGAGGCCGTGCGTCTGGTCCACCGGGCTGACGGCCGGCGGGAAGACGATCACCGGTGCCGCGAGCAACGCGGCGAGACTGATCACGCCCCCAAACTAAGATCAGCCGCCTACCCCGGCGAGTTGATCAGATACGCCGGGTGAACGCGGACCAGGAGCCTTCCGGGAACGCAAGGACGGGCCCGCTGGTGTTCTTGGAATCCCGACCCCCTACCTCCGTCTCCGCGAACGCCCCCTCCCCGCAGTTTGCGTTGGAGGTGCTGCGGCTGCTCTTGCGCCACCCGCAAGGCAGAAAGGCGATTTCCACGCAGTTGGATGTGTCGGTGCTGCGGCTGCTCTTGCGCCAGCGCGCCCCACTCAGGTTCAGCGCGAACATGGCGCGGCCTCCTCTTACTCGTGGTCGCCGGCAAGTGCCGAGATCAACTCTATGGACTCCGCCGGCTCCAGTGCCACGTTCAGAATATTGCTGAGGGCGACACGGTACGCGGCAATATCCTCCTTCTCATCCAAGAACAACCCCACGCTTTGGTGTTCGAGGTGCACCAGGCTGGGCTCTTCGCCGAAGTCCATCACGATGAACGGTCCGCGCAAGCCAACGTATGGCCCCGCCTGCAAGGGAACTACGCGAAGCGTGATGTTCGGTCGCTCGGCCGAGTCCACCAGCTGGCGGAGCTGCCGGCGCATGACGCCACTCTCAGCGATCGGGCGGCGCAGCGCCCCTTCGTCGATCACCGCGAGGAACTGCAAATCGCGGCGACGGAGCACCGCTTGCCGGGCCATCCGGGATGCCACCAGGTTGGTCAACTCGGACTCGGTCATCGCCTTGTTGATGCCCTTGATGATCGCCCCGGTGTACTCGTCGGTCTGGAGTAGGCCGGGAATCACCAGAGGCTCGTAGTTCTGGATGCGGGTGGCGCGGGACTCGAAGTCGATCAGCGCCTTCCACAGTTCCGGCAGGCCGAGGCCCTGGCTCTCCCACCAGCCGCGCTCGGCGGACTTCCTTACCTGGTCCAGGATCTGGTCCCGCTGCCGCTCCGGAACCCGGTACAGGCCGAGCAGCGCGGCCACCACGTCCACGCTGAGCATCCGGTGCCCGGTCTCGATCCGGCTGATCTTGCTGGCCGACATGCCGAGCTGCTTGGCGACCTCGGCTCCGGTCAGCCCCTTGTCCTCCCGCAGCGCCCGCAGTTGGTTGGCGACCTGGCGGGACCGGACGCTCGGGTTTGGCGACTCCGTCATGGCGGTGATCCTTCGATGCCGATCGGGTGCCGCGCAATCGCACAATCGGTTATCTTGCTGTCGGCCATTGCAACATGCGACGTTCCGTCGCATGGAATCCGATGACGGGCTGGCGGTCCGCCGGCGCTCGGAGCGGTTGCGGCGCACCGGCTTCCGGCAGACCCAGGTGATCGACCCGAGCACCGGCCGCCCGGCCTGGATGTGGGCGCGGGTGTGGCGCGGCGTCCGGGACGCCGTGATCGCCACCGCCGACGGGGCGCTGGCCTACCGGGTGTGGGACGCCGACTTCGACCAACACAACCCGTTCACCGTCGAGGACGACATCACCCTGTGGCGGGCGGTCGGCGAGTTCCTCCCGTGCAGCGCCGAACTGCTCGCGCTGGACCCGCCGTCCACGCACCGCCGGATCGTCCGGACCCGGCCGTGAACTGGCTGCTCGGGATCTTCACGCCCCGGCTGCACGCCGTCGCCGACCTCACGCCCCGCCTGATGTTCCACTCCATCCCGATCGTGTGGGCGGTGTGCGGCGCCCCGGCCGAGCTTGCCGAACCCCGCGGCACGTTCCCCACCTGCGCGCGCTGCCGCCAACACCTCGACCCCGATCACGGGGAGACGAACGGCGGCAGCGGCCGAGGGTCCGGCGACGGCGCCCAACGGCCGTCCACCAGCGCGTAGCGCCACGTCGGGCCCGTTGCCACCAGCGCCCGCAGCGCCCAGAGCAACCGGTCCACGTGCTCCCCGGTGTTTCCCAGCCCCAGGCTCGCCCGCACCGCCCGGTCTCCCGCGCCGGCCAGCAGCCGCCGGGTGGCGATGTGCGCGCAGAACAGCCCGTCCCGGACCCCGATCCCGTGCTCGGCCGACAGCGCCGCGGCGAGCAGTCCCGCGTCCTGGCCGTCCACGGCGAAGCTCGCCACGCTCACCCGCTCGTGCTCCGGACCGAACAGGCTCAGCTCGCGCACCCCGGGGATGGCCGCGAGCCCGGTGCGCAGCCGATGCAGCAGCGCCCGCTCGTGCTCGCGCACCCCCGCCCAGTTCCGGCTGATCGTCTCCGCCGCCACGGCCAGGGCGTGCACCCCGACCACGTTGGGGGTGCCGGCCTCGTGCCGCTCCGGCCCGGCCGCCCAGGACACCCCGAGCCGGTCACCGTGCCCGCTGACCTGACGGGTGGCGCCACCGCCGGCCAGGTACGGCTCCGCCGCCCGCAGCCAGTCCGCGCGGCCGATCAGCACGCCGGCCCCGAACGGCGCGTACAGCTTGTGCCCGGACAGCGCGACGTAGTCCACGTCCAGGTCCTGGATGTCGACCGGACGGTGCGGCGCCAGCTGGGCCGCGTCCAGCACCACCCGCGCACCGTGCGAACGGGCCACCTCGGCCAGTTCGCGCACCGGCCACAGCTCACCGGTCACATTGGACGCTCCGGTGAGGACGACCAGCCGCGGCCCCGTCGGACACCCCCGCAACGCCTCGTCCAGCACCCCCGCCGCGTCCGCCGCGCGCTCCGGCGTGACCACCCGCTGCACCCGCGTTCCCCGCCACGGCAGCAGCGCCGCGTGGTGCTCGGCGTCGAACAACACCACCGACGTCCCGCGCGGCACGGCCCGGGCCAGCAGGTTCAGCGC
>NZ_DASTBH010000340.1:0-9805 GCF_035712165.1 Actinophytocola sp. | reverse complement strand
ATCGTGCCGATCACCGAGGTGTTGCCGGCGGCGTCGGTGCGGCGCAGCGTTCCGCTGCGGGCGGTGTGCAGTACGGAGCGGTCCGGCAGCACGGCGAGCGAGATCGGCTCGCCCATCTCGCCGACTCCTCTGGCCAGTTCGACCTGCTGGAAGTCGGTCGGGTTGACCGGGTGCGCCGCGGCTGCCGGCGGCGTGGTGAGTGTGGCCGCCACCGTGCCGGCGGCGACGAGTAAGGCGGCGCTCAGGGCCGCCGGGATGTGGGTTCTCATGGGCAGGGTCCACCTTCGAATGGCGCCGATGGTCGAGTTCCATCCCGCGAGTCGGCAGTACGGCCCGCGAGCCCGACGCCAGAGCACATGTGGTCCCGCCCCACAGCGATGCCGCTCGGTCAACATGGCGAGCAGCGGTGCGGCCATGGTCGTCCGTTCGCGCAGCGATCACTCGATCGGATGGCTCAGTAACTGAAAGTAAGCCAGTACATATGTGCACGTCAAGCAAAAGTTTCGACAAGAAAAACCGAAGATCCCCACACTTATTTTCAGACAGACAGAAGTTTGACTCGAATCGGGCATAGTTCTTCCGCGCTTCGACGGTAGTGAAGTACAGTCCCGGGCGTGATGGGTTTGTCGCCGCAGGCCCGGCTGCTGCGTGTACTGCGGGATCGCGGTGCGCAGTCCAAGGCCGAGCTGGGCGACCTCGTCGAGCTGTCCCGGTCCCGGGTGGTCACCGAGCTGGACCGGATGATCGAGCTGGGCCTGGTCGAGGAGGCCGGCCTCGCGGAGTCGCGGGGTGGCCGGCGGCCGGCCGTCGTCCGGGTCGCGTCCGGGGTCCGCTTCGCCGGCGTCAACGTCGGCGCGACCAGCGTGGACGTCGCCGTCACCGACGGCGAGCTGGAGGTGCTCGAGCACGTCGCCGAGGAACTGGACGTGCGGGAGGGTCCGCAGCGCGTGCTCGGCCGGGTGGTCGAGCTGGTCGGCAAGCTCCGCGACCAGGGACACCTGCCGCGCCTGCACGGCCTGGGCATCGGCCTGCCCGGCCCGGTGAGCTTCCGCGACGGCGTGCCGTACGCGCCGCCGATCATGCCCGGCTGGGACCAGTACCCGGTGCGGGACACGCTGATGCGCGAGCTGGGCTGCCCGGTGCTGGTGGACAACGACGTCAACGTGATGGCCCTGGGGGAGAAGCAGGCCGGCGTGGCGAAGAACTCCGACGACCTGCTGTTCGTCAAGATCGGCACCGGGGTCGGCTGCGGCATCCTGGTCCACGGCGAGGTGTACCGCGGGGCCAACGGCTCGGCCGGGGACATCGGCCACATCCAGGTCGACGAGGACGGTCCGGCCTGCGGCTGCGGCAACCTGGGCTGCCTCGAGGCGTTCTTCTCCGGCGCGGCGCTGGCCCGCTCCGCGCGGGCCGTCGCGCAGGCCGGCGAGTCGCCGTTCCTCGGGATGCGGCTGGCCGACCGCGGCACCCTGGCCGCGACCGACGTGGCCGACGCCCTGGCCGCTGGTGACGCGGTGGCGCTCCGGCTGGTCCGGGAGGGCGGCCGGCACCTCGGCCTGGTCCTCGCCGGCCTGGTCAGCTTCTTCAACCCGAGCCTGATCGTGATCGGCGGCGGCGTGGCCGGCATCGGCCACGTGCTGCTCGCGGAGATCCGCAGCGCGGTGTACCGCAGGTCGCTGCCGCTGGCCACGAACAACCTGCCGTTGGTCATGTCCGAGCTAGGCGAGGACGCGGGCGTGATCGGCGCCGCCCGCATGATCAGCGATCTTGTCTACGCCGAACCGGCGAGGTGATCATGACGGAGCTGACGAAACCAACGCTCGGAATCGGGATGGCGGGCTATGCCTTCATGGGCCGCGCGCATTCCCAGGCCTGGCGCACCGTGGGCCGTTTCTTTGAACTACCCATGGAGGTGGACATGGCCGCGGTCTGCGGCCGTGACCCCGGCGCGGTCGCCGCGGCCGCGGACACCCTGGGCTGGCGCACCCATGAGACGGACTGGCGGCGGCTGATCGAGCGCGACGACATCCACCTGGTGGATGTGTGCACGCCCGGCGACAGCCACGCCGAGATCGCCATCGCGGCGCTGGCCGCCGGCAAGCACGTGCTGTGCGAGAAGCCGCTGGCCAACTCGGTGGAGGAAGCCACGGCGATGGTCGAGGCGGCCAGCCGGGCCGAGCGCGACGGGGTGCGCGCCATGGTCGGGTTCAACTACCGGCGGGTGCCGGCGGCGACCCTGGCCCGCCGGCTCGTCGCCGAGGGCCGGCTCGGCCAGATCCGGCACGTCCGTGCGGTGTACCTGCAGGACTGGATCGTCGACCCGGAGTTCCCGTTGGTGTGGCGGCTGCGTCAGGAGGTGTCCGGTTCGGGCGCCCTCGGCGACCTGGGCGCGCACATCGTGGACCTGTCGCAGTACATCACCGGCCAGCGGATCAGCTCGGTCAGCGCCATGACCGAGACGTTCATCAAGGAACGCCCGCTGCCCGAGCACACCGCCAACGGGGCACGCGGGCCGGTCACCGTGGACGACGCCGCGCTGTTCCTGGCCCGGCTGGACGGCGGCGCGGTGGCCACCTACGAGGCCAGCCGGTTCGCCACCGGCCGGAAGAACGCGCTGCGGATCGAGGTCAACGGCGAGCTCGGTTCGCTCGCGTTCGACCTGGAGCGGCTCAACGAGCTGGAGTTCCACGACGCGTCGGCGCCGGCCACCAGCCAGGGCTTCACCCGGATCCTGGTGACCGAGCCGGAGCATCCGTATGTGGCCGCCTGGTGGCCGCCCGGCCACGGGCTCGGCTACGAGCACAGCTTCACCCACGAGGTGCGCGACCTGATCCACGCGATCGCGGACGGCGCGAACCCGGAGCCCACCTTCGCCGACGGGTTCCAGGTGCAGCTGGTCCTCGACGCGGTGGAGCGCAGCGCGAAGCAGTCCGCCGGCTGGGTCGCCGTGGAGGCGCCTGCTCGAGTGTGAACCGCGAGGGAGGGCGACGATGCCTGGGCGTGTCGGGGTCTGGCTGGTGGGAGCCCGTGGCTCGCTCGCGGTGACCTCGATCGCCGGGGCGGCGGCCGTCCGTGCCGGTCTCGCCGAGCCGATCGGCCTGGTCGGCGAGACGCCGGCGCTGGCGGGCGCGGGCCTGCCGCCGCTGGCCGACCTGGTGTTCGGCGGGCACGACGTGGCCGGCACCCCGCTGGCCAAGCGGGCCGAGCAGCTCGCCCAGGCCGGCGTGCTGCCGGCGACGCTGCCCGCCGCGGTGGCCGGTGACCTGGCCGCCGCCGACGCGGAGATCCGGCCCGGCGCAACCTGCGACGACGGCCGCCCGCAGGCCGACACCGTCGAGCGGTTACGCGCGGACCTGGTCGCGTTCCGCGACAGCAACGCGCTGGACCGGGTCGTGGTGGTCAACGTGTCGTCCACCGAGCCGGTCGCCGCGCCCCGGCCCGAGCACGCCGGCCTGGCCGAGCTGAACCGCGCGTTGCTTTCCACTACCGACGTGTTGCCGGCCAGTTCGCTCTACGCCTACGCGGCGTTCACCTCCGGCTGCCCGTTCGTCGACTTCACCCCGTCCACCGGCGCGCGGCTGCCGGCGCTGCACGAACTGGCCGGCAGCGCCGGTCTGCCCTACGCCGGCAACGACGGCAAGACCGGCGAGACCCTGGTCAAGACCGCGCTCGCGCCGATGTTCACCGCCCGGGCGTTGCGGGTGCTGTCCTGGTCGGGCACCAACCTGCTCGGGGGCGGGGACGGCGCGACGCTCGCCGACCCGCGGGCGGCGGCCAGCAAGACCGAGTCCAAGCGGCGCGGCCTGGAGGGGTTGCTCGGACACCCGGTGGACGGCCGCACCCACATCGACTACGTGCCCGACCTCGGCGACTGGAAGACCGCCTGGGACCACGTGTCCTTCGCCGGCTTCCTCGGGGTGCGGATGAGCCTGCAGTTCACCTGGCAGGGCTGCGACTCGGCGCTGGCCGCGCCGCTGGTGCTGGACCTGGCCCGGCTCACCGCCCGGGCGCACCAGGCCGGGTGCGCCGGACCGCTGGGCGCGCTCGCGTTCTTCTTCAAGGATCCGGTCGGCAGCACCGAACACCGCATCGCCACCCAGTACGAGCAGCTCTGCGCCTGGGCGGGTGGGTTGGGCTGATGGTGTGCCATCCCGCTGGGCGCCGCGCGCCGCCAAAAGGCGGGTTCACGCTACTTGGCGTGGAAATACCGGACCTGCGCAGCGTCGTCGAACTGGTCCGGGCACCGGCGGCGCTGAGCGTGCCCGGCGACTCGCTGGCCGGCGCGGCCGCCGCCGGCTGGCCGTTCCGGCGGCGTTCGGTCCTGCCCGCGGCCGCCGCGGTCTGTCTGTACTGGGCCGGGATGGCGCTCAACGACTACGCCGACCGCGACCTGGACCGGGTGGAACGCCCGGAGCGGCCGATCCCGTCCGGCCGGGTCACCCCTGGCTTCGCGCTCGGCCTGGCCACCGCGCTGACGGCGGCCGGTATCGGGCTGGCCGCCCTGGCCGGCCGGTCCGCGCTGCGCGTCGCCGTGCCGCTGGCCGGCACGGTCTGGCTCTACGACCTGGTGCTCAAGCCCACCCCGGCCGGACCGGTGGCGATGGCCGCCGCCCGCACCCTGGATGTCCTGCTCGGCGCCGGCGGCGCCCGGGCGGCGCTGCCCGCCGCGCTCACCGTCGGCGGCCACACCCTGACCACCACGGTGCTGTCCCGAGGTGAGGTGCACGGGCTGCGGCCCGAGGTCCCGGCCGCCGCGCTGGCCGCCACCGCGATGATCGCCGTGAGCACCGTCGCCGGGGCGCCGCGCCACCGGTTGGCGACCCTGGCACTGGCCACCGGCTACGCCGCCGGCGTCGGGCGGGCACAGTCCGAAGCGATGCGAGATCCCACGTCCGGACCTGTCCGGCGGGCGGTCGGCGCCGGCATTCTGGGACTCATGCCCTTACAGGCCGCCCTGCTGGCCCGGGTCGGATCGGTGCGCGCCGCGCTGCCGGTCGCTCTGGCCTTTCCGTTGGCCCGTCGCCTTTCCCGAAAGGTGGCGGCAACGTGAGGTTCGGTTACGGAACCAACGGGTTCGCCAACCACCGGCTCGACGACGCGCTGCGGGTGATCGCCGACCTCGGCTACGACGGTGTGGCACTCACCCTCGACCACGCCCACCTCGATCCGTTCGCGCCGGATCTGGGCGCCCGCACGGCGGCGCTGCGCCGCACGCTGGCCGCGCTGGGCCTCGGTGTCGTGATCGAGACCGGCGCCCGGTACCTGCTCGATCCGTGGCACAAGCACGAGCCGACGCTGCTGTCCGACGCCCGCGCGCACCGGGTGCAGTTCCTGCGCCGGGCGGTGGACGTGGCCGCGGACCTCGGCGCCGAGGCGGTGTCGTTCTGGAGTGGCGTGGTGCCAGCCGGGCTGGACCCGCGGATCGCTTGGCAGCGGCTGGTTTCCGGGTGCTCGGAGGTGGTGGCGCACGCCGCCTGGCGCGGGGTGCCGATCGGGTTCGAGCCGGAACCCGGGATGCTGGTCGCGGACCTGGCCGGCTACGAACGGCTGCGGGCCGCGCTCGGTGATCCGGCCCCCTTCGGGCTGACCCTGGACATCGGGCACTGCCGGTGCAACGAGCCGCTGCCGGTGCCGGACTGTGTGCGTGCGGCCGGCCCGCGGCTGGTCAACGTGCAGATCGACGACATGCGCCGGGGCACCCACGAGCATCTGGAGTTCGGCGCCGGGGAGATCGACTTTCCGCCGGTGCTCGCGGCGCTTTCCGAGGTGGGCTACCAGGGCCTGGTGGCGGTGGAGCTACCCAGGCACAGTCATGCCGCTCCGGGCGTCGCCGAGCGGTCGCTGGCTTTTCTGCGGGCGGGGGGGAACGCCGCATGAGGATCGAGTCGATACAGGCCGCCGTCACCAAGGCGCTGGAACCCAGCGGTGCGCTGTGGCTGGCCGAGGCGCGGGCGCAGATCGCCGCCGACCCGGCCGCGTTGGCCCGGCTGTTCCCGGCGGTGGGCCGCAAATGCGGCCGGGGTCAACTGTGGACCGACGACCCGGAGCTGATCGGCTGGACGGTCGACGACGCGGTGCGCACGCTGCTGCTCGCCGGCGCCGGGATCGCCGACGTCACCGCGGTCTACAACTACGGCGACGCGGCCGAACGGCGGGCGGTGCTGCGCGCGCTGCCGCTGCTCGGCCTCGGCGCGGCGGCGGTTCCCCTGGTCCAGGATGCGTTGCGCACCAACGACACCCGGTTGATCGCGGCCGCGCTCGGCCCGTACGCGGCCCGGCACCTGCCGGCCGACGCCTGGCGCCAGGCGGTGCTCAAGTGCGTGTTCCTGGGCATCCCGCTGGCCTGGGTGGCCGATCTGCAGCGGCGCAAGGACGCCGAACTGGTCCGGATGATGCGGGCGTTCGCCGAGGAGCGCCGCGCGGCCGGCCGGCCGGTGCCGCCGGATGTCCTGATGCTGGTTCCGGAGTTACGCGGCGAGGAGGGCTGATGCGCATCTTCGATCCCCACATCCACATGACCTCGCGGACCACGGCGGACTACCGGCAGATGTACGACGCCGGTGTGCGCGCCCTGGTCGAACCGGCGTTCTGGCTCGGCCAGCCGCGCACCAGTGTCGGGTCCTTCGTGGACTACTTCGACTCGCTGCTCGGCTGGGAGCCGTTCCGGGCCGCACAGTTCGGCATCGCGCACCACTGCGCGATCGCGCTCAACCCCAAGGAGGCCAACGATCCGCGCTGCGCCGGAGTGCTCGACCTGCTGCCCCGGTACCTGGCCAAGGACCGGGTGGTCGCGGTCGGCGAGGTGGGCTACGACTCGATGACCCCGGAGGAGGACGCCGCGTTCGCCCGGCAGCTGGCGCTGGCCATCGAGCACGAGCTGCCGGTGCTGGTGCACACCCCGCACCGGGACAAGGCGGCCGGCACCCGGCGGACCCTGGACGTGGTGCGCGAGTCGGGCATCCCTCCGGAGCGGGTCGTTGTCGACCACCTCAACGAGGTGACCGTGCGGATGGTCGCCGAGTCGGGGTGCTGGATGGCGTTCTCGATCTACCCCGACACCAAGATGGACCCGGACCGGATGGTGCGCGTCCTGCGCGAGTTCGGCACCGACCGGATGCTGGTGAACTCCGCCGCGGACTGGGGCAACAGCGATCCCCTGCGCACCTCGATGACCGGAGCCGCGATGCTCGCCGGCGGGTTCGGGCCGGCCGATGTGGACAAGGTGCTGTGGCAGAACCCGGTCGACTTCTACGGGCAGAGCGGCCGGCTGGACGTGTCCGAACTGGACGCCGACCGCGCGGCGGTCTACGAGGGGAACTCGGTGCTGCGCGGATCGCGGGAGTAGCGGATGCGACTGCGCCATCCGGACGGCACCGTGGTGCACCTGGCCTACTGCACCAACGTGCACCCCGCCGAGGACCTGGCCGGGGTGCTGGCCCAACTGACCCGGTACGCCCGCCCGGTCCGGGACCGGCTGCGCGTGTCCCGGCTCGGTGTCGGTCTGTGGCTGTCGGCGGGCCTGGCCGCCGCGCTGGACGCCGACCCCGCCGCGGTCCGCAGGCTGCGCACCCACCTGGCCGGTCATGGCCTGGAAGTGGTGACGCTCAACGGTTTTCCGTACCGAGGCTTTCACGACCCGGTGGTCAAGCACCGGGTCTACACACCGGACTGGACCTCGCCGGAGCGGCTCGAATACACCCTGCGGCTGGCCCGGATCCTCGCCGCGCTGCTGCCCGACGACGTCCCGTACGGCAGCATCTCCACGCTCCCGCTGGCCTGGCGCACGCCCTGGGACGGCGACCGCGCCGACGCGGTGCGCCGCCGGCTCGACGCGCTGGCGGCCGGCCTGGCCGGACTGGACCGCACGATCCGGGTCGGCTTCGAACCCGAACCCGGTTGTGTGGTCGACACCAGCGCCGACGCGGTGCGCCTACTGTCCGAAGTGGACACCCGGTGGCTCGGTGTGTGCCTGGACGCCTGCCACCTCGCGGTCGGCTTCGAGGACCCGGTCGAGGTGACCGGCCGGCTGGCCCGAGCCGGCCTGCCGGTGATCAAGACCCAAGCGTCCTGCGCGCTGCAGGCCCACCCGACCGAACTCGCTGCGCTGGCCGGGTTCGCCGAACCCCGGTTCCTGCACCAGACCCGGGAACGCGGCGGCGGGGGAGTGGACGACCTGGCCGACGCGCTGGCCGGGGGGCTGCCCGGCCGGGCGCCGTGGCGGGTGCACTACCACGTGCCGGTGCACGCCGCGCCGGTCCCGCCGCTGACCAGCACCCAGCCGGAACTGCGGGCCACGCTCGGTGCGCTGCTGGCCGGCGCGCACCCGGTCACCACCCACGTCGAGGTGGAGACCTACACCTGGCAGGTGCTGCACCCGGACGGCGACCTGGTCGACGGCCTGGCCCGGGAACTGGACTGGACCCGCGCCGAACTGCGGGCGCTCGGCCTGGTGGAGGTGTCGTGATCGTCGTCCTGGACGTCGTCGGGCTCACCCCCCGGCTGCTGGCCCACATGCCGAACCTGAGCCGGGTCGGCACCACGGGCTTTCGGTCCACTCTGGACACGGTGTTGCCGGCGGTGACCTGCTCGGTGCAGGCCACCCTGCTCACCGGAGCGCCACCTCGCGAGCACGGCATCGTCGGCAACGGCTGGTACTTCCGGGATCTCGGCGAGGTCTTCCTGTGGCGCCAGCACAACGCGCTGGTCGGCGGGGAGAAGCTGTGGGACGCCGCACGCGTCCGGCAGCCGGGCTGGACCGTGGCCAACGTGTGCTGGTGGTACGCCATGGGCGCGGACACCGACCTGCTGGTCACGCCCCGGCCGGTCTACCACGCCGACGGCCGCAAGTCGCCGGACTGCTACACCCGGCCGGCGGCGCTGCACGACGAGCTGACCGCCGCACTCGGCGACTTCCCGCTGTTCACCTACTGGGGGCCGACCGCCGGTATCGCCTCCAGCCGGTGGATCGCGCGGGCGGCGCAGCACATCCTGGCCCGGCAACGGGTCGACTGCCTGCTGGTCTACCTGCCGCACCTGGACTACGACCTGCAGCGGTTCGGCCCGGACGACCCCCGGTCCCGCCAGGCCGCGCGCGAGCTGGACGCCACGATCGCCCCGTTGCTCGCCGACGTCGCCGCGGCCGGGGCCACCACCGTGGTGCTCAGCGAGTACGGCATCACCGCGGTGCACCGCCCGGTGGACGTCAACCGGGCGCTGCGCCGGGCCGGACTGCTCGAGGTGTACGTCCAGGATGGACGCGAGCTGCTCGACCCGTGGACCTCCAGGGCCTTCGCCGTTGCCGACCACCAGATCGCCCACGTCTACGTGCGCGATCCGGCGGACCTGCACCGGGTGCGCGCGATCCTCGCCGAGCTGCCGGGCGTGGATGCGGTCCTGGACGCAGAGGGCAAGGAGCGACACGGCCTGGACCATCCCCGCTCCGGTGAGCTGGTCGCCGTCGCCGAGCCCGACGCCTGGTTCACCTACTACTACTGGCTCGACGACGACCGGGCACCCGACTTCGCCCGGACCGTGGAGATCCACCGCAAGCCCGGCTACGACCCGGCCGAGCTGTTCTTCGACCCGGCGGACCGCTTCGCCAAGCCGCGGGCGGCGATGTCCTTGCTGCGTAAGAAGCTCGGCCTGCGCTACACGATGAACGTGGTCCCGCTCGATCCGTCCTGCGTGCGCGGCTCGCACGGGCGGCTCCCGGACGGGCCGGACGACGCGCCGGTGCTGCTGTGCTCCGACCCCGCGCTCGCGCGCGACCGGATCGCGGCGACCGACGTGCGCGACCTGCTGCTCG
>NZ_DASTBH010000339.1:0-6340 GCF_035712165.1 Actinophytocola sp. | reverse complement strand
CGGCAATGGTGGCCGGGTAGGCGCCGCGCTCGGCCGGGTCGGCAAGCTGTTCCAGCTCGATCGCGGCCTGTCCCTCGTAGTTGATCGTGTCACGCAGCCCGAGCAGCGCGGACACCGCGTCGAACAGCCTGCCGGCACTGGAGGTCAGCGGGGAGTTGACCCCGCTTCTGGCCAGTGTCACCACTTCGGGCCAGCGGCGGTTACGGGTGGCCACGGCGAGCCCGCCGGGTGGCGCGCCGGCGTAGGCACTGTCCAGATAGGACGCCGCCATCCGCCACGGCTGCCGGATCGCGGCGGTGCCGCCGGGCATCGGCACCGGTTCCAGGTGGCCGATCCGTTGGAACGAGGCCAGGTCGGCGAGCAGGAACTCGCCGCCCCAGATCGTGCCGTCGGTGCCGTAGCCCAGCCCGTCGAAGGCCACCCCGAGCACCGGCCCGTACTCGCCGTTGTCGGCCAGGCAGGAGGCGATGTGCGCGTGGTGGTGTTGCACGCCGACCAGTTCGACACCGGTCAACTCCTTGGCGTGCTTGGTGGACAGGTACTCCGGGTGCAGGTCGTGGGCGACCAGTTCCGGTTCGATGTCGAAGAGCCGGCTGAAGTGGTCGATCCCGGTCACGAACGACCGCAGGGTCTCGTAGTTCTCCAGGTCCCCGATGTGGTGGGAGACGAACGCGTGCCGGTCCTTCGCCAGGCAGAAGGTGTTCTTCAGTTCGGCGCCGCAGGCCAGCACCGGTCGCGCCAGCGGCCAGGGCAGGGTGACCGGTTCGGGCACGTAGCCGCGGGACCGGCGCAGCACTGAAGCGGCATGACCCGGAGACGCACCGGGCCCCCACGACGGCGCCGCGGCGTTGGCGGGGGTGAACACGCCGCGCATCGGGCGCACCACCGAGTCGTCGGTACGGATGTGGATCGGCCGGTCGTGGGTGAGGAACGCGTCGGCGATGCCGCCGAGCCGGGCGAAGGCGTCCTCGTCGACGTAGGCGATCGGCTCGTCGGAGGCGTTGCCGCTGGTGAGCACGATCGGCGCGGCGACGGCGGCGAGCAGCAGGTGATGCAGCGGGGTGTAGGGCAGCAGCAGGCCGAGGGCGCGGTTGCCCGGGGCCACGGCGGCGGCCACCGCCGCACCGGCCAGGCGCGGCAGCAGCACGATCGGCCGGCGGCGGCTGGTCAGCAGTTCCGCCGCCGCAGCATCGACCTCGCACAGCAGGCGCGCTTCGTCCACATCGGACACAAGGACGGCGAACGGCTTGTCCTCGCGGTGCTTTCGGCTCCGCAGGGTGGCCGTGGCAGTTTCGTCGGCAGCGAGTGCGGCGAGATGGTAACCGCCGAGTCCCTTGACCGCCAGCACCTGGCCGGCGCGCAGCAGGTCCGCGCTCTGCCGGATCGGATCGCCCGGCGTCTCGACGCCGGCGGCGTCGGTCAGCCACAGCCGCGGACCGCAGGCCGGGCAGCACACCGGCTGCGCGTGGAACCGGCGGTCGGCCGGGTCGTGGTACTCGGCGGCACAGGCCGCACACATGGCGAACGCCGCCATCGTGGTGAACGGACGGTCGTAGGGCACATCCCGCACGATGGTGAACCGCGGCCCGCAGTTGGTGCAGTTGATGAAGGGGTAGCCGAACCGGCGGTCGGCCGGGTCGGCGAGTTCGGCCAGGCAGTCGGCGCAGGTGGCGCTGTCCGCCGAGACGAGGGTCCGGCGCGCGCCGCCGGCCTCGCTGCGCACGATCCGGAAGCCGCCGTCGCCGGTCGGGGTCGCGGCGGTCGCGGTGACCCGCTCGATCTCGGCCAGTGCCGGAGCATCGCGGCGCAGTGCCGCCAGAAAGTCGTCGACGCGCGGGCGGGGCCCCTCGATCTCGATGAAGACGCCGTTGACGTCGTTGCCGACCAGCCCGGTCAGGCCGAGGCGGACGGCCAGGGAGTACACGAAGGGACGAAATCCGACGCCCTGGACGACCCCTTCCACCCTGACGTCGCGGCGCACGGTGTCCACGCCGGGAGATTCTGCGCCTGCCCTGGATTGCTGTCCACGCGGGCAACGCCATAATCGGCGGGTGAGCTATGTGCACGACATCGGTGGGCTGCACGGGTTCGGTCCGGTGCCGGGGCGAGACGACGCGCTGTACTTCCACGCCGCGTGGGAGGCCCGGATCTTCGCGCTGGTTCGGGCGCTGGTCCACAACGGCGCGTTCACCCTGGACGAGTTCCGGCACGCGATCGAGCGGATGGAGCCGGCGGACTACTTCGCCAGCGGCTACTACGAGCGCTGGGAAGCGGCGACCGAGCAGCTGTGCCTGGAGAAGGGCCTGCTCACCGCGGACGAGCTGGCGAGCATCCGGGCGGAGGCATGAGCCTGCGACCCGGTCAGCCGGTGCGGACCCGGCTGCACGCCGCGCCCGGCCACACCCGGCTGCCGATCTACGCCCGCGGCCGGACCGGAACGGTGCACGCGCTGCGCGGGCACTTCGAGTTCCCCGACGACCTGGCGAAGGACGGCCGAGCCGAGGAGCAGGCGCTGTACAGCGTGTGTTTCACCGCGGCCGACCTGTGGGGCGCCGGCGCCGGGTCGCACCTGGTGTACCTGGATCTGTTCGAGAGCTACCTGGAGCGGGCATGAGTGGGGATCATCAGCCGACGGCACCGATGGCCCGGCGGGTCGCCGCGTTGGAGCGGGTGCTGGCGGCGCGCGGGGCGCTGTCCGCCGAGCAGGTCGACGACGTGGAGGACATGTTCTGCCACCGGATGGGCGCGCAGAACGGCGCCCGCTACGTGGCCAGGGCGTGGACCGACCCGGGGTTCGCCGACCGGCTGCTCGCCGACGCCACCGCCGTGGTGCGCGAGCAGGGTTTCGACCTGCGCGGCAGCACCAACCTGGAACTGCCGTTCCTGACGCTGATCGCGGTGGCGAACACCGACACCGTGCACAACCTCGTGGTATGCACGCTGTGTTCGTGCTACCCGGTCTCGCTCCTCGGCCCGTCGCCGCGCTGGTACAAATCGTTCCAGTACCGGTCCCGGGCGGTCCGCGAGCCGCGCGCCGTGCTTGCCGAGTTCGGCGTCGCACTCGACCCTGACGTGGAGATCCGCGTGTGGGACTCCACGGCCGACTGCCGTTACCTCGTGGTGCCGCAACGCCCGGACGGCACCGAGAACCTGTCCGAGGACGAACTGGCCGGCCTGGTCAGCCGGGACGCCCTGATCGGCACCCGGCTGGCCGGCTAGTGCGGATCACCACAGCGCAGCGGCGAGCCCGGATCGGTCGCCGGCACCTGCTGGCACAGGCGGCCAGGGTCGACACGCCGGAACAGGTCGCCCGGGGGCTGGTCGCCCTGCACGGCACCGACCCGTCGACCGTGTATTTGTCGCTGTGGAGCCGGATGCGGTCCGGGGACGTGCCGTGCGTCGAGCGTGCCCTGTACACCGACCGGACCATGGTTCGGCTGTTGGCCATGCGCCGCACGGTGTTCGTGGTGCCGGTCGAGCTGGCGGCGGTGGTGCTGGCCGCGAGTTCCCGGGGGGTCGCGGCCCAGCAGCGCCGGCTGCTGCTGGCGCTGCTGGCGGATGCCGACCTGCCCGGCGATCCGGACGGCTGGCTCGCCGAGACCGAGGCGGTGGCGCTGGCGGCGCTGCGCCAGCAGGGTTCGGCGACCGCGACCGATCTCGCCGCGGCAGACCCGCGGTTACGCACGGAACTGGTGCTGGCCAAGGGAAAGCCGTACGAGGGCCGGCAGCGGGTGATCAGCCGGGTGCTGCTGGTGCTGGCCGCGCAGGGGCTCGTGGTGCGCGGCCGGCCGCTGGGCTCGTGGACCTCCACCCAGTTCCGGTGGAGCCCGGCCGAGGCCTGGCTGCCCGGCGGGTTCCCCGAATTGTCCACTGAGGACGCACAGGTGGAGTTGGCCCGGCACTGGCTCGGCGCGTTCGGACCGGCCACCGTGGCCGATCTGCGCTGGTGGACCGGATGGACGCTCACCCAGACCCGGCGCGCCCTGTCTCGGCTGGACCTGGCCGAAGTAGACCTGGACGGCGCTCCCGGCGTGGCGCTGTCCACCGACCTCGAGCCCGAACCCGAGCCCGACCCGTGGGTGGCCCTGCTCCCCGCACTCGACCCGACTCCCATGGGCTGGACGGAACGCGACTTCTACCTCGGCCCGCACGGCCCACAGTTGTTCGACCGCACCGGAAACGTCTCCCCCACGGTCTGGGCCGACGGCCGCATCGTCGGCGGCTGGGCGCAACGCAAGGACGGCGAGGTGGTCGTCCGACTCCTGGAGGACGTCGGCTCGGACACCCGCGCCGCCATCACCCAGGCCGCCGGCACCCGCGCCGCCCAACTCGGCCCCACCCGCCTCACCGCCCGCGCCCGCACCGCCTCTCCGGTGGAACGCGAACTGCTCAGGTGATGCGGAGTGTTGTGACCGGTGGCGCGCGCCGGGCACACCCCGGGCGGCGCTGGGAGTCCGCCCGGGGTGGCCGGGTTCAGGGCGTCACCACCGCGATGCGGCGGCGTTCGGGGTCGATGGCGTCGATGCGGGCGCGGATGCGGGTGCCTGGCTTGTGCCGGACGCCTTTGAGTAGGCCGGGGACGCCGTATGGGGTTTCGATCAGGCTGCCGAGGAACGGCAGGGCATTCGTGACGGTCACCTCGACGGGGTCGCCGACCTGGTGCCGGGCGACGAACGCGTCCCACGCGGTGCTCTCGCTGGTCATGTGCTCACCTCCTCTCCGGGCAGAGTTCGCGAGAACGTCCGCGGAGAGGGGGCGGGGCGCGGGCCCGCGCCGGGGTCACCCGATGATCGGGTGATCCGTCCGTGCTTGGCGCCGTGGCGCCGGCCCGATGCTCACGTCGCGATCGTAGCCCAGCAGACCGTGGCCGTGCGCCGATTGACACGGGTGGACCGCTGTGCCAAGGTCGCTTTGGTTTAGACCAATGCGCCGAGGAGGGTCCGCTGTTCGAGCTTGCTGACGCCGTGCTGCAGCCGGGGTTCGAGGGCACGGCGGCGCCGGACTGGGTACGCCGGCGGCTGGCGGCCGGGCTGGGCGGCGTCGCCCTGTTCGCCCGCAACATCGAGCATCCGGACCAGGTCCGGAAGCTGGTCGCGGCGCTGAAGGCGGAGAACCCGCGGGTGATCGTCGCGATCGACGAGGAGGGCGGCGACGTCACCCGGTTGGAGGCGGGTCAGGGCAGCTCGCGACCCGGCAATCTCGCACTGGGGGTGGTCGACGATCTGGAGCTGACCGAGGCCGTGGCCGCGGGCATCGGATACGACCTTGCGGCGGTCGGGGTGAACCTGGACTACGCCCCGGACGCCGACGTCAACTCCAACCCGGACAACCCGGTGATCGGCGTCCGGTCGTTCGGCGCGGACACCGGCCTGGTCGCCCGGCACACCGCGGCCTGGGTACGCGGCCTGCAGTCGGCCGGCGTCGCGGCCTGCGCCAAGCACTTTCCCGGACACGGCGACACCAGTGTGGACTCGCACCGGGAACTGCCGGCGGTGACCGCCCCGGCGGCGCACATCGCGGCCACCGCGCTCCCCCCGTTCCGCGCCGCCATCGAGGCGGGCGTACGGGCGATCATGACCGGGCACCTGCTGGTGCCGGCCTACGACCCGGACGCGCCGGCCACGACGAGCCCGCGCATCCTCGTCGAAACGCTTCGACAAGAGCTGGGGTTCACCGGGCTGATCGTCACCGACGGGATCGAGATGCGCGCCGTCGCCGACCGCTACGGGCTGGCCGGCGCGGCAGTTCGGGCGCTCGCGGCCGGCGCGGACGCGATCTGCGTCGGCGGCGGCCTGGCCGGCGAGGCCACCGTCGAAACGCTTCGCTCCGCCATCGTCGACGCGGTGCGGGCCGGCGAGCTGCCCGAGGACCGGCTGGCGGACGCCGCCCGGCGGGTGGGCGAGTTGGCCGACTGGATCACCAGCGCGGCGCCCACGAGCCCGGAGCCGGCCGAACCGGTCGGGCTGCTCGCCGCCCGGCGGGCAATCCGGATCACCGGGACCGGCCTGCCGCTCACCGGCGCGCCGCACGTGGTCGAGCTGGCCCCGGCGCTGCACGAGGCTATCGACCGGGGCACCCCGTGGGGGCTCGCCGAACCGCTGCGCCGGCTACGGCCGGACCGCACGGTGGCCCGGCTCCACCCCGGTGACGTCGAGGACCTGGACCGGCTCGGCCAGGCCGCGCTGGCGCCGGCCGGCGGCCGGCCGCTGGTGGTCGTGGTCCGCGACGCCCACCGGCACGCCTGGATGACCCGCGCGCTGGACCACCTGCTGGCCGCCCGGCCGGACGCGGTGGTCGTGGAGTTGGGACTGCCCGGACCGAACCCGCGCGGTGCGGTGCA
>NZ_DASTBH010000338.1:0-3062 GCF_035712165.1 Actinophytocola sp. | reverse complement strand
GGCTACGCGTTGCTGCGCGACCGGATCTCCTGGCTGCCCGGCTAGGCGACCAGCAACCCGATGCCGACCGAGACCACCCCGATGGCCAGCGACGCGCCGCCGGCGAAGAACATCCACAGGAAGCGGGGGTTGGGCCGGTTGATCTCGCCGGTGCCGATCAGCGCCGAGGTGACGAACCCGCCGGGGATGAGCAGCGCGGCGATCGGCACGCCGAGCCGACCGACCCAGCCGACCAGGCCGGTCAGCCCGGCGGCATCGGCGAGCAGCAGGCACACCAGGCTCAGGATGACCAGCACGCCGGCGTGCGCGTGCATCGCCCGGACGAACGCCTTCTGGAACTCGGTGAAGCGGTAGGCGCCGCGCGAGATCCGCAGCAGGAACACGCCGCCGGACTCGATTCCGACCACGGTGAGCAGTCACAGGCCGGCGATGATCCGGCTGGCGTCGGTGAGGACCAGAGTCTGCATGCCGGAAAGATTACAGTGTTTTGTAACGATGTTTCCACACGTTCGCCGAGGTTTCGGACACAATGGCGGGGATGGGCGACCTTGGCGAGTACCGCAGGAAACGCGACCCGCAGCGGACACCGGAGCCGGTGCCGGATCCGGCCGCCCTGCCCACCGGTAACGACGACACCTTCGTCATCCAGGAGCACCACGCCACCCGGCTGCACTGGGACGTGCGGCTGGAACGCGGCGGCGTGCTGGTCTCCTGGGCGGTGCCCAAGGGCCTGCCCACCCGGCCCGGCGACATCCGGCTCGCCGTGCACACCGAGGACCATCCGATGGAGTACGCGACCTTCGAGGGCACCATCCCCAAGGGCGAGTACGGCGGTGGCCGGATGTTCATCTGGGACCGCGGCCGGTACGAGACGCTGAAGTGGAGCGACCGCGAGGTGCAGGTCGTCTTCGACGGGGGCCGGGTGAAGGGGCGGTACACCTTCTTCCGCAGCGGCCGGACGGGCAAGGACTGGATGGTGCGCCGGTCCGACCCCCCGCAGGAACCGGACCGGGAGCCGCTGCCCGAGGAGCTCGAGCCGATGCTCGCCGTCGCCGGCACTCTGCCCGCCGACGACGAGCACTGGGCCTACGAGTTCAAGTGGGACGGCGTGCGCGCGCTGGCCCGGGTCGAGGGCGGCCGGCTGCGGCTGCATGCCCGCAAGGGCAACGACATCACCGCGCGCTACCCGGAACTGCGCCTGCTGGGCGAGGAGTTGGGCAGCACCGAGGTCTGGCTGGACGGCGAGATCGTCGCGCTGGTGGACGGCCGGCCCACCTTCTACGCGCTGCAGCAGCGGATCCACGCCGAGGGCGAGCGGGCCATCCGGCGGGCCGCGGCCGACACCCCGATCACCTACCTGGTGTTCGACGTGCTGCACCTGGACGGCCGGTCCTGCCTCGACCTGCCCTACCGCGACCGGCGCCGGCTGCTCGAAGGGCTGTCGCTGGCCGGGCCGAACTGGCACACCTCGCCCAGCTATCCCGGCGAGGGCGCGGCCGTGGTCGAGGCCGCCCGCGAACAGCGGCTGGAAGGCGTGATCGCCAAGCGGCTCACCTCCCGGTACTTCCCCGGCCGTCGCTCCTCGGACTGGATCAAGATCGCCGAGATCCGCCCCCTCGAAGTGGTGGTCGGCGGCTGGCGGCCGGGCGAGGGCCGGCGGGAGGACACGCTCGGCTCGCTGATGATCGGGGTGCCGACCGCGGCCGGGCTGACCTACGTCGGCCAGGTCGGCACCGGCTTCAGCGACGAGGTGCTGCGCTCGCTGACCGCCAAGCTGCGCGCCAGTGAGCGCAGGACCTCCCCGTTCGTCAACGAGGTGCCCAGGGACCGGGCCCGGGGCGCGCGCTGGGTCACCCCGAAGCTGGTCGGCGAGGTGGAGTTCCTCAACTGGACCACCGACGGCCGGCTGCGCGCGCCGCGCTGGCGGGGGCTGCGCTCGGACAAGGGCCCGCAGGACGTGGAGATCATGGAGTTGCCCGATGGCCGGTGAGAACGTGCTCGTCGCCGTGGAGGGCCGGCAGCTGCGACTGTCCAACCTGGACAAGATCCTCTACCCGGAGTACGGCTTCAGCAAGGGCGAGGTGATCAACTACTACTCGCGGATCGCCCCCGTCCTGTTGCCGCACCTGGTGGACCGGCCGGTGACGCTGCGCCGCTACCCCAACGGTGTGGACGGGATGTCGTTCTACGAGAAGAACACCGCGCGGCACACCCCGGACTGGGTGCGCACCGTCACCGTCGAGACGCCGGGCAGCAGCACCGGCCGGGACACCCTGGACTTCGCCATCATCTGCGACCTGCCGACGATGGTGTGGGCGGCCAACCTGGCCGCACTGGAGCTGCACATTCCACAGTGGACGGTCGGGCCGCGCGGCGCCCGGCACAACCCGGACCGGCTGGTGTTCGACCTCGACCCGGGCCCGCCGGCGACGATCGTGGAATGCACCCGGGTCGCGACGCTGCTGCGCGACGCGCTCACCGCCGACGGTCTGGACCCGTACGCGAAGACCAGCGGCTCCAAGGGAATGCAGCTCTACTGCGCGATCAGCACCACCGCGCCCGAGCAGACCTCGGACTACGCCAAGGCGCTCGCCGAACGGCTGGCCGCCGAGAACTCCGACCTGGTGGTGGCCAAGATGGCCAAGAACCTGCGGCCCGGCAAGGTGTTCATCGACTGGAGCCAGAACAACCCGTACAAGACCACGGTCGCGCCCTACTCGCTGCGCGCCCGGCCCGCGCCCACCGTGTCCACCCCGCTCACCTGGGCCGAGGTCGAGGCCTGCGAACGTCCGGAGGACCTGGTGTTCACCGCGGACGAGGTGCTGGACCGGGTGGACGAGCACGGCGACCTGTTCGCCGGCCTGCTCCGAAAAGACCCGCCTGCGCTCACAGGGACAAAGGCGCGGCACCGAAAGCCACATTGAACGCAGCCCACCACATGGTCCCGGTCACAAGGACAGCGGCGCGGCCCCAAAAGCCACATTGAACGCAGCCCACCACATGGTCCCGGTCACAAGGACAGCGGCGCGGCCCCAAAAGCCACATTGAACGCAGCCCACCAC
>NZ_DASTBH010000337.1:0-3711 GCF_035712165.1 Actinophytocola sp. | reverse complement strand
GGTCCTACCGGCATCTTCCGGCCGACGCCGGGACGCTGTTCCGCCGGCTCGGCTGCCATCCGGGCGCCGACCTGGACGCCCCGGCGGCCGCCGCACTCGCCGGGGTCGACCTCGACGAGGTCACCCGGCTGCTGGACCTGTTGGTCCGCGCGCACATGGTGCGGCGCGACCCCGGCGGCCGGTACGGCATGCACGACCTGCTCCGCGCCTACGCGCTGGACCTGGCCATGGGCACCGACACCGGGGCCGACCTGCACGCGGCCCGCACCCGGCTGTTCGACCACTACCTCGAGGGCGCCACCGAGGCGGTGCGGGTGCTCTACCCGACCGCGGCGGCCGGCGAGGTCCCGCAACCGCAGGGAGATCCGGAGCGGCTGCGCGCGTGGCTGGCCGCCGAGCTGCCGAACCTGGTCGCCGTCTGCGAGTACGCCGCGGGCCACGACTGGCCCGGGCATGCCGTGCGGCTCGCCGCGACCCTGTACCGCTACCTGGAAAGCGGCCACTACGCCGAGGCGCTGGCGATCCACGGCGCCGCGCTGGCCGCCGCCCGGTCGACCGGCGACCGGGCCGGGGAGGCGCAGGCGCTGACCAACCTCGGGCTGGTGCACCGGTTGCTCGGCCAGTACGGCCCGGCGACCGAGCGGCTGACCCGCGCGCTGGAGCTGCACCGGCTGTCCGGCGACCAGGCCGGCGCCGCCCGCACGCTGTCCAACCTGGGCATCGTCGCCGACCGGCTCGGGGCGCACGCGGCCGCGAAGACCCATCTGGAGCAGGCTCTGACCGCCTACCGCGAACTGGGCAATCGGCACGGCATCGCCGCGGTGCTGACCAACCTCGGCGGCCTGTGCGGCAGCGTCGGCCAGCATGCCCGCGCGGCCGAGCACCTGACCGAGGCGCACGACCTGTTCGCCGCGCTCGGCGACCGAAGCGGCGCGGCGAGCGCCCTGGCCAACCTCGGTGAGGCCGAGACCAACCTGGGCGGCTACACCCGCGCCGCCGGCCACCTCGAACAGGCCCGGGTCCTGTTCGAGGAGTTGGGGCACCGCTACGGGCAGGCCATCGCGCTGTCCAACCTCGGCCCGGTGCACTCCCGGCTCGGCGAGCACGACCGGGCGCTCGCCGACCTCGAGCAGGCCCTGGCGATCTTCCGGGACACCGGGCACCGCTACGGCGAGGCGAGCGTGCTCAACGGGTTGGGCGAGGCGCTGCACGCGGCGGGCCGGCCGGGTGCGCTGGACCGGCACACCGCCGCGCTGGCGATCGCCACCGAGACCGGCGACCGCGACGAACGCACCCGCGCCCAGGCCGGCATCGCCCGGGCCGAGGCGGGCCGCTACACGCTCTCGCGCAACGGAACCGCCTGAGCGGTTGGGCACCTGGCGCCGCCCAACCGCCCAGGCTTGCCCTCAGAGCAGGGGTATGGCGTACTGCGCAATCACCCAGCTGGTGCGCTGCATCGCCTGTGCCCGGAGGGCGTCATTGGGATAGGTGTTGAGCTGCTCCGCCCGGTCGCCGTTGTAGGCGATGCAGATGGATCGCGTGATGTAGGGCGGGTTCCATCCGGAGACGAAGTAACAGTCCGGCATGAGCTTCGTGATGATCTTGTTGTTGCCGCTGACCAGAACCGCGCGCAGGGCCTCGGTGCTGAACCCGGCGCGGCTGCGGGCGATCAGCGCGATCGGCCCGATCACGTCGAACGCGGCGCCGAGCGTGTCGGCCGCCGCCTTGTCGGTGACCACGTCGAGCAGGCTGGAGATCAGGGTGACGCACCCGGTGGCGTCCTGGGCCCAGATCTGCATCGTGGTCGGGTTGAACTGTTGGATGTCGGCGAGTTCGATGACGTGCCGGGTGGCGCAGGACCGGGCCTCGGCCGCCGCCAGACGGTCCATGTGGCTGAGGATGTCGGTCTTGGCCGTGTTGATCGCACCCAGGATCTGTTGGGTGGCGGCCTCGATGGACATCCCGCCGCCGCGGAAGCTGCGCCAGATGTCCACCAGGGTCTTGACCGCGCCGATGATGGCGATGATGTCGTACTGCACCCGCACCGGCCCGGCCTGCGCCGGCGCCGGTTTGATGGTGCCGGTCGCCGTGACAGTGATCGCGAGAGTCAGGGCGATCACGGCCCGCGTCAGTCTCTTTCTCATCCACTCTCCTCTACGCGCACCGGACAAAGGAGACGCATGCGCACCTGGCGGCGCATGCGTTACCGGAAGAATGGCGTAGAGCGCTTGCAGTGGACTGGCTGCGCGCTGGCCGTCGCCGGCACGGCCATGCCGGCGACGGCGCGCACCCCCGGGCCGGTCAGCCCAGGCCGAGCACCTGGATCGCCTGCGCGGCCATGTTGGCCTCACCGAGCGCGTTCGGGTGGACCACGACGAGGTTGGTGGTCTGCAGCACGGGCTCGATCCAACGGACGCCGAGCCGCTGGCAGGCGTCATGTCCGGTGGACGCGGCGCTGAAGTCCACATAGGTGGCGCCGGTCGCCTCGGCGGCCCGGCGCACGGCGTCGTTGAGGGTGGTCTGCAACGACCGCAGGTACGGCACGTCTCCACGGGCGACCGGCATCTTGTCGAAGCAGCCGCCGGTGGCCGGCAGGATCCACGGGTAGCCGAGGATGCCCACCCGGGCCTGGGGCGCCCTGGCCCGGACCGCCTGCAGCGCACCGACCAGGGCCGGGTAGGTGGTGGTGCGCACGGTGTCCTCGAAGGACGAACCGTAGGTGTCCCGGCACGGGCTGCCGTGGCCGAGGGTGAGCACGCCGAGCGCGCCGCAGGCGAGGATGGCGCTGATGAACACGCCGCTGTCGTTGCCGCCGATCGTCATCGTGACCAGGTCGGTGTCTGCGCCGAGGGCGTTCACCTGGGGCGCGACGCCGGGGTACTGGGCGGTGGTGAAGTGCCGGGTCTCGGCGGCGCCACAGGTCACGTCGGTCAGCCGGGCCCCGGTGCGAGCCGCGATCACGTGCGGGTAGTTGCGGCTGGACCGCAGGCACAGCAACGACGCGGCGGGATCCGGCGGCAGCACACCGGACGCGGCGCTGTAGGAGTCGCCGAGTGCGACGTAGTTCAGCGGTGCTTCGGCCTGGGCGGCCGGCGCGCTGGTGACGACGAACAGGGCGGCGATCGCGGCGGCGAGGGACGTGAACAGACCACGCTGCATGGGTTTCTCCCGGCGTCGATGACGGTGGACCGCACGTTACTGGCGAGTAGGTTGTGCGTTCGCCCATCGTCAACCAGCCCTGGCACACCGTCAAGGCAGCGCCCCGGTTTTAGCGAAAACCCTCAATTCCCAACGAAAAATGCGCCACTCACGCTAACCGGCGGCCGTCACCTCGACGCGGTTGTCGTGGAACACCGCGCCGCCGCCGAGGTCGGTGTCCCGCTCGTCCACGGTGGCGTTGGCGTTGGACCCGCCGGTGAACTTCGCCCAGTGGCCCTTGGTGGTCGCCGCGACGCCGGGCCGCACCCAGTCCCCGGTCGCCAGCTCGGCCAGGAACGCGCCGCGGTCGTTGGCCACCCGCACCCGGGTGCCGGCGGTCAGGCCGCGCGCGGCGGCGTCGTCCGGATGCAGCACCACCCGGAGCGCACCGGCCCGGCGGCGCAGCTCGGCGTTGTTGCCGAACACCGTATTGAGAAACTCGTGTCCGGCCACCGAGATCAGCACCAGTGGGTAGCGGGCGGCGAGCCCGTCGTCGGTGACCTCGGCGGCCGG
>NZ_DASTBH010000336.1:0-5991 GCF_035712165.1 Actinophytocola sp. | reverse complement strand
GGAACCAGTGCGCCAGCAGGCTGCCGAGGAACTCCAACGACCAGGACGGGGCGAGCAGGAAGCTGTAGCCGCCGGAGACCGGGAAGATCCCGGCGACCACGCCGAGGCCCCAGGCCAGCAGGATGGCCAGCCACATGTACGGGGTGGCGGTCAGCACGTACCAGACCGGCAGCACGGCGTTGTCCATGATCCGGCGCCGGGCGGCGTAGGCACCGAACTTGTTGCCCGCGTAGTAGCTGAGCAGGATCGCCGGGATCAGCAGACCCAGGGTGTAGGGCACCGCGTCCAGGATCACCGTGACCACCGGCTGCGGGAACAACCACAGGCTGATGCCGAGATCGCCGCGCAGCAGCCCGGCCCAGAACGACAGGTACTGCTGCAGGATCGGCACGTCGAGCCCGAACAACTGGGTGTAGTACTCCCGCATCGCCACCGCCGCCTCGGGCGTGCGCACCCCGGCCCGGCTGAGCATGCTCTCGATCGGATCCCCCGGCATGAACCGGGGGATCATCCAGTTGACCGTCACCGCGACCCAGAAGGTGAGCAGGTAGATCAGGAGCTTGCGGGCGAAGTAGCGTCGCACCGCGGTGCGCCTACTTCTGGGCCGGCGGCGCCGGCTTCAGGTCGGCCAGCATCTTGATCGACCCGCGTTGCAGGTAGCCGCGCCAGGTGGTCGGCAGGTACTTCGGCGCGTTGTCCGCCGCGGACGGCCAGTTGGTCCACACGGCATTGCTCACCTGTGACCACAAACCGTTGTACCACAAGGGAATGACCGGCATCTCGGTGAGCTGCACGCGCTGCAGCTGCGAGGTGATCCGCTTCATCCCCTCGACGTCGTCCACCTTGGTGCGGTCGAGCTGGTTGACCAGGTCCCAGGCCTGCTGGTTCTCGTACCGTCCGAAGTTGACGGTGGTCTGCTTGTCCTGGACCGGCAGCCGGAACACGTAGTCGTAGTAGGTCCACGGCGTGTTGTCGATCTGGCGCTCGTTGTTGAGGATCATGTCGTAGTTGCCGCTGGCGCGCATGTCCTGGATCGCGGTGTCGGCCGGGAAGTCGGTCTTGACGTTGATCCCGGCCGCCTTGGCGCCCTCGGCGATCACCCGGATCGACTCCTGCCAGTCGGTCCAGCCGGTCGGCACCGCGAGCGAGAGCGCGATGGCCGAGCCGTCGGGGGCCTCGACCAGGCCGTCGCCGTTGGTGTCCCGGTACCCGGCCTGCGCGAGGATCGCCTTGGCCCGGTTGGTGTCGAAGCTGAAACCCAACTCCCGCACCACGTTCTGGTCGATGTACTTGTCCCAGATCGGCAGCAGCCCGGTCGGGCTCGCCGGCCGGACGATCTGGCCGTACACCCCGCTGACGATCTTGTTGACGTCGATCGAGTTGGCCAGCGCGCGACGGAACGCGGCATCGTCCATCGGCTTCTTCTTGGTGTTCATGACCAGCCAGGTGGTGTTGGCCGAGAGCATGAACGGAGCCTCCGGGAAGTAGGTCTGCAGCTTGTAGCCGCCCTTGACCAGCGTGGCGATGCCGGGCAGGAAGTTGTTGGACAGGTCGATCCCGCCCTGCAGCAAGAGCCCGAGCGCGGCCTCGTTGCTGGAGTTGACGATGTCCACGATGTACTTGGGCTTGACGTCCAGGCCCAGCTTCTCCCGGCCCCACCAACTGTCGTTCTTCACCCAGACCATGCGGTCCTGGTCGTGCGTCTGGTACTTGTACGGCCCGGTGCCGACCGGGTTCTCGTTCGCGCCGGCCGTGACGTCCTGCTCGGACTTCTTCTCCCACAGGTGTTTGGGCACGATCGCGTTGAAGTAGATCCAGTTGGCCCACTGCTGGTAGTTGGGCGACGCGCCGAAGGTGAACCGCACCGTGCGGTCGTCGGTCGCCTCCGCCTTCTGCAGGTAGTTCCAGAGGTTGCTGTACGGAACGGACTTCATCTTGCCCAGCTCGGCGGTGAACACCACGTCGGCGGCGGTCAGCGGCTGGCCGTCGGTCCACTTGACGCCGTCGCGGAGCTTGACCTCGTAGCTGGTGTCGCTGGTCCAGCTGCCGCTCTCGGCCAGCCACGGCTCGTACTTGTCGGTCTGCGGGTCGTACAGGAACAGGGTCTCGTAGACGTAGCCCAGCGTTCCGGTGGCGTAGGTCCAGTTCATCACGGGGTTCCAGTTGGCCGGCGGACCCCACTGCGTGCCGCTGGTGAACAGCGTCTCGTTGCGCGGATAGGACGCGGGGGCGTTGGCCTGCCCGCCCGGCACACCCCCGGGCGAGTCGGAGCCGCCGCTCGTGCACGCGGCCAGTGCCAGGCCGGCGGCCACGGCGAACGCGCACAGGGACCTGAACCGGTATCTCATGGTTTCACCTTCTCCTCAACAGCGAGGTTGCGGGCAGTTCACTGAACCGGATAAGTAACGGCAAGCGAACCACTGTGCGTACCGGGCGTCAATCCCCTGGCGCTGACCGTGATCTCACCGGAGCCGCTGGTAAAGCGGTTAAGCCGAGCGTCGGTATGACAGGGTGGAGCCATGTCCTACCCAGAACCTCGGTACCTCGGGGACACCGGCGAGATCGACGTCCAGTTCCGGCCCGACAAGACCCCGACCGACGTCGTCTACCCCACCGGCGGCACGGTCGACTACCTCGCCACCGGCGCGGCGACCGGCGGTCAGTTCGGCATGTACCGCTGGAACTTCGGCGAGACCGTGACCGGGCCGGACCCGCATTTCCACCGCACCATCACCGAGTCGTTCTACATCCTGTCCGGCACGGTCCGGCTCTACAACGGCCAGGAGTGGATCGAGGCGACCGCCGGCGACTTCCTCTACGTGCCGCAGGGGGGCATCCACGGGTTCAAGAACGTGCCCGGCGACGAACCCGCGTCCATGCTGCTGCTGTTCACCCCGGGCGCGCCGCGCGAGGACTACTTCGAGACGCTGGCCGAGGTGGCCGCGGGCCGGCAGCTCACCGAGGAGGAGCGGGTCGAGTTCTTCCTGCGGCACGACAACCACTGGGTCTAGAACCCGCACGGCGGGGTAACCGTCCGGCATGAACAAGCTTCTCTACAAACCACTGGGCATGCTGTTCGGGGTGCTCGGCGGGCTGGCCGCCAGCGCCGCGTTCAAGAAGGTCTGGCAGGTGGCGACCGGCGCCGACGAGCCCCCGTCGGCCACCTCGCGGGACTACGGCTGGCGCCAGGTGCTCATCGCCGCCACCGTGCAGGGCGCCATCTACGGACTGGTCAAGGCGGCGATCGACCGCGGCGGCGCGGCCGGCTACCGCAAGGTCACCGGCGAGTGGCCGGATGACTAGGTAGAACCCGCTTTACCAGCGGGGATGCCATGCGGCACGGTGGAGGCATGGCGCATCCCAGTGACGACGCACGTTTCGACACGCTCGCCGTGCACGGCGGCGAGCGCCGGCCCGGCCCGGAGGGCTCCCTGGTCTTCCCGATCTACCAGGGCACCGTCTACACGGTCGAGCCCGGCACCCACTACCACGACATCAAGTACATCCGGCTGAACTCCACCCCGTCCCAGGTGTACCTGCAGGACAAGCTGGCCGCGCTGGAGGGGGCCGAGGCGGCGCTGGCCACCGCGTCCGGCATGGCGGCGCTGACCACGGTGCTGCACACGATGCTGCGCTCCGGTGACCACGTGCTGGCCAGCGAGTGCCTCTACGGCGGCTCGTTCGACTTCCTCACCCAGAACGCCGAGGCGCTGGGCTGGAGCTACACGTTCGTCGACCCGCAGCGGCCGGACACCTGGGCGGCCGCGCGCCGGCCGAACACCCGGATGTTCCTGGTGGAGACGCTGACCAACCCGATGATCCGGGTGGCCCGGCTGCACGACGTGGTGGCGTTCGCCCGGCAGGAGGGCCTGACCTCGGTCATCGACAACACGTTCGCGAGCCCGGTGAACTTCCGGCCGCTGTCGATCGGGTTCGACCTGGTGTTCCACAGTGCGACCAAGTACCTCAACGGGCACTCCGACCTGGTGGCCGGCGCCGTCGCCGGGTCGGCGGAGCTGGTCGACCGGGTGCGCCACACGCTCAACCTCTACGGCGGCAGCCTGGACCCGCACGCGGCGTTCCTGCTCGCCCGCGGGCTCAAGACGCTCGGCCTGCGGGTCCGGGCGCAGAACCACAACGCGATGACCCTGGCCCGGTTCCTGGCCGAGCACCCGAAGGTCGCCGAGGTCCACTACCCGGGCCTGACAACGCATCCGGACCACGAGCACGCCGCGCGGCTGCTGTCCGGGTTCGGCGGGATGCTCAGCATGCGGCTGGCCGGCGGGGTGGACGCGGCGCAGGCCCTGACCGAGGCGCTGCGCATCCCGTACAGCGCGCCGAGCCTGGGCGGGGTCGAGTCGCTGATCACCCGGCCCGCCCTCACCTCCCACGCCGGGATGCGCGCCGAGGACCGGGAGCGGATCGGCATCACCGACGACCTGCTCCGGGTGAGCGTCGGCATCGAGGACGCCGCCGACCTGACCGAGGACTTCGAAGCGGCCCTGCGCAAGCTCTGAACCGGCAACTCGCGGAGCGCGGAGTGGGGACTCGCGGGGCTGGAAGTGGGAACTCGCGGGGCTGGAAGTGGGGACTCGCCGGGCATCTCGTTTGCCGTCGGCGAGTCCCTACCTGGCGCGGCTAGTGGGGCAGGGCGCGGTGGAGGGCGGAGATCAGTTCACCGGTGGGGGTGTCGCCGTCGAGGGACCAGATCATCACCCCGCCCAGCCTGCGGTCCTTGACGTAGCGCGCCTTGCGGGTCAGCTCCACCGGGTCGTCCCAGGTCCACAGCGTGGTGCCGTCGAAGAGCCAGGCGTGGCCGGCGCGGTTGTCCCGGTACACGGTGAAGTTGGCCAGCTGCGGCTTGAGGAACCGGTAGTCCTCGACGCCCGCCTCCAGGCTGCCCGGCGCGGGTCCTTGCGCCCGCTGGAACATCCCGTTGTTGGCGGGGTTCACTCCGGTCCAGCCCCGGCTGAAGAACGGCACACCCAGCACCAGCCGGTCCCGGGGCGCCCCGGCGGCCAGCAGCGTGTCGATCGTCACCTGGGTGCTGAACTTCGGCTCGGTCGGGTCACCGGCCGGGGTGCGCAGCGCGGACTGCTGGTTGGTGATCGGGTCCCAGGAGCCGTGGTAGTCGTAGCCCTGGGTGGTGGCGAAGGTCAGGTACCGGAAGATCTTCCGCACCTCGAAGCCGCGGTCGATCTTGGCGGGGTCGGCCGGCAGGAACGCGGTCAGGTCGAACCGCCGGTGCGTGCCGCGACCCAGCCGGTCCAGCTGACCGCGGTACTCCCGCAGCAGCGCGGTGAAGTTCTGCTTGTCCTCCGGGCGGATGCCGTTGCCCGGGTTGGCTTCGCTGGCCGGCCACTCCCAGTCCAGGTCGATCCCGTCGAACACGCCGGCCGCCGCGCCGGGTGCGCCGGGCAGGTTTCCGTTGAGCCACAGGTCGATGCAGGACCGCACGTGCGCGGCCCGGGAGGCGGGGGTGAGGGCGGCGTCGGAGAAGTACCGGGAGCCGGTCCAGCCGCCGAGCGAGATGTTGATCCGCAGCTTCGGGAACCGGGCCTTGAGCTGCTTGAGCTGGTTGAGGTTGCCGGCAAGGGCCTGGCCGGGCTGGTCGGCCTGGCCGCTGACGCTCTCCGTGGCGCTGAACGGGCGCTGGTAGTCCGCCCACGGGTCGACGCTGACGCAGCCGCCGGTCTCGTCGAGGAACCCGAACGCGTAGTTCAGGGTGGTCAGTTTGGCGGCGGTGCCGTTCGCGACCAGGTCGCGGACCAGGAAGTTGCGGCCGTAGATGCTCCACTGGGTGTAGTAGCCGACCGTCTGGACATGGCTGTGCCGGGCTGGTTCGGCGCCGGCCGGCGTCGCCGCGACGAGCGTGATGGACAGGGCGCCGACCAGCAGGGCCGCACCCCACCTCGGTGTCGACATGGGTCACCTCGAATGGGTCGGAGTGGTCGAGGCCACCGTACGCACGAGGTCTAGACCACTTCTACC
>NZ_DASTBH010000335.1:0-35173 GCF_035712165.1 Actinophytocola sp. | reverse complement strand
CAGCGCCTTGTCGGCGGTGGTCCCCGGGTCGAGCGGCACGCTGAACCGCACGGCGGTCCGGTCCGGGCTCGGCTCGACCCGTTCCGGCACCGTGCCGACGCCCGGCACCGCCGACACCGCGGCGGCCGTGTCCCGGATCGCGGTCTGGAGTTGCGACGCGTCGACGTACCGGCCCCGCGGCGCGGTCAGCACCAGTTGGGAACTCTGCCGGCCGAACATGTCGGCCTCGGCCAGCAACACGTTGGCGGCCTGGCTGTCGCTGCCCGGCACCGCCACGTCGTCGGCCGTGCTGCCCTCGACCAGGCGCGCCCCGGCCAGCAACCCCACCGCCAGCAACACCCAGGACAACACCACCAGTTTGCGGTGGTGCCCGCACCACCGCGCAAGTGCTGAGAGCACGGCACACCTTCCTGCTGATCCCGCCGGTCAGATCATCCCCGACCGCTCCGCACGCACGGGAACCATCGGACCACACGGCGCGTCGCATGATCATCTGGTGGGATGGGACGGAGGGACGTTTCACATGCGGTGGTTCAGGAACACGGTGTCGGTCGTCGCGGCACTGGTCGCTCTGGGGACGACCCTGACGGGCTGCGGGGACTCGGGTAGCCCGTCGACCGCGCCGAAAGCGCAGGCGACCGTGCACGACCTGTACCGGGAGTTCTTGGTACAGCTGGACAACCGGAGCGCTTCGGGCGTCTGTGCGCTGTTCACCGAGGACGGCCGGGCAGCCTTCATCGAGAACTGGGACGCGACCACCTGTGAAGGCGCGGTGGACCGGGCCGCCGAGAGGTTCGGTGACCTGCAGAACCTCATCGACAAGGCCGCGGACAAGAAGATCACGGAGTCGGACGGGTTCGCCAAGTTCGGCGCGGACTCCTGCAGCCCCGGCCGGCTGTCCGCCAAGCAGACCGAAAACGGCTGGCTGATCTACAACTACTCGTTCCGCGGCGGCGGTTGTCTCGCCTGAACCGGGCTGGTGCGCCGGCCGAGGTTCCCTGACCGGTCAGCGGGGTTGGACCGGCATCGCGTCCGGGCCGGGCGGCGTCGTGTCGAGCGGCGGCGGGTTGGTCACGTCGAACACCGTGGGATCGGCCGTGTCACAGCGGGCGCCCGGTTCGGGCGCCTGGTACTGGTTCGCGCGCAACGCCTTGATGAACTGGTCGATGCGGGCGTCGTCGGCGCTGTCGAGCTTGAGCTGGTGGCCCCAGGACTGCAGTGAGATCGGCCGGTCGAGACCGGGATAGGGGGACAGCATCAGGTACTGCTGGCCCTCCACCTTGGATTCGAGCTTGTCCAGCGCGGCACCCGTGACCTGGTCGGGGTGGTAGGCGATCCAGACGGTGCCGTGTTCGAGGGCGTGCACCATGTGCTCGTTGCGCACGGCTTTCGGGTAGACGATCCCGGTGCAGTCCGCCCAGACCGGGTCGTGCGGGCCGCCGAACGGCGGGCTCTTGTCGTAGGCGACCCGCTGGCCGGCGGCGGTGTGCTCCCCGGCCGGGTAGTCGACGCGCACCACCCCGGCTATGCGCGTGGACGGATCCCGGTTCTGCTCCGCGCCCGCCGGTTCGGACGGGTCGGCGGCACCCGGGCCCGAGCCCGGGCCCGGATCCGGCTGCCCCGCGACACCTTCGCTGCATGCCGTGGCCAGGAGCACCGACAACCCCGCGACCACGCGCACCAGCGCACGGATGTGAGCCCGGCCGCTGCGTTCCCGACGTTTCACGGTGACCCCCGCCCTCTTGCCGATCTCGCGCGCGCCGACCAGCCGCCAGGTGCACCCTACCGCGATCAGACCGGCTGCCCGACCGGCCGAATCACCATGGTGTTCACGTCGACGCCGGACGGCTGCTGGATGGCCCACACGATCGCCTCGGCGATCTGCTCGGCGGTGAGCAGGCCGCCGTCGGGCACGCCCTCGGCGCGGTTGTCCCAGAACGGCGTCTGCACCCGGCCGGGCGCGACCAGCGTGACCCCGATCCCGTCCCCGGTCACCAGCAGCCTGGTGTTCTCGGCCAGCCCGGTGACCGCCCACTTGGTTGCCCCGTAGATGTTTCCCGGCGTGTTCTTGACCCCGGCCACGCTGCCGACCAGCACGATCCGGCCCCGGCTGCGGCGCAACTGCGGCAGCGCCGCGTTGATCAGCAACGCCGGCCCGAGCACGTTGGTCAGCACCATGTCGCGCCACCCCGACGGATCACCGTCGGCGAGGTCGTCGTGCGTGGCATAGCCCGCGTTCGCGACCGCGTTGTCCAACCGCCCGAACCGGGCCACCGTGGCGGCGACACTGTCCCGGACCGCTTCGGGTTGCGTCGAGTCGGCGACCAGGGTCAGCAGCTCGTCGGGCGCCCCCAACTCCTTGGCCAGCCGGTCGAGCCGGTCCTGATCCCGTCCCGTGACCGCGACCCGCCCACCGCCCTTCAACAGTTGCCGGGCCGCGGCCGCCCCGATCCCGCTGGAGCCGCCGGTGATCAACGTAACCGCCCTTGCTTCGCCTTCAAACTCGCTCATGCCGCCGACGCTACGTTCTGGAGTGCGCTCCAGGTCAAGCCAGGTTCACCGAACCGTCCACCTCGCGCAGCAGCAGGCTGATCGCGTGCCGGGGCAGGTCGAGCAGGCGCGCGTCCAACCGGGACGGTTGGGTCGCGGTCCGCGCGACGAGTGCCCGCGCCGCGTTCTTGGTCAGATTCCGGCCACTGTGCTGGATCAGCGCTTCCCGCCACACGTTGCCGATCTTGCCGTGGGCGTGGCTGAGCAGGTGCCGGCGCACCGCGCCGCCGCGCTCGTCCGGCTCGACCGCGGTCGCCGACACGACCGCGTGCCGGGACGTCGGCGTGGTGCGGTTCAGCCGCACCGTGTACTTCGGCGCCACCAGGTCGATCAGGGCTCGCTGGGATGTCTCGTTCGCCAGGTCCGGATGGTTGTTCGGCACCAGCAGGGCGAGCCGGTCGGCGTTGGCGGCGAGCAGGGCACGCAGCAACCACGATCCGGGGTCGTCCATCAGGTTGGCCGCGAGGTGAACCGGCCGCCTGCGGGTCGCGGGTATCCCGGAGCCGAACAGGTCTTCCAGGCTGAGCGCGGGTTTCCCGGCCGAGGCCGGCCAGCCGGCGCCCGCGATCAGGACATCGCCGGCCGCGAGCCGGATGACGGCGCCGGCCACCGCCTCGGCCAGCTCGCCTGCGCCGCCCTCCACCGACTGCGCGCCGTGCGTGTAGATGTTCCCGGCGGCCCTGGCCACCTGCCGGTCGAGGATCTGCCAGGTGCGGGCGGTCGGGCGGCACACGTAGAGATCGCTGGCGCTGCCGATGGCCTGTGCGCCGTGGTAGCGGTTGAACGCCGGCAGGATCGCCTCGACGGCCAGGTCCAGATCGTGCACGGCCCGCTGCACCTTGACCCCGAGGGCCGGGTGTGCCGGGCTGAACCCGTAGGCCATCACCAGGGCGCCGTTGGCCCGGTCCCGCAGGCCCTGCAGCCCGCGGCCGAGGAAGAGCCGCACGCCGTCCGGGGTGTAGGGCGGGTCGGTCAGCACCAGGTCCGCGGCGGCGACCGCCGACTCCGGGAGCCCGAACCGAAAGTCGGCGTAACGGCACCGCACGTCGTAACCGCGCGACGCCGCCCGGGCCTCGATGAACTCGAGCAGCCGCTCGTCGACGTCCACCACCGTCACCGACAGGCCGGGGCTGATCGCCCCCAGCGCGAGCGAACTGAGGTCGTGGTCGCCGACGCACAGCAGCCGTGCCCCGTCGAGGTCGAACGTCGCGTCCAGCCACAACGCCCGGCGCAGCACGGTGTCCGCGGTGGCGGCGACATGGTCCAGTGCCTCCCGCGCGGCCGGTGCGGCGGCGATGTCGCCGCGGAGTTGCTCGACGACGTCCTGCCGGCTGGCGAGTTGGCCGGCCAGTGGATCGGCCGGCGAGCTCGCCCGGAGCTGGGCGTAGCCGAACGCCTTGCGGTAGTCGGCGCTGCGCTCCGCCCGGATCGCGAACCCGTCGCGGGTGCTGTCCAGGTCGGGTTGGACCGCCCGGAGCAGCGCCTCCACGGTTCGCCGGGGGAGCGCGCAGGCCCGGATCAGCTCATCGAGCGGGTACGCGCCCTCGGTGAGCATCGCCAGGGCCTGCCGCAGGCGCCGGCCCCCGACACCGTGCCGCGCGACCAGACCGGACACCGCGTCCAGCGCGTCGTCCGTCCGGTCATCCGAGGTGGTCACGCGAACCACGCTAGGGGTTGCGTCGCTGTCGGGGCCTGTGGGGGCGGTGTCAGGGGTCGCGTCAGGCCGGTGGCCGTGCGCTGTCAGGACGGCAGGCGATCGTTCTCACCGTGATCAGGTCATCGATCACACCGGCAGTCCACACCGAATCGTCAGGAGAGCACGATGCAGAAGTTCGACACCCCCGCCCCGATCCGCGCCGTCCTGAACATCCCCGCCGGGCGCGTGCGGTTCCTGGCCACCGACCGGGCCGACACCACGGTGACGGTCCGGCCCGCGGACGCCGCGAAGGGCCGCGACGTGACGACGGCACAGCGGACCACGGTCGCCTACGCCGACGGCGTCCTGCGGATCCACACGCCGGCGGTCAACCGGTACCTCGGCCGCGGTGGATCCGTGGAGGTCACCGTCGCGCTGCCGGCCGGTTCCCGGGTCGAGGCCACGTCCGCCGCCTGCGAGGTCATCGGCACGGGTCGGCTGGGCGAGGTCACCTTCGACGGCGCCTACCGGCAGATCACGATCGAGCACGCCGCCGGCGTCCACCTCACCGCGGTCGACGGCGACGTCGAGGTCGGGCGTCTGGACGGCCCCGCGCGGATCAGCACCACCCGGGGCGACATCCGGATCACCGAGGCCGTGCGCGGCACGGTCGTGCTGGACACCCAGTCCGGCGGGATCTCGGTCGGCGCCGCCGCCGGAGTCTCGGCCACCCTGGACGCCGGCACCTCCTTCGGCCGCATCAGCAACACGTTGAAGAACTCCGACGGTGCCGCCGCCCAGCTCGACATCCGGGCGACCACCACGCACGGCGACATCCTCGCCCGCAGCCTCTGATGGTCACCAGCCGACACGCTCGGCTGCCAGCGGCTCCGTTCCACCCGGCAAGGTCGGGGTCACCCTCGGGTGACCCCGACCGCTGCGTCACAAGACCTCGAAGTACCAGCCCTTCTTGCCCTTGTGCTGGTGGCACTGTCCGTCCGGTCCGGGGTTCTGCTGCTTGGCGGCATTGCAGTTGGCCAGCGAGCTGAACGGTCCCTTCTCGATCCCCGCGACCGCGGTGCCCGCGGCGCCGACGAGCGGTAGGGACACCGCGGCGGCGGTGACGACGACGGCGAGAAGTCTGCGCATGGCTACCTCGTCTGTTTTGGTTGGCGCCGGCGGGAAATGGCCGGCGCCGATGGGATGTCGGTTGCGCGCCATCGGTTCCGCAATGTCCAACAGCTCGTCGGAATTGTGCACGGGGGTGGCCGCACAGTTGTGGCATGCGACGGCGATCGGTTCGTGCGGGTGTTGTCATTGCGGCGATGGTGGCGGCGGTGGTCGCGGTGCCCGGGCGGGAGGTGGCGGCGCAGGTCCTGGACGTTCCGGTGGGATTCGCCGGCGTCAACGCGCTGGGCCAGAACGGCACGACCGGCGGAGCGGCCGGTCCGACCGTGACGGTCTCCACCGCCGCGCAACTGGCCGACTTCGCCGGGCGGAACACGCCGTTCACGATTCTGGTGGCCGGCCGGATCACGTTCGACGACATGATCACCGTGGTGGCCAACAAGAGCATCATCGGAGTCGGCTCGACCGCCGAGATCTCCGGCGGTGGCCTGCAGATGGGCTCGACCACCCGGCCGGGCAACAACGTGATCGTGCGGAACCTCCGGTTCACCAACGCCTCGGACGACTCGATCAGCGTGACCAACTCGGCCCACCACGTCTGGATCGATCACAACGACTTCTCCAACGGCTTCGACGGCCTGCTCGACATCAAGCGCGCGTCGGACTACGTCACGGTGTCCTGGAACCACTTCCACGACCACAGCAAATCCGCGCTGCTCGGCCATTCGGACACGTACACGCAGGACATCGGCCACCTGCGGGTCACCTACCACCACAACTTCTTCGACGGCACGGACCAGCGGCATCCCCGGGTGCGCTTCGGCGAGCCGGTGCACGTGTTCAACAACTACTACCGCGACAACAGCCTCTACGGCGTGGCCTCGACGATGAACGCCGGCGTGCTGGTGGAGGGCAACTACTTCGAGAACGTCGCCCACCCCAGCCACGTCGGCTACGACAAGAGCGGGCCGGGACGGCTGGTGGCGCGCAGCAACATCTTCGTCAACTCCGGTGTGCCGGAGACCGCGGGCACGGTGGTCGAGCCGCGCACCTACTACCCGTACCAACTCGACAACCCGGCCGACGTGCCGGCACTGGTGCGGGCCGGGGCCGGAGTGGGCCGCACCGGGGCCGCGGCGACCATGGCCACCGCCGCGGCGGAGTCCGCTCCGGTCGGCTTCGCCAGCGTGAACGCGTTGGGACAGAACGGAACCACCGGCGGCGCCGGCGGCCCGGTGGTCACCGCGACGAACACCGCCCAATTCCTGGACTTCATCGCCCGGTCCGGACCGCTGGTCGTGCAGGTCTCCGGAACGATCACGCTGCCGACCGGTTCGAGCGACGGGATGCACAACGTCACATCGGACAAAACCATTGTCGGGCTGGGAAACAACGCCAGGCTGGTGGGCGGGGGGCTGAACCTCGGGCTGCCGGTGGACGACGACGTGACCACACCGCCACCCGGCGCCGTGCACAACGTGATCATCCGCAACCTGACCATCACCGGCGCCACCGACGACCTGATCAACGTCCAGATGTTCACCCACCACGTGTGGATCGACCACAACGACCTGTCCAACGGGGACGACGGGGCGATCGACATCAAACGCGGCTCGGACTTCGTGACGGTGTCCTGGAACCGCATCCACGACCATGACAAGACGTTGTTGCTCGGCCATGACGACGACAACGGCGCGCAGGACATCGGGCGGCTGCGGGTGACCTATCACCACAACTTCTTCGACGGCTCCGACCAGCGCAACCCGCGCGTGCGGTTCGCCGAACCGGTGCACGTGTACAACAACTACTACCGCGGCCCGTTGAGCTACGGGATCGCCTCGGCGATGAACGCCGGCGTGGTGGCCGAAGGCAACTACTTCGACAGTGTGAACAACCCTGGACGGGTCGACTTCAGCGGCGACCTCGGCCGGATGGTCTCGCGCGACAACATCCTGGTGAACTGCCACCATCCGATCGAGGTGCGGGGCAGCGTGGTCGAGCCGCGCACCTACTACTCCTACACCGCCGACCGGGCCGCGACCGTCCCGACGATCGTGCCGGCCGGCGCGGGTGTCGGCAAGATCTGAGGCGACGCAACCGTCATCCAGGTCGGCTCACATCCGGGATCTCAGCACGTCGATCTCGCAGCCTGGCGAGGCCGGGTCGTAGCCGTGCTCGATCAGCCAGCGCACCCCGCGCAGGCTGCGCAACGACGACCACGCGCGGACCACGTCGAGGTCGACGCCGGAGCCGTAGCCGGCGACCACGTCGCCGAGGTGTTCCTCGTGTCCGAGGGTCAGGGTGGCGAGGTCGTAGTGGGCGTCACCCGGGCCCGCCTCGGACCAGTCGAGCACTCCGGTGATCGTCTCACCGGCCAGGAAGACGTGGCTCACCTGCAGGTCGCCGTGGGTGAACACCGGTGTCCACGGACGCAGCGCGGCATCGGCGACCTGGCGGTTGCGCGTGACCAACTCGGTGGGAAGGACGCCGTTGGTGAGCAGCCACTCGCATTCGCGGTCGAGTTCGGGGGCGATGTCGTCGAGGCCGCGACCCGGCCAGGGCGGCAGCGGCGCGTCGTGCAGCATCCGGACGGCGGCACCCGCCGCGGCCCACGCCGCAGGCGACGCGAGCGACGGCTCGCCGAGCCGGCCGAGCGCCCTGCCGGGCAGGGCGGCGAGCGCGAGCACGGGCGGCCTGCGCCACAGGACCTCCGGAGTCGGGACCGGCGCCAGAGCCATCGCCTCGACCTCGACGTCCGTGCGCGCCTGATCGGCGTCGATCTTCAGGAACACGTCGCCGACCCGCAGGGTCGCCCGCTCCTGATGGGCGACGACGACCTCGACCTCCGCCATGCCGGCCATTGTCCCGACCGGACAGGGTTATGGCGTCGGGGGAGCGGTCGCGGGCGGGTCGGCCGGCTCGGCGGGCGCGGGTTTGCGGCGGATGATCGCGACCACGATGAGGATCACGCCGACGGCGAGGAGGGCGATCGGGAGCCAGGTGCCCAGCAGGGAAAGCTGGGTGCTGGCCGTGGCGGCCTGGTCGGCGTACTCCTGGATCGAGGCGGGCGTCTGGTTGAGCGTGACGTCCAGTACCGACAGCAGGGAGAGGTCCTGGCCGCCGACGGAGGCCGACGCGAGGATCGTCTGCTTGAGCGTGCTGTCCAGCGGAACGCCGAGCGTGGTGTCCGCCCAGAGCCCGTAGTTGGACTTCACCGTGTAGGACAGCGGGATGAGTTCGGGCAGCGCGGCGGCCAGTGGCTGGAGTTTGGCCTGGACGTCGGGCGGCAGCAGCGGAAGGATCTGCACCGCGAGCGACCGGGGCAGGGCCGGCGGCAGGCTGGCGGTGAGCTCGGGGTCCTTGACCGGGCCGGAGATCTCGGCGGTGTAGTGGTGGGTCTCCCGGCCGCCCCTGGTCTCGGTGCCGGCGAAGGTCAGCGGCCCGCTGGTCCGGGTTGCCGAGTCGTAGAACGTGTAGGAGTTGTCGGCCTTGGGATTGATGGGGAAGGCGATGGTCAGCCCCGTGTGGGGTTCGACCTCCTCGCCTGCCGGGGCCGGCGCCTCCAGCCGGGTGTTGCGGTCGACGGCGTAGGTGTGGGTCTGCTTGTTGGTGGTCGGCCCGGCGGTCAGGGTCGACTCGACGTTGACCACCGCGGTGTCGCCCTCGGTCCGGCTCACGAACACGTGCTGGTCGCTGGTCACGTCGGCGCCCACGACCAGAGCGTTGGCCAGGTCGCCGGAAGCGAGGGCGGAGGCGTTGAGCAGGGTGCCCTTGCCCGCGTAGTGCGCGGTGGTGTTCAGGTCGGCGGGCAGGGCGGTGACCCCCGGCACGACGACGAACCGAACGACGGCGGCGGCCGCGAGGAGCAGCACGCCGAGCACGGCCAGAACCAACGACGAGCGACGCACGGGATCTCCTCGCCTGCACAGTGACGGATCGCCGCACGTTACCCGCCGTCGGCGTACTCGTTGGTCACGATGCGGTTCCGTTGCCCGACCAGGAACCACCAGGGGATTGGTTGATGGGGCGCGGGGTCTCGGGCGATGCTGGCCGGGTGGGTGCGTTTGCGGTGCATCGGACGATCCTGGCCGTGGACATCGAGCGTTTCGGTGACCTCGCCCGATCCGACCGCGACCGGATGCTGGTGCGCGACGTGCTGTACCGGACGTTGTCGGCGGCCTTCGACGACGCCGGCGTCGGGTGGTCGGCCTGCGACCACGAGGACCGCGGCGACGGTGTGCTGGTCGTGATCCCGTCCACGGTGGCCAAGAGCGTTCTGGTGGAGTCGGTGCCGGAGTCGATCGAGGCGGGATTGCTGGCCCACAACTCCTCGGCCGGTCCGGAGCGGCGGATCCGGCTGCGCATGGTGTTACACGCCGGGGAGGTCCACTACGACGCGCACGGAGTGGTTGGCACGGCGGTCAACCACGCGTTCCGGCTGCTCGACGCCCCGCCGTTCAAGTCCGCGTTCGCCGCCTCCGGCGGGGTGCTGGCGGTGATCACGTCGTCCTGGTTCTACGAGGAAGTCGTCTGGCACAGCGCTGTTCGCGCCGCGTATGCCCGGATTCCGGTCTCGGTGAAGGAAACCAACACCGTCGCGTGGGCGCGGGTGCCCGGTGCGCTGCCCACGTCGGGTCCGCCCGACCCGGTCCCGCGCCAACTTCCGGTGCGCCACCGGCACTTCATCGGCCGGCGGGCCGAGCTCGACCAACTCACCGCCCTGCTCGACGCCGCCACGGGGGAGAGCGGCACGGTGATCATCACCGCGATCGCGGGCACGGCCGGGATCGGAAAGACCGCGCTGGCCATGCACTGGGCGCACCACGTGATCGACCGCTTCCCCGATGGGCAACTCCACGTCAACCTGCGCGGCTTCGACTCGCACGCTCCGGTCGACCCGAACCAGGCGCTGCACGGTTTCCTCGAAGGCCTCGGCGTCGTCCCCGCCGGCATCCCCAGCGACCTCGACGCCCGGGCCGCGTTGTATCGCAGCCTGGTCGCCGACCGCCACCTGCTGATCGTGCTCGACAACGCCGCCGCCGCGGACCAGGTCCGGCCGCTGCTGCCCAACACCCCCACCTGCCTGGTGATCGTGACCAGCCGCAACCGCCTGGACGGCCTGGCCGTCCGGGAAGGCGCCCACCGCATCGCTCTCGACGTTCTGCCCGACGCCGATGCCCGCGACCTCCTCGCGCAGCGCATCAGCCCGAACCGGCTGGCCGCCGAACCCGAAGCCGCATCGGCGCTGATCGACTGCTGCGCCCGGCTGCCGCTGGCCCTGAGCATCGTGGCCGCCCGCGCCGCCGACCGCTCGCTGGCGAGCCTGGTCCGGGAACTCGAAGACGAGCGCGACCGCCTCGACGTGCTCGACCTCGGCGACCCCGAACTCGACCTCAGAGCGGTGTTCTCCTGGTCCTACCAGGCCCTTTCGCCCGCGGCCGCCCGGCTGTTCCGGCTGCTCGGCCTGCATCCCGGGCCCGACATCGACCGCCATGCGTGCCGGGCGCTCGTGGACCGGGCTCCGCTCACCGAACTCACCGCGGCCAACCTGCTCGACGAGTACCGCCCGAACCGGTTCCGCTGCCACGATCTCCTGCGCGCCTACGCCGCCGAGTGCGCCGAACGGGACGAGTCGTCCGCCGGGCGGCACGCGGCGCTGCAGCGCATGATCGACTACTACCTGCGGGCCGCGGTCCTCGCCGACTTCCGCATCATGCCGTGCCGGGACGGTGTGGTCCGCGCCGAGCCGGATTTTCCCGGCCCGCCGGCCATCGACACGATGCGGGCCGCGATGGACTGGTTCACGGCGGAGAACGACACGCTGCTCGCGATGATCACCTTGGCCGACCGGCAGGGTTTCGATGCGAGAGTGGACCAGCTCGCGTGGGCCTGCGACACCTTTCTCGGCCGCACCGGCCAACGGCACGAGCGGGTGGCCGCCAACCGGTTGGCGCTCGCGGCGATGCGGCGTTGCGGTGATCTCAGCGCGCAGGTCCGGAACCTGTGGTCGCTGTCGCGAGCGGTCGCCCGCCTGGACCGTTTCGCCGAAGCCGCCCGGTTCCTCGCCGAAGCATCCGATCTGAACCGCGGCCTGGGCGACGAACTGCATCAGATCGCGATCCACCTGGCGTGTGTCCAGCTTGCCGACATTCAGCAGCGGCACACCGAGGCGTTGCACCACGCGCGGAGCGCGCTCGATCTCGCGCGCCGCTCACCCAGCCGGATGTACCTGGCCGACGCCCTCACCGCCGTGAGCTGGGACCTGGCCTTTCTGGGCAGCCGCGCCGAGGCGCAGGCATTCTGTGCGCAGGCCCTCGACATCTACTCGACGATCGGCCATCCGGAAGGCCTCGCCTACGCCCTTCATGTGCTCGGCTTCATTCACCAGGAGTCGGGCCACCACACCGAAGCCGTTCGGTGCTACGAGCGTGCCATCGAGATCGACCGCGAGTTGGGCTCGCGGTACTGGGAGGCGGTGCTGCTGGACCGCCTCGGCGGCGCCTACGACGCGCTCGGCGACCGGCACACCGCGAAACTGGTGTGGCGGCAGGCCTTCGACATCCTCGACACGCTCCGCCATCCCGACGCCGAAGCCGTGCGGGACAAGTGCGGGTGACGCGAAACGCCAGTTCCTAAGGAGATTCCAAGGTCGGGTGAAAGTCCGGCTGAACCGCGGTTGGTCTGCTGGTCGCAGGCGCCGGACGGACCGGTGCCACGGACCGAGCGAGGACACGGATGGGGATGCGGACCAGGATCATCGCCGCACTGCTGGCGGCGGCGACGTGCGCCGCCGTGGCGGGCGCCGCGACGGCGTCGGCGGGGCCGGCGACGCCGACGGCCGTGGGGAACAAGAAGGACGGGGACAAGAAGGACGGGGACAAGAAGGGCGGGGACCGCGCGCCGGTGGCCAAGGTGGCGGCCAGCCTCGGCGTCAGCGTGCAGCGGTTGACCACCGCGCTGGGCAACCTCAAGCAGGCGCTGGCCAAGGGGGTGGACAAGGCGGCGGCCGTCGACGCGTTCGCCAGGGAGCTCGGGGTCAGCCGCGCCGACGCCGACAAGGCCCTGCAGGCGCTGTCCACTGACGGGCCGAAGAAACCGCCGAACGGCAAGGAGCCGGTCGTGCCGGAGGAGGTGGTCACATCGCTGGCCGCCGAGCTGCGCATCTCGGTCGACGCGGCCCGGGGGGTGTTCAAGGAACTGGCCAAGGTCAACGGCAACGGCCGGGACGTGGTCAAGGACCCGGCGTTCATCGCCATCGCCAAGAAGCTCGGCATCGCACCGCAGCGCCTGTTCGACGCGCTGGTCAAGGTGAAGCAGGAGTACGGCGGAAAGGCCGAGAAGAAGGCGGTCCCGAGCGGTTCGACCGCCAAGTGACGGTTGCCGCCCAGCGGTCCGGGTCGGGTGCGAACCGGCCCGGACCGCAGGATGGCCTGCTCCATACTGGTGGCGTGCGGGTTCTGGTGGTCGACGACGACGAGGCCGTCCGTCGCTCGCTGGCGCACGCGTTGCGCCGGGACGGTTACCAGGTGTCGCTCGCCGCGGATGGCGCGCAGGCCCTGGACGAGCTCGGCCGCAACCGGCCAGAGGTGATCGTGCTCGACGTCCTGGTGCCCGAGCCGAACGGTTTGGAGATCTGCCGGCGGTTGCGCAGGCGCGGCGACCAGACCCCGATTCTCATGCTCACCGCCCGGGATCTGGTGGAGGACCGGGTCGCCGGGCTCGACGCCGGCGCCGACGACTATCTGGTCAAACCGTTCGCGCTGGACGAGTTGCGGGCCCGGCTGCGGGCCCTGCTGCGGCGCAGCGGGGTCGCCCAGGAGGTGCTGCGGTTCGCCGACGTCGAGATGGACACCACCACCTGCCGAGTGAGCCGGGCCGGCCGGCCGGTGGAGCTGACCCGGACCGAGTACGCGTTGCTGGAGTTGTTCCTGCGCAACCCGAACCGGGTGCTGAGCCGCACGCTGATCTTCGAGTCCGTGTGGGGCTACGACTTCGGACCCGCCTCCAATGCGCTGTGGGTCTACATCAGCTACCTGCGCGGGAAACTGGAGTCGGCCGGCGAACCCAGGCTGATCCAGACGGTGCGTGGACTGGGATACGTGCTGCGGACCGAGCCATGACACTGCGCACCCGGGTGGGCCTGGCCGCCGGGGCGGTGGTGTTGCTGGCGTTGGGCATCGCCGCCGTGGTGATCTATTCGACGGTGCGGGCGAGCATGCGCCACCAACTGGAGGAATCGCTGGTGCAGACCGTCGAACAGAGTCCGACCATCGCCATCCAGCTCAAGCAGAAGATCGAGGCCTCCGGCAAGTCCGGTCCGATCGAGACCCCGGTCGTGTTCGGCAGCACGCTGGTCCAGTTCGTCAGCCCCGACCTGTTCACCGCCTCCGGCAACGCTTTCCTCGACGTGACCGACCGGGACGTCCGGGTGGCCCTGGGCACCGAGCGGCCGTACTTCCAGGACGCCCGCTACCGTGGCGCCGACTACCGGGTCTACACCGCGCCGATGCCCGACTCCCGGGGTGCGCTGGTCCGGGTCGCCCGGAAGCTGAGCGACCAGGCGGCCGTGCTGACCGGGCTGGCGGTGTTGTTGATCAGCCTCACCCTGGCCGGTGGTCTGTTGGCCGCCCTGGCCGGCCGGCTGGCGGCCCGCCGGGTGCTGCGGCCGGTGCGGGTGCTCACCGACGCGGTCGAACACGTGACCGCGACCCAGGACCTGACCGCGCGGGTCGATCTGACCGGCCGGGACGAGATCGGCAGGCTCGGCCGGTCGTTCGCCACCATGATGTCGGCGGTGGACGCTTCCGTGCAGGCCCAACGGCACCTGGTCGCCGATGCCTCGCACGAGTTGCGCACCCCGTTGACCAGCCTGACCACCAACCTCGAACTGCTCGCCGACGGCGACGGCCTGCGCGATCCCGAGGCGCCGGTGCTGGTGCGGGAGGCGATCGATCAGGCCCGCGAACTCCGGTCGCTGGTGAACAACCTGGTCGACCTCGCCCGCTACGGCAAGGACACCGCCCGCGCCGAGGACACCCGGTTGGATCTCGTGGCGGAGACGGTGCTCGCCCGGGCCGCGACGCGAGCGGCGCCACCCCGGTTCGAGTCGGTGCTGTCGCCCTGCCTGGTGCACGTCGACCCGGACGCGATCGAGCGGGCCATCGGGAACCTGGTGGACAACGCGGTGAAGTGGAGCCCGCCCGGCGGCCGGGTGCGCATCACCGTGGCCGACGGCGAGTTCTCGATCGCCGACGAAGGTCCCGGGATCCCGCCCGAGGACCTGCCGTTCGTATTCGACCGGTTCTACCGGTCGACCCGCGCCCGGTCGATGCCCGGCTCCGGGCTGGGCCTGGCGATCGTGCGTCAGGTGGTGGAGACCCACGGCGGCACGGTCGCCGCGGAACCCCTCGACCGTGGCGTCCGGATGCGCCTGCGCCTGCCGGTGGTCCCGGACTGAGCCACCGGCTCAGGATGGCTTGGGGCCTGAGGTGCGCAGCGATCCGAGCCGGGACAGGGCGTCGAACCAGAACGGTGCGCCGAAGGAGACGGCGAACGCGGTGATCACCCAGCCGAGCAGTTTGCGGGGGAAGTCGTACCAGTGCCGCTCGTCGGCGGGTGACCAGGCCCAGCAGGCGGCCGAATGCCACAACTGGCACGCCGCCGGGTAGCCGATCGGCAGTTGCGCGGCGTCGAGCCGGGCGAGCTGATCCTTGGCGCACGCGGCCCGGTCCGCGGCCGAGTCCCGGTTCTGGCACAGCGTGCCGGATTCCGCGGTCGCCACCACCGCCTGCCGGACCGGTTCGTCGACGTAGAGGCCGTGGGCGAACTGGATCGCGTCGAGGTTGATCACGACCGCGACGACGAAACCGACGATGCCGAGGATCACCTTGGCCCACCGCTTGTACCAGCCGGAGATCCGGTTCATCTGCTCGTCGTACCAGTGCTGGACGAACCGCTCGAACGTGCGCAGATCCCCTTCGGCCTGCGCGACCAGCGCGCGCAGCGCCCGGGCGCTCGGCAGGTCGCGCACCGGTCCGCTGTGCAGCGCGTTGTCCAGCCGGGCCAGCAGGTCCGATCCCGCGACCGGCCCGGGCCCCACCGGCAGCACGGTGTCGATCAGTGCCCGGGTGAACACCTCCGGGGAGATGTACTGCGGGTTGCGCAGCGCGCCGTCGCGCCGCCGCAGCCATTTCGTCCGGCGGGTCTGCAACGACTTCACCAGCGGATGGTCGAAGAGGGCGAGGGTCAGGGTGGACTCGGCGGGCACCGGCTCGGTCGGCTCACCCTGCACGGCCGCCGCGGCCGCCTTCGTGCGCTCCGGGTTCTTGGTCAGCCGGCTCAACCTCTGCTTGGCCTGACCGCCCGACATGCCCGGCGTCGGCTCGGCCTCCGGCCGGTCGAGCATGGCCCGCAACCCGGTCAGCAGGTAGCCGGCCCGCCGCTGCGTGAGGTTGGCGATCGTTTCCGTTATGCCCGAACAGAACAGGGCAAGCAACGCGAACACGAGAACGAGCCCGAGCGCGGTACCCAGCGTCGCGGAGACAGACATTGCGCTACCGGCCCGGCATGAGCAGGCCGGCGCGCCGGGTCATGTGATCATCCCCATTCGGTGAGGCAGGTCAATTTACCGAATGGGTTCTCCGGTGACCAGGCCGTGGTCAGCCGGCTCGCAGGATGAGCAGGCTGATCTCGCTGGGGGCGAAGACGCGCAGCGGCGGTCCCCAGAAACCGGCACCGCGGCTGGTGTAGAGCTGGGTGCGCTCGCCGTGCCGGGACAGGCCTTGTACCGAGGGTTGGTCGACCCGGACCAGGTAGTGGAACGGCCAGATCTGCCCGCCGTGGGTGTGTCCGGAGACCTGCAGGTCGACCCCGGCGGCGCGGGCGGCGTCGACCTGCCTGGGCTGGTGGGCCACGAGCAGGACCGGGAGGCCGTCCTCGGCGCCGGCGAGCGCGGCGGGCAGGTCGGCGCCGTGGCCGGGCAGGCCGGAGCCGAGCGCGGTCGCGTCGTCGACACCGGCCAGCACCAGCCGGTCGCCGCCGCGTTCGACCACGACGTGCCGGTTGTGCAGGTGCTGCCAGCCCAGTTCGGTGAGGTGGTCGATCCAGGTCAGGGCCTCGCCGTAGTACTCGTGGTTGCCGGTGACGAACACCTTGCCCAGCGGCGCGTCGATGGCGCCCAGCGGGGCGGCCTGGGACCGGCGGCGGGCGACGGTGCCGTCGGCGATGTCGCCCGCGTGCGCGACGATGTCGGGACCGAGCCGGTTGACCGCGGCGGCCAGGCCGGTGGACCAGCGGGTCCGGTCGATCGGCCCGAAGTGGGTGTCGGCCAGCACCACGACCCGGGTGCCGTCCAGACCCGGCCCCAGCCGGGGGATGCGGACCTCGACGGTCCGGGTCCTGGGCACCCGCATCGCCTCGAAGGCGCCCCAGGCCACCAGGACGGTCGCCACGGCGAGCACCGCGAGGGCGACGATCCGGCCGAGGCCGCCCACGCCGAACAACCCCAGCACGCCGCGCGCCACGGTGCCGAGCAGTGACCAGGCGAACAGCACCCACATCACGCCGAGCAGGGTGTCGCCGGTCCGGGCCGCCCCGTCCCGCCCGTTGCGGCCGTGGCCGAGATACATCAGCCACGGAAACGCGGCGGCCGCGCAGGCGAAGAGACCCGTGCCCACCACCAGCACCGGCGCCGGCCAGCCCGGACTGACCACCAGCGTCCACCAGGGCAGGCCGAACAGCAGCGTCAGCGCGGTGAGAACCACGAGCAGGAACCGCCAGCGCGGCCGGGACCGCCGCCGGCTCCGGGCGCGCTCCACGGTCTGCGACATCACCGGCGATTCTACCGCCGGTCAGCTCAGCCGCAGTGCTCGAACGGACTGGTGTAGGACGAGGAACCGACCGAGCCGCCCCACTTGACGCAGGTGTTGCCGGCAACGCGGGAGACCGGGCCGGCGTAGTAGGCGAAGCTGCCCGAGTCGGTCACCTTGGTGGAGCCCTGGACCTGAAGGTGGGCGGAGACCGGTGAGGCGGTGCCGACCGAGGTGGACTTGATCGTGGTGACGCAGTTGCGGCCGGTGCCGCCGTCGTAGAGCAGGTAGACGGTGCCGCCGGTCAGGGCGTGCGAGTCGATCACGTCGTAGGCCGAGCCGCACACCTCGGTGGGGGAGTACGGGTTGCCGCCGCACCGGTTGTTGCTGGTGAAGTTGGTGTGCGCGTAGTACGGGACGGCGCGGCCGTCGAGCACCGCCCGGATCGTGGCGCCGTTGAGCCGCTGCTCGTAGTGCAGGTGCGGGCCGGTGACCCCGCCGGTGGCGCCCGCCTTGCCGATCTGCTGGCCGAGCGACACGCTCTGGCCGACGGACACCTGCTGGGCGGAGAGGTGTGCGTAGCGGGTGGTGTAGCCGCCGCCGTGGTTGATCTCGATCCACCGGCCGTAGCTGACGTCGCCCTCATTGTCCACTCTGGACACCGTGCCGCCGGACGAGGCCAGGACCGGCATCCCGGAGATGCCGGACTTCTGGAAGTCGACCGCGTTGGCCGGGTTGTGCCCGCTGAACGTGGCGGCGGTGACGGTGACCCCGCACCGGAAGGGCACCTGGAAGTTCGGCGCGGCGGCGGCGGGCGTGGACAGTGCCGCGGTGAGGCCTGCGGCCAGCAGTGCGCCCGCGGCCAGGGCAGTTGCTCGCATCACGAGGACACAATCTGTCATATCTCCACGCGATAAGGCTAGTACTTGGGAAGGAATTTTCCGCGCGCAAACGGGCGGATGGCCCTCGCGGACCAGCGAGGGCCATCCGTTCAGTCGGCTACCGATCAGTACCACTTCTGGTTGGCGCCGCCCCAGCAGTCCCACATCCCGACCCGGGCGCCGTTGGAGTTGTTGAACCCCAGCAGGTCCACGCACTTGTGGTTCATGACGCTGCGGATCTCCCGGCCGTTGCGGTACCACTTCTGGTTGGCGCCGCCCCAGCAGTCCCACAGTCCGAGCTGGGCGCCGTTGGAGTTGTTGAACCCGAGCAGGTCCAGACACTTGTGGTTCTGCGAACTGCGGATCTCGCCGCTCGCCGTCCAGTACCACTTCTGGTTCGTGCCGCCCCAGCAGTCCCACATCCCGACCGGAGCACCGTTGCTGTTGTTGAACCCCAGCAGGTCCAGGCACTTGTGGTTCAGCTCGCTGCGGATCTCCGGCAATGCGGCCGTCGCCGCCTGCGCACCGGTCGCCGCGAGGCCGACGACGGCTGCCGTCGTGGCCACCCCCATTGCGATTCGCCGCATGACTCGCATGTGGACTCACTCCCCTTTGGCTGTCCCGACATGGTTCGCCCCCGCAGCAAGCAAGAGGGTCCGGCGGGCGCCGAAGATACGCTGCGCGCCGAGCTTCACTCGGTGGAGTGAGCCGGGTTCAGGGGTTGATGGCGAGGAACAGGAACGCGGCCAGCAGGATGAGATGGACGCCGCCCTGCAGCCGGGTGGCCCGGCCGGGAACCACGGTCAGCACGCTCACCACGACGGTGAGCGCGAACAGCACCATCTGCAGCGATCCGAGGCCGAGCACGAGTGGACTGTCCAGCCAGATCGTGGCGAGCGCGATGGTCGGGATGGTGAGCCCGATGCTGGCGATGGCCGACCCGTAGCCGAGGTTGAGGCTGGTCTGGATGCGCTCCCGCATGGCGGCGCGGATGGCGGCGACCGTCTCCGGGAGCAGCACCAGCAGGGCGATCACCACGCCGACGAAGGACGGTGGGAACCCGGCCGCCCGCACCCCGGACTCGATCGCCGGCGACTCCACCTTGGCCAGGCCGACCACCGCGAAGAGCGCGACCAGCAGCAGTCCGAGGCTGGCGAACGTGGCCCGGTTGCTCGGCGGCGCGGCGTGTTCCTCGGCCTCGACGACTCCGTCCTGGGTGATGGGAAGGAAGAAGTCGCGATGGCGCTTGGTCTGGGTGAGCACGAACATCCCGTAGAGCACGAGCGAGGCCAGCGCGGCGAAGGTGAGTTGGGCCGGGGTGAACCGCGGGCCGGGTTGGGTGGTGGTGAACGTGGGCAGCACCAGGCTCAACGTGGCCAGGGTGGTCAGCGTGGCCAGTGCCGCGCCGCTGCCCTCCGGGTTGAACAGGGTGACCCCGTAGCGCACCGCGCCCACGAACAGGCTGATGCCGACGATGCCGTTCATGCTGATCATCACCGCGGCGAACACGGTGTCCCGGGCCAGTGTGGACTCCGCCGGTCCGGCCGAGACCATCACCGTGACGATCAGCGCGACCTCGATCACGGTGACCGCCACCGCCAGCACCAGGGAGCCGAACGGCTCACCCACGCGCAGCGCGACGACCTCGGCATGGTGCACGGCGGCCAGCACGGTGCCGGCCAGGGCCACCGCCACCAGCGCGATCAGCACCGGTCCGATGTCCCGGTGCCAGGTCAGGGCCAGCACGGCCACACCGGCCAGTGGCGTCAGGACGGTCCAGGACAGCAGCGGGGAGCGGGCGATGGCAACCACCCATCCACCCTGACACATCAGGGCGTCAGATCCGAACCGGCGTCCACAATGGATTGATCAACCGGTCCGGCGGCGCCGCACGAGATGGACCACGACGGCGATCACCAGCCACACCGCCCCGACGGGCAGGAGAATCCACAGCGACGGCGCCCCGATCGTCAACGACAGCTCGTTGCCGAACACCCTGTCGAGAACCGTTGCCACGCCGACCCCGACCAGGCCGACCAGCAGAACCAGCAGCGGCCACCGGACCGCCCGCCACAGCGAGTGCTCGTGCTCCATCGTGCCTCCTCACCCTCACCCTGGCAGATCGCCGGTGCCGGATGAAACACTGCGTGGATGCGGTTCGCGGAGCGGATGGGCCGGGTCGCGCCCTCGGCGATCAGGGATCTGTTGCGGCACGGCGCGGATCCGGAGCTCATCTCCTTCGGCGGCGGCTACCCGGACCCGGCGCTGTTTCCCGCGGCCGAGCTGAACGAGGTGTACGCCGAACTGCTCACCGGAAACCGGGCGGCCCTGCAGTACTGCCCGTCCAACGGCCTGGCGGCGCTGCGCGAGCACGTGGCCAAACGGCTCGCCGGCGACGGGATCGACTGTGCCGCCGACGACGTGCTGATCATCCAGGGCGCACAGCAGGGTCTGGATCTCGCCGGGAAGCTGATGATCGACCCGGGCGACACGGTGGTCACGGAGAACCCGACGTTCCTCGGCGCGCTCATCGCGTTCAACCCGTTCGAGCCGGCCTACGCCCCGGTGCGCACCGACTCCGACGGCATGGACATGGCCGACCTGGAGCGGGTGCTGTCCGAGACACCGCGCGCCCGGCTGCTCTACACCGTGCCGGACTACCAGAACCCGACCGGCATCACGCTGAGCCTGGACCGCAGGCGGCGGCTCATCGAGTTGGCGAACAGCTACGACCTGCTGGTGGTCGAGGACACCCCGTACCGGGAACTGCGCTTCGACGGCGCGGCGCTGCCGTCGCTGGCCAGTCTGGACACCGAGGGCCGGGTGCTGCACCTGGGCACCTTCTCCAAGATCCTCGCCCCCGGGATGCGGCTCGGCTGGGCGGTCGCCAGCACCGAGATCGTCGAGAAGCTGACCCTGCTCAAGCTGGCCGCCGACACCCAGACCAGCACGCTCAACATGGCGGCCGCGGCGCTGTTCCTGGACCGGTTCGACCTCGACGCGCACATCCGCACCGCGCGTGCCGCCTACGCGCACAAGCGCGACGTCATGCTGGCCGCGCTGCGCGAGCACTTCCCGGACACCGTGTCGTTCACCGTGCCGCGTGGCGGGCTGTTCACCTGGCTGACCTTCCCGGCCGGCTTCGACACCGCCGCGTTCATGGCCGACGTCGCCCTGCCCCGGGCCCGGGTGGCCTACGTGCCCGGCGCGACGTTCTTTCCCGGTGCGCCCCAACACAACCACGCGCGGCTCAACTTCTCGGGCCTGTCCGACGACCGGATCGTCGAGGGCATCACCCGACTGAGCGCGGCGCTGTAGCGGCGTCGAGGAACGCCAGCGCCTCGGTGTACTTGGTGCGCAACCGGTTGCGGGTGGCCGGGTCGAGGCGGGCCATTCGGTGCGGGGACATGTTGTCGGCGATGTCGGCCCGCTTGACGATCAGGGCGATCTCGTCGGCGGCGACCCGGGCGAGGTAGTCCGGCTGCGGTTCGCCGGGGCGTTTGCTCAGCGCGACGACCGCGTCGACCACCCGCGCCGGGCAGCCGGCGGTGCGCAGGTCCGCCGCGGCCACCGGGGTGTCCTCGATGACGTCGTGCAGCACTGCGGCCATGCGGGCGTACTCGCCCTCCACCCGGTCCATCACCCGCAGCGGATGGCCGATGTAGGGCGAACCGGACTTGTCGACCTGACCCTGGTGCGCGTCCCGCGCGATCCGCACGGCGTCCTCGACGGTGAACCCCACGGCCCCATTGTGGTCGGGCCGGGCGGGGTCGGGAAGACCCGGTTGGAGCACCTGCGCGACGGGCCGTTGAACCCAGGTGGCCCGGCCGCGTTGGCGACCGGGCCACCTGCGTCTTCCGGCGTGCACATGATGTTACGACGGCAGCGCGTCGAGCCCTAGCAGTCGTACCAGCTCCCGGTCCAGCCTGAACCGCCGATGTAGTTCTGGCACCAGTTTCCGCTTCCCCCGTTTACCCAAACTGAGACGACCCTGTTGCCGTTGATGTTCTCCCTCCAAATTGTGCCGACGTTGTCTCCTCTACCGTTACCCGGCATCTCGAACCAGCGGCCAGCGCCTGGCCACGTGTGCCAGATTGTACGGTTGGGCGCTATACCGAAGCACTCGTCGATATCGGTAAGCCAGTCCACGCGGAATACGTTGGAGCCATCGCGGAACGTGCCGGTGTAGCCAAAGCATTCGGTCCTGTACGACAATGCACCGAAATCTTGGTCTGCTGGGGTGATGGGGACAACCTTGACAGCCTGTCGATTCGGAATCGGCTCAGGTGCCGCCGCTGCTTCCGATGCTGCCCCCACGACAATAGCGGCAAGCAATACCATAGCCGATGCGAATCGAAGCACGGTACGCGCTAGACGATTCGACCTGGTTGATGGCTGGTTCATCTGTCACCTCTCGATCAAAGATCAACGTCACCACCCTGCAGGAGCCGGCTGGCAATGGGTGGGCATCCCGCGTGGGAGCCGGCCACGACGACACCACGCAGGTCAGCACCCCGCACGGTGGTCCGGCGGGCATCGCACTACGGGGTTGGCTGTGCCGGCTACGGGACCGCGCACCTCGGCTTCATCCGGGCAGCGAGCCGAGTTTGGCGTGGACCTGCTCAACATCGGCGAGGCCGAGGTCGGCGAGGATCGAGGCGGCGTGCTCCCACGTCACGCGGGCCGAAGCGGGCTGGCCGGCGGCAAGGTGGGTATCGCCGAGTCGGCTGAGCGTCTCGGCTTCGTGGTATCTCTCACCGCGCACCCGAAAGGAGTCGAGCGCCTGCCGGTAACAGGCCACGGCGTCGGCGTAGCGGCCGAGGTTGTGATGGACGAGGCCGAGACTGTCGAGCGTGTGTGCCTCGCCGCGGCGGTCACCGAGGTCGCGTTGCAGAGCGAGCGCACGCTGGCAGTGCACGAGCGCCTGCTCGTGGTCGCCGAGCTTGGTGTACTCCCAACCGATCATGTTGAGCGCGCTGGACTGTCCACTCCGGTGGCCGACGGTCTCGTAGGTGCGCAGCGCCGCCAGCAGGGGCGCGATCGCGTCCCGGTGCCGGCCCCGCTGAGTCTGAGCCCAGCCGAGGGCGAGTTGTGCGCGCGCCTGCCCTTCATGATCGCCGACGCGCCCGAACAGCTCGACCGCCTGTTCGAGATGGCGCCGAGCGTCCTCGTGCCGGCCCAGCCACACGGAGGCGCGACCAAGGCCACGGTGGATGTGCGCCTGTGCGGTCGGGTCGGCCAGCCGGCGCGCCGCCTCCAACGCCACGACGTGCGTGGCGGCCCAGTCGTGCCAGTGCCCCTGCCGGTCGAAGAAGTTCATCAGCGCCCAGGCGAGCTGCCATGCGTGCGTGTCGCACCCCGTGCCGGCGGCCCGCGCGAGGACTGCCAGCAGCGCCGGGCGTTCGGTGGTGTACCAGCCCAGCGCCTCCTCCGGGCAACCGAGATCGTCGACAACGACTCCCGAGTTCGCCGGTGCCAGGGCAATGCGGTCGCGCTGCGGGTACATCGTCCGGTCGGCGGCGTCGGCCGCGTGCAGGTAGTGGTCGAACATCCGGCCGAGGGCGGGCCCCCGCTCGGGCTCGCCCTCGGGGCCGGTGGCCAGTTCCACCGCGTAGCGGTGCAACAGGTCGTGCAGCGCGTAACGGTTCGGCCGGTGCTCGGCCACGAGATTCGCCCGTGCCAGCTCGGTCAACAACGCCCGGGCGCGACGCACCGGAACGCCCGCGAGGCTGGCCGCGCCGGCAAGGCCGACCTCGGGCGCCGGGTGCAGACCGAGCAGGCGGAACAGGCGACCCGCGTCGACCCCGACGGCGCGGTACGACACGGCGAAGACGTTGCGCAGGTCTGTCGCCGCGTCCCCGCTGTCGAACACGTCGAGGCTCTCGCCGGCCTCGCGCAGCTCGGCGGCCAACGTGTCCAGCGAGAGTCCCGGGTGGACGGCCGCGCGAGCCGCCACGACGGCCATCGCGAGCGGGAGTCGCGCGCAGACGTCGGCCAGCTCGTCCACGGCGCGCGGTGCGGCCCCGGCCCGGTCCGGACCGATCCGGCGACTCAGCAGCTCCCGACTCTCCGCCAGGGAGAACAGGTTCACGGTGATCGAGCGGGCGCCCTCGGCGACCACCAGGCCGGTGAGCTCGGTTCGGCTGGTCACCAGGACCATGCAGGTCGGCGATCCGGGCAGCAACGGGCGTACCTGGTCGACATCGGCCGCATTGTCCAGTACGACAAGGATTCGCCTGCCCACAAGCAGGCTGCGATACAGGGCCGCCTGAGCGTGTGCGTCCTTCGGGATCCGATCCGCCGGCACCGCCAACGCATGCAGGAAGCCGCGGACCACATCGCTGGGGCGCATCGCGTCGCCGGCCGGGTCGAAGCCCCGCAGGTTCACATACAGCTGTCCATCGGGAAACCTCTCGCGCATCAGGTGTGCCCAGTGCACGGCGAGCGTGGTCTTGCCCACCCCTGCGGTACCGGACAGCACCGCGATGCGCATCGACGCGGGCTGATCGCCCGCGGTCGAGACGACGGAGTCGAGCTCGGCGAGCTCGGGTCCCCGCCCGACGAAACCGCACAGTGCCACGGGCAGCTGCGCCGGGACATCCAACCGCGCCAGCTGATGGTCGGGCTGCCCGGTGACCACCGCGCCGGACAGCTCGCCGCGCAGTATCTTCCGGTGCAGCCGCTGCGGCTCCGGTGCGGGGTCCACGCCGAGCTCGTCGGCAAGCCGGCGGCGCAGCCGGCCGTAGACCTCCACCGCTGCGGCCGGTTGGCCCGTGCTCGCCAGGGCGAGCATCAGCTGAGCGTGTGCCGGCTCGTGCAGCGTGTCGGCGTCGACCACCTGCCGCAGCAGGGGAAGGACCGCCTCGTGCTGGCCAACGGCGCCGGCCGTCGACGCGAACTCCACGATCGTGGTCCGCCACTCATGTTGCAACGCCGCCACGACGGGGTGCGACCGCAGCGGGGCGATATCGACGAGCGGTTCACCCCGCCACAGGTCCGCGGCCGCGCGGAAAGCCGCCAATGCGGTCGGCAGATCACCGTGGTCGCGGGCGCGGCGGGCGTCGGCGACCAGGGCACGGAACGTCAGCAGGTCCAGTTGGTCCTCGCCAACCGTGAGCTGGTAGCCGCCGCTGGTCGCCACCAGGGCCCACGTTGTCCGGCCCGACGGGCACGCGGGTTCCAGGCGCCGCCGAAGACGGGAGACGCGGTTCTGGATCAGCTGGCTGGCGGTGGCGGGTGGACGTGCTCCCCATACGGCGTCGACGAGCTCGTCCGACGACACCGGCGCACCCGCCGACATGGCCAGCAGGCCCAGCAGCGCACGCTGCCGGCCCGAGCCCAGCTCGACCGCGGCACCGTCGATGCGCAACACCAGGCGCCCAAGCACCCCAAGCCGTAGTTCGGGTTCGGTGCGGCGGTCACCAGAGGACGGTCCGGCGAACTCCGCCAACTCGGCCGGTCGCAGCTGCAGCGCGGCCGCGAGCCGGGCAAGGGCGTCGCTCCGCGGTCGGGTCACCCGCCCCTGCTCGATGTCGCGCAGGGCCCCGAGGCTGATCCGCGCCCGGTCCGCGGCCTGCTGCTGGGTGAGGCCGGCCCGCCTGCGGTGCCGCGCAACGAGCGCGCCAAGCCCCGCCGGATCCTGGGCCTCGTCACACGTCCCCCTCATCGCCCACCTCCCCAGCCGGGCCATCGATCCAGGTCAACAAGGCGGCTCCGCCCGAGACACGGGTCCCTACCAGCACTTTCGCAACCTCGGCCCACACGATGGTAGCCCACAGCCACGGCGGTTGACGGTGTGTTTCCATTTTTGAACACGTTCAAAAATGATGTTAGGGTCGCTTGCGTGAAGATCGTGCTGCCGGGTGGGTCGGGACATGTCGGGGGATTTCTGCGGCGGGCGCTGGTGGCGGCCGGGCACGAGGTGACGGTGCTGAGCCGCGGGGACGCGGGGGTGCGCTGGGACGGGCGCACGCTGGGGGACTGGGCGTCCGAGATCGACGGGTGCGACGCGGTGGTCAACCTGGCCGGGCGGAGCGTGAGTTGCCGGTACACCAAGGAGAACCTGCGCGAGATGATGGACTCCCGGGTGGACTCGACCCGGGTGGTCGGCCAGGCCATCGCGGCGGCGCGCCGGCCGCCCCGGGTGTGGTTGCAGATGAGCACCGCGACGATCTACGCGCACCGGTTCGACGCCGCCAACGACGAGGCGACCGGGATCATCGGGGGCAACGAGCCGGACGTGCCGGACTACTGGGAGTTCAGCGTCCGCATCGCCAGGGCCTGGGAGCGGGCGCAGCGGGAGGCGGCCACCCCGGGAACGCGGAAGGTCGCGCTGCGTACGGCGATCGTGCTGGGTCCCGGTCGCGGCGGGGCGTTCGACATGTTGTCGCGCATGGTCCGGCTCGGGCTGGGCGGGCCGGTCGCCGGGGGAGCGCAGTACTTCTCCTGGATCCACGAGGAGGACCTGGTGCGCGCGGTGGAGTTCCTGCTGCGGCGGGAGGAACTCGCCGGGCCGGTCAACCTCGCGGCGCCGCATCCGTTGCCGCATCGGGACTTCATGCGCACGCTGCGGGCGGCGCAGGGCGTGCCGGTGGGGCTGCCGGCCACCCGGTGGATGGCCGAGATCGGGGCGTTCGTGCTCCGGTCGGACACCGAGTTGCTGCTCAAGAGCCGCCGGGTGGTGCCGGGACGGCTGCTCGACGCGGGCTTCACGTTCCGGTATCCGCTCTGGGCGGACGCGGCCCGGGAGCTTGTGCGCCGGCGGCGCGGCGCCGGTTAGGCTCGCTTGCCGTGACGGCACAGGCCTTGTACTACAGCGGGTTGGGTGTGGACCGGGTCGGGCACCGGCGCGGGGACCGGGACTGGGTGGCCGGGCTGCTGGCGGCCCCGCACACCACGGTGCTGCCGATGTGGCGGGACCGGTGCCTGGTCGCCGCCGGGGAACCGGTGTGGGTGCGCGGTGATCCGGCCGCGGAACCGGTGCTGCTGGGGTTGCGCGACGGGCACGGGGTGTTCGCCGTCGACCTGTCCGGGCTGGACGAGCCGGAGGCCGTGCGGCTGGCCGGGGCCGACGGCACGGCGGACACCCGAAGCCTGGTGGGCAGTTTGCCGGCGCAGGACTGCGGTCTGCTGGCCTACGCGCGGGGAATCCTGCACTGGAACCGCAACCAGCGGTTCTGCGGGGCGTGCGGCGGGCGGACCGAGCCGCGCGAGGCGGGACACCTGCGGGTCTGCCAGAGCTGTGCGAAGTTGCTGTTCCCCCGGATCGAGCCGGCGGTCATCATGCTGGTCGAACTGCCGGGCGAGCCGAACCGGTGCCTGCTCGGCCGGCACCGGGGCGCGCCGGCCGACCGGTTCAGCACCCTGGCCGGGTTCGTCGAGGTGGGCGAGAGCCTGGAGGACGCGGTCCGGCGGGAGGTGGCCGAGGAGGCCGGGGTGGTCGTGGACTCGGTGGTGTACCAGGGATCGCAGGCGTGGCCGTTCCCGTCCGGGATCATGCTCGGGTTCCGGGCCCGGGCGGCGTCGGCGGAGATCGGCGTGGACGAGACCGAACTGCTGGAGGCGCGCTGGTTCACCGCCGCCGAACTGCGCGCCCGGATGGCCGACCCGGCCACCGGACCGTACCGGCTGGACTCCATCGGCCGGCAGCTCATCGAGACCTGGGTGGCGGAAAACTGAGGGCAGCGGTTCGGCTACGGAAGCTCGTCGAGGTAGGGCAGGCCCATCAGGGTGGCGGCCCGGCGCAGCCGGCTACCGGGCCTGATCACGATGGTGATCGCGTCGCGGGCGAGCAGGTCGTCCAGGGCGGCGAAGCCGGCGCTGTCCACGAAGCACAGGTCGCTGAAGTCGACCACCAGCTGCCGGGAGTCGGCCCGCTCGGTGATGGCCTTGACGAAGTCGACGGCGTTGGTGATGTCGATCTCGCCGGTCACCGCCACGGCCGTGCCGTCCGGCGCCGCCGGGTGCGGGGTCAGGGCGAACGAAGCCGTGCTCATCGGGCCACCTCGACCGGGCCGGCATCGCGCCGGTAGTACAGGGTGACCTGGGTTCCCCGGGCCGAGCGGACCGTGTCCACCCGCTCGCTCAACCCGTTGATCAGCGTGAGGCCGCGACCCCGGGCCGAGCTCCGGCGGCTGGCCGACGAGTCGCTCGACCACTGACCGGAGTCGCCGACCGTGATCGAGATCCGCTCGTCGTCGGCGAACGCCTCGACGGTGACGGTCTTGTCCGAGTCCAGGTGACTGCCGTGCTCGATGGCGTTGCTCACCGCCTCCCCGGTGCCCAGCAGGATGTCGTACTCCAACTCGCCGTTCACCCGCAGGCCGGTGAGCCAGTCCCGCAGCCGGTGGCGCAGCCGCGGCGTTTCCTCCCGCACCGCCGGCAGGGTGGCCACGAAGGTGTCCGGCGTGGTCCCGGACGGCCGCAGCGCCAGCACGACCACGTCGTCGGTGAAGCCCCCGGGCGGCACCAGCCTGCGCAGCAACGTCGTGCAGACCTGGTCGACCGGCAGCGTGGCGCAGTCGGCGGCAGCCCGCTCGAGCCGGGCGAAGCCGTCGTCCAGGGACTCGCCCACCCGCTCGATCAGCCCGTCGGTGTAGAGCAGGACCAGCGACCCGCTCGGCAGGTCGGCGTAGCCCACCTCGCCGCTGCCGCCCAGCGCGCGGGCGGCCAGCGGCGGCCAGCGACCCTCCTCGAGATACCGGGTGGTGCCGTCCGGCGTGACCAGCAGCGGGTAGAGATGCCCGGCGCAGGCGTAGCTCAGGGTGCGGGTGTCGGTGTCCACCACGGCATAGGCGACGGTGGAGCACAGCGCGCCGGGCACCCGGGCGGCATAGCGCTCCAGCAGGTGCAGCACCGGCGGCGGGTCGGCGTCGGTGAGGGCCCCGGCGGTGATCGCGCTGCGCAGCTTGCTCATCACCGTGGCGGCCGGCAGGCCATGGCTGACCACGTCGCCCACCGAGATCGCCACCCGGGCCGGGTCGTCCAGCGGGACCACCAGGTACCAGTCGCCGCCGACCCGCATGGCCTCGCCGGCCGGCTGGTAGACCGCCGAGACCACGGCCGCGGTGGAGCCCCGGTCCAGGTCGAGCAGGTGGTCCTGGAAGTCGGTGGCGATCCGGTGTTCGCGCTGGGCCACGCGGATCCGGTCGAGCGCCGAGGAGACCGCGGCGGCGGTCCGGGTGACCTCGTCGAGGTCGGCCGGCTCGAACGGGCGCGGCTGCGGCCAGTACAGGCCGAGCGCTCCGGTGACCATGCCGGCGGCGTCGCGCAGCGGATGGATCACGGCGGACCGCACGCTGTCCCGGCCGTCCCGCACGACGAGCTCGTAGCGCTCGTCGAGGTCGAGGGTGTCCGGGACGGTCATCGGCGCCCCGGTGCGGACCACGTCGGCCAGCGGCACCGGGGCGTCCCGGGCCACCAGGTGGTACCGGTCGCGCAGCTCGGCCGGCAGCGCGCCGGCGAACGTCGCCCGGATCTGCTCCTGCCCGCCCTCCAGCAGACCGATCACCGCCGAGGTGGCGCCCAGCGAGCCCGCCGGTGCGCCCAGCACCGCACCCAGCACGTCCTCCAGCGTGGTGGCCGCGCTCAGCGCCGCGCGGAACTCGGCCACCGCGGTCGCCCGCCGGTCCCGTTCCCGGCTCACCCGGTCCCGTCCGACGGCCATCAACCGGGCCGCGACGCGGTTGACCAGGTCCGCCGACCGGAACGGCTTGGGCAGATAGTCGTCGGCACCATGGCGAAACCCCTCCTCGGCGGCCTCGTGGCCGGCCCGCGCGGACAGCATCAGGATCGGCGTCGAGGCCAGCCGCGGGTCGGCCCTGATCGCGGCGGCGAACCCCAGCCCGTCCAGGCCGGGCATCATCACGTCGGTCACCACCAGGTCGGGCCGGTGGGCCCGGACGCCGCGCAGCGCCGCCTTCCCGTCGCCGTAGACCACGGTCTCCCACCGCTCGGACAGGATGCGGTCGAGGTGCCGGCGCATGTCGGGGTTGTCGTCGGCGATGAGCACCAGGGGTCGCCCGCCGGTCAGCATGGCCGGCGCCGCCGCCCTGCCCTGCACCCACTGCGCGGCCTCGGTGACGTAGGGGTTGTCCGCCTCGCCGGACGGGTGCACCGCGCCGGGTGTCGCGCCGGGCGCGGCCGGCAGCCGGATGGTGACCGTGGTCCCGACGTCGACCTCGCTGTCCAGCTCGATGGTGCCGTCGTGCAACTCCACCAGGCTGCGGACCAGGGACAGCCCGATTCCGCTGCCCTCCACGCTGCGGGCGCGGGTGTTGCTGGCCCGGTAGAACCGGTCGAACAGCCGGTCCCGCTCGTCGGCCGCGATGCCGGCGCCGGTGTCGGTGATCTGGAGGCGCACCCGGTCACCGGACCGCGTCAGCTCGACCGTGATCGAGCCGTGGAAGGTGAACTTGACCGCGTTGGACAGCAGGTTCAACACGATCGTTTCCCACATCTGCGGGTCCACCTCGGCGGTCACCGGGGGGCAGCGGATGACCAGCTCGAGGCCGGCCCGCTGGCACAGCTCGGTGAACGCGGACGCGATGTGCGCGGTCAGCGTGCCGAGGTCGACCGGAACCCGGTTCGCGGTGGCGCCGCCCGCCTCGATGCGGGAGAAGTCCAGCAGCGAGTTGACCAGGCGCAGCAGCCGCAGCGCGTTGCGGTGCACCATGTCCAGCCGCTCGACCTGCTCCGGCTGGTCCGCCGCGGCCGCGATGGCGTCCTGGACCGGGCCGAGCAGCAGGGTCAGCGGGGTGCGGAACTCGTGGCTGACGTTGGCCAGGAACGCGGTCTTCACCCGGTCCAGCTCGGCCAGGTCGTCGGCCCGGTGCCGTTCCCGCTCGTACAGGCCGGCGGTCGCGAGCACGGCGGTCAGCTGGTCGCCGAGCAGGCGGCAGAAGCCGCGGTACTGGTCGTCCAGCGGCTGGCGCGGGTTGACGCCCACGACCAGCGCCCCGCCGACCGACACCTGCACCGGGTCCGGCAGCGGGATGACCAGGGCCTGTTCCGGGACCCCGGCCGGAAACGCCGAGGCCAGCCCGGGCAGCCGGGTGGGCAGGTCGTCCAGCACCCGGGTCCCGGACCTGGGCCCGGGGTACAGCTCGCCCAGCGTGGCCGGCAGCAGTCCGGCGACCTCCGGGGTCGACCCGCGCAGCCGGCTGGTGCCGGTGGCCGGGTCGTCCACGTAGACGGCCAGCACCGGCAGGTCGGCGGGTTGCCTGGCGCACACCTCGACGGCGGCGCGCACGGCGTCGTCGACCGTGCGGGTCTCCATCAGCGCGCCGGCGACGTGGTTGAGGATGCTCAGCCGCCGGCCGCCGAGCACCCGGTCGGTGGTCTCGTTGACCGCGCAGAAGACGCCGTCCACCTGGCCGTCGGCGAGGACGATCGGTCCGTAGCTGAAGGTGAAGTACCGCTCCTGCGGCCGGCCGGCCGTCCAGATCGGCAGCAGCAGGTCGTCCGACCAGGTCGCCGCCCCGGTCTCCACCACCCCGGACAGCATCGGGCCGATCGAGTCCAGGATGTCCCACCACACCTCGCGGCCCGGTGAGCCCAGCGCGGACGGATGCTTCTCGCCGAGCATCGGTAGGTAGCCGTCGTTGTAGACCAGGTAGAGGTCCTGCGCCCCCAGCCACAGCACGATCGGGAACCGCGAGCTCAGCGCGGCCGTGACGGCCGACCGGTAGGCGGGGGGCCAGCCGGAGATCGGACCGAGCGGGTGACCGGCCCAGTCGTAGGCGGCGAACCGGCGTCCCATCTCACCGCCCAGCCGCACGGCCGTGGCCAGATCGGCCGGCAGTTCACCCACCGTGTCCACCCCCCTCCGAACCATGTCACGAGCGCGCGCGGCCCGGCCGTCCACAGTGTCCCTGCGGTGCGTGGGTCGTCCGCGCGCCTGGAATTGACCGCGACGACGCTGGTCAAACCACGACCGTCAGGGCACATCTTGCCTTGCCGGACGCGGGCTTTCCACGCTGGGCGGGGGGTCAGCCGAGCCGGTACATCCCCAGCCCGTAGGTCGCGGCGGTGAGCACGGTCGCGGTGCCGGTGTCGGTGGCCTCCAGGTCGGAGACCGGCACCAGCGGCAGGCCGGTGCCGGCGGCGGTCCAGGTGGCGCCGGTGTCGGTGGTGAGGAAGACCCCGACGTCGGATGCGGCATAGAGCCGGGTCCGGTCGCGCGGGTCGAGCACCAGGTCGTTGACCGGGGCGTCCGGCAGGTTGCCGGAGATGTCCTGCCACGACGTCCCGCCGTTGGTGGTGCGGAACACGTGCGCGGCCGGGTCGCCGTTGCGGAACCCGGAGACGGCGACGTAGGCGAGGTTGGCGTCGGTGGGGTCGACGGCGACCCGGTTGATCCACCGGGTGGGCAGGCCCGCGGTGATCTCGGTCCAGGTCCCGCCGGTGTTGCGGGTGATCCACAGCCGGCCGTCGTCGGTGCCGGCGTAGATCGTGGCCGGGCTGGTCCGGGCCGCCGCGATCGCGGTGATGGTGCCGAACGGGAACCCGTCGACGCCGCCCGGCCCGTGCGAGAGGTCCGGGCTGATCGCGGTCCAGGACGTCGCGGAGTTGGTGGAGCGGTTGAGCCGGTTGCCGCCGTAGTACATGACCGCCGGGTTGCTCGGGTCGAACACCACCGGGGTGAGCCAGTTGCGGCGCTCGGAGGTGGTGGCGCCGAACCCGGTCATCGTGTCGCCGCCGTTGGTGGACCGGCTGCACGAGCCGTTCTGCGAGCAGGCGTAGACCTTGTTCTGGTTGGTCGGGTCGATCAGGTTCATCAGCCCGTCGCCGCCGAGGATGGAGTTCCAGTTGCCGCCGCCCCAGGACCGCACCGAGCCGTTGTCCTGCAGGCCGCCGCTGATCCGGGAAGTGTCCTGTTTGGACACCGCGACGGTGTAGAACTGCAGGTGTGCCTGGTTGGTGGACTTCGTCCAGGTCGCGGTGAGCGAGCCGTTGCTGGCCGAGCGGTACACACCGCCGTCGTTGCCGAGGTAGACCCGGTTGGCGGTCAACGGATCCCACGCCATCGCGTGCTGGTCGGCGTGGAAACCGGAGGACCGGCGCCAGTTCGCGCCGGCGTCGGTGGACTCGACCATGTTCACCCCGGCCGCGAACACGTGCCGCTCGTTGGCCGGATCGACCCAGATCCGGCCGAACCACCAGCCGAACGTGGACTGCGCCGAGGAGACCAGCGAGGTGTTGGTCAGCCGGGTCCAGGTGTCGCCGCCGTTGGTGGAGGTCCAGAACCCGACGAAGTCGCCGGAGGTGTCCGAGGCGATGGCGTAGAGCCGGTTGGGGTTGCTGCGGGACACGGCCACGCCCATCCGGCCGAGGTTGGCGCCGGCCGCCGGCAGCCCGCCGGCCAGCCTCGTCCACGTGGTCCCGCCGTCGTTGCTGCGGTAGAGCCCGGAGCCGGTTCCGCCGTAGACCCGGCCGTTGGGCTGGCGGTGGTGGTCCCACATGACGGCGTAGACCCGGTTCGGGTTGCTCGGGTTGACCGCCACGTCCACCGCGCCGGTGGTGCCGTTGGCGCCGGGCAGCACGAGTTGCCAGGTGCTGCCGCCGTCGGTGGTCCGGTAGAGCCCGCGCTCCCCGCCCGGCACGAACAGGTTTCCGGCGGCCGCGACGAACAACCGGTTGGCGTTGCCCGGATCCACGGCGATGCGGCCGATCCGGTCGGTTCCGGTCAGGCCGAGGGCCTGCCAGTTCGCGCCGTTGTCGGTGGAGCGGAACACGCCCGCGCCGGGGAAGGTGACGCTGCCGCCGCCCGGGTTCGCTTCGCCGGTGCCGGCGTAGAGCACCCCGGTGCCGGTGATCGCCAGCGCACCGACCGACGGGGTCAGGGCCGGGTTCCAGGCGCGGGTGAAGGTGGCGCCCGCGTCGGTGCTGCGCCACACGCCGCCGGTGGCCGCGGCGGCGAACACGGTGTTGGTCTGGGTCGGGTGGGCCACCAGGTCGGTGACCCGGCCGCCGATGTTGGCCGGTCCGAGTTGTAGCCAGGCGGCCTGGATGCCCGGTGCGGCGGCGATTCCGGCGGCGCTGGCCCGGGCGCCGGCCTGCAGCGCGCTGATGTTCAGCGACGGGAACGGGTAGAGCCGCTGGGTGGCGAACCAGTCGTCGGCGCCTGCCGGCCCGGCCTCGCCCTCTTCTTCCTCTTCTTCTTCCCCTTCGCCGAACTCCTCGTGCTCGGCGGCTTCGGCCGACTCGCGCTCGCCGAGCCCCTGGTCATGGTCGACCGGGTTCACCCCGGCACCCGAAAGGGTCGCGACGACGGCCAGCACAACGGCCAGGACCACACCGGAGCCCAGTTTCGCCATAAATTTCCATGCTAGGCCGGGTTTCCCGACCCGGGTAGCGGCGTTCAGGTCATTCCAGCGGCGTGGCCCGCGATGGCATGTCGATGAGTTGTCGACGAGTTGTCGACGGCGGCCGATTGGATCCCGGCGTGGACATCGCCAGTGAGACTCTGCTGCGGCTCGCCGACCCGGCGGCTCGGGGCGGTGTGCTCACGGGTGACGCGCTGCTCGCCATCGTGACGGTGGCCTACGAACTCGATCCGGCGCTGGTGACCGAACCGGCGTCGGCGATCTTCGACCGGTTCGACCTGGCCGTGCCCCTCGGTTCCCAGGTGACCGCGTCGGCCACGTTCCGCCGGACGGGGGAGCCGGTGCCGTGGGAGGTCGCCGCCGCCTGGGACACCGTCCCGATCCCGGGCGCCGACGCGGTGTGGGCCGGCGCCATCGTGGTTCGCACCGCCACCGTCAGCGGCACCATCGTCGAGGTCAGTGCCGTCCACTCTGGACCGGACGCGCTCACCGCCACCGTGCGGATGAGCCCGTCCGGCGAGGACCCGGCCCCGGCGCCCGTCGCGCTGCCCGTGGTCATCTCCTTCGTGACCACCGGCGCCGGGGCCGACCCCCGCGCCCTCCTGCGGGCGTCCAGGCTGGCCCGGCTCGCGGCGGCTCCCTACCCCCTCGCGGCCGGGCCGGCGGGCGCGCCGGCCCGCCGGGTCGACCGCCTGGTGTGCTGGGTGGTTCCGGCCACCGTCTTCGACGACCCGGGCTGGCCGGGCGCCGCCGCCACCACCACTCCGGACCAGCAGCGCGCGGACCGGCTGCGTGCCGCCCGGGCCTGGCTCGCCGGCCAGGGTGTCGCCGTCATCACCACCGAAG